>CAZWUZ010000356.1:0-3268 GCA_964637655.1 uncultured bacterium | reverse complement strand
AGGATATGCTTGCGCCGTTCGACCGCGGCGGGTTCAGTATCTTCCGGGTAGAACTGCCGAACCAGTTGCCCGATGATCCGCTCATCGGCAACCAACCTCTGGCAATCGGCAGCAAGGTAGATATCCGCCGTCCGCTGGAAAGCCGTGTTGATCACCGGGTCCTGCCAGGAAAATGTGAGTGTCGCCTGCGCCTGATAGATGCTCGGCTGCAACTGCCAGTAGCCCCATGAGAGAGCAACTCCGGCGGCAACCGAGAGCAGGATGATCAGCCACGGCCTCAGTCCCCGGCGTGGGCGCTTCGTGGCATCGTCAGTCGCCTTCATCTCCTGATGTCCATCATCCATTGTCATTCTCCTTGCGGGCAGGGGGCAGGTCTGCGCCGACTGCCGGGCTGCTGCCATCGAGTTGTTTCCAGATATACAGGTACCAGTAGACCGGCATGGCCAGCATATTGCTCAGAAAGAGCACCACCGCCCAGAGCGCCTTTTTGTCCTGCGGCACCCGGTCCGTCTTGAACAGGTGGACGATGTAGATTGCCAGCAACACAAAGATTTCGAGTATGGTCAGGAAGTGCAGGGTGAAGACGACGAGGAACAACAGCGGCGGTTCTGATGCATGGCCGCGCATTCCGGCATTGAACATAACCATGCCGAATACTGTGCAGAAGAATATGACCATGTAGAGAAACGGCCACAGGGTGAATACCGCCAGGGTGAGGGCCTTGCCTCTGCTCATTATCTTCTCCTTCCGCATACGGGGGGGGATCGCCTCCCCGCCAACGCCATACGTTCGTATGGTACTATGCGTTGCTATGCATGTCAATATGGTTTACCGGGCAATCATGATCCTTCGACAACATGCATATACGCTGTCTGTGTGGCAGCATCGTAGAACAGGTCGATATGTCCTTGTCCCCGGTTGATGCGGAACTGGTAGAACATCATTCCGCCGAGTGTCTCCTTGTTCCACCAGTCTGGGTCGTACCATGAAAAGTAACTAAACACATAACGTTCGTTGTCCAGCAGCAGGTGGTAGTTCTGTTCTCCGTCATATATTGCCCCCGGATGAAAGGTCGCCACCCCGGAATAGTATGAACTCGAGTCCGTTCCACCCGTAATATGGGCAACGATATTCTGCAGATCGTCCGGAGCACATGGGAATCGATACCACGCAAAGTTATCGAGATGAAACCCGCCCAGTACGGAACACTCCGCGCGCGATACCGATGGATACAAGGCCGCACCGATATAGTACTGCAGGCCCTGCATTGCCTGCGCCGGCGGCAATTCCACCAAATGTATGCGGAATTGATAATACATGTACCCGACGAAAACCACGAGCACGCCCGCTGTGATAATTGCCAGTTTCTTCAGCATCTGTTTCCTTCCTCCCTTCCCGGGATGCCGTGCGCACGTCGCAGCAGTTCTTTGCGGCAATGGTCACAACAAAGTGTGATCAGGTCAGCGCGCGACAGTTCATTGATGCGTGTCAGCAGCGAACGTCCGCAATGCGGGCAACGCACCCGCCGGTATACAAACCGGCAGACACCGACGAATACCGCCAGGTAGACGATGTTGATCGCCATGCTCCATGCTCCCGGCAGCAGCATATACGCCATCACGCAGACCACCCAGGCAGCAAACACAACAAGGCACGCGCGCACCAGATGCTGCTGAAACGGATTATGGAACTGCCTTGCCTCATGCCATTGCCCGCGCTTGATCAGCCAGACAGTCAACAGCACGACACCGATACTGCCGGCAAGAGCAAGCAGCAGCAGCGCGATCAGGATATGCATCACGCCTGCACCGGTCGGCTATTTCGTGTCATGCTCTTCGCTCGCGGCGCGGGCGCGATATTCCTCACGCAACGCCACAAGTTCCGGCGACATCTCGAGAATAATGTTTCCTGCCTGCTCAAGCCGGTTGATCATCGCACAGATTTTTTCCCGCGCCACCAGGGCCTGCTCCCGGTTGTACGCATGCTTCATCTCGTCTGCCAGCATGCGCCGCGCCCCCATGGACAATTGCGACTCGATGCAGGCCTTCGTCTCAGGTCGGCACATGGTCAACAACGCCGCAATATCGGCTTGAGTCACTTTGCGCAGCACCATCTGCAGAGCGTAACCATCCATGCGCAGCAGCATTTCTTCAAGTTTCTCCGGCGGCAGCAGGCGCGGCTCGACATGGCTGGAAAGCAGTGTATCTATCTCTTCCGGCGCGAGCAGCGGTTCCCGCGGCGCGATCGGCCTGCGTTCCGGCGTAACCGGCTGCGGTTCGTACAGCCGCTGCGCTTCCCCGGCTTTCGCATCGTTCATAGCATCTTCCATGCACGTCACCCGCTCATCGCCCGGCAGTACGGTCGGCTCGCTGCTGCACCATCCGAATGGTCTGGTCTATCTGCTCGCGCTGCCATGGATCCGTCAGCAGCACTCTGATGGCACGGTATTCCTGCACCGCCGCGCCGTACTCCCCGCGTTGCACGTACAGCGAGGCAAGGCGCCGCCGCGCCTCCTCGTCACGCGGATTCAGCCGTACCGCCTCCTGCGCGGCGGCGAGATCCGTACGTGCGGGCAGGACACGGTTTTCCTCTGCCAGGCGATCCGCCCGGGCTTGTGCGATGGCCGCTTCGCTCGATTTTCCTTCTTGTGCCAACAGCGCAGCGAGCGTCCGGTATGCCTCCACGCAGTTTCCGTCGTGCCGCAACGCTTCCCGGCAGAGGCGGACGGCCCGAGCATGCCGCGCACGGGGTGATGCCGCCGCTTCCAGCGCCATTTCCCGTGCCAGTGCGCGCTCAACCTTATCCGTCATGCACTGCGCTGCCAGCGCGCGTTCCATCGCCTGCGCCCGCTCGCGCACCGCGGGCTGCGTGTCATCGACCAGCATCCGGCAATGGGACAGCGCCGCGCAGCACTCCCCCCCACGCTGCTGAAACTCCGCCAATTGCAGTCGGGCGCGCGCGTACGCGCTGTCAGACAGTGTCGCCATAAGCCGGCGGCATGCCTCGATGCTTTCGCTGCGCGCGGTGCTCGCTTCCTGATCCCGGAGCCGCGTCAGCGCACGATCGGTCTCATCCATCCGCGCAGTGGCAGCCGCACGTTCACAGTCATGGAGCAGCGAACATGCCAGCGTGTTCCCGGGATCAAGGACAAGGCAGCGGTTCAGCGCCTCTTCCGCTTCCTGCATCCTCCCCTGGCGCATCAGGGCCATGCCGAGCTCGCGCCATACCGCGGCATCGTCCGGCTGCTCCGCAAGCAGCTCGCGGCAGA
>CAZWUZ010000355.1:0-3272 GCA_964637655.1 uncultured bacterium | reverse complement strand
AGGTGCTGCGCGAGGCGTATCGCGTGCTCAAGCCCGGAGGGCGGCTGGCGGTGTCGGACATCGTCGCTACTGCGCCAATTCCTGAGGCAGTGCGGCGTGACATGGCGCTGCATGCGGGGTGTATTGCCGGCGCGGCGGCGGTCGACGACCTGCTGGCAATGCTCACGCGCTGTGGATTCGTCATGGCGGCGGTCGAACCGCGGGAAGAGAGCCGTGCGATGCTCGACCAGTGGTTTCCGGGTACCGGCGCAGGACGCTACGCGGTCTCCGCCGCGCTGACCGCACGCAAGCCGTAACTCTCTTGCGGAGCGGATGCGCAGAGGGTATAGTACGTACATGACACAGAGCATGAACCTTCGGCAGTATTTCAGTATCGCCGTCGTGCTGCTGGCTGTGTGCTGCCTGACAGGGTGCACGGCCGGGCGGCAACTGCTGGACGAAACGCTGGCTGACCAGCACGGGTACCAGATTGTCATGACACAGGGTGGCGAGAACATCAGCTACGTTTCCGGTACCGGTACTGCTGAGTATCCGCAGGTGCGCCGGGTGGATGATGCGCTGCGCCTGGAGGCGTCACGGGTCAGTGCGGGCAGGCAGTACGATATGGTCATCACGGTGGCGGCCGGGGCGCCGGCATTGCAGACGGACTATCCCGCGGAGTTGCAGTACAGCGTTCCCGCCAGCGGCGTCACGCACAGTTCCCGCGGCACCGTGCGGTTTTCCGTTTGGACCGCGGAGCGCGCGGAAGGGTCGTTCTCCGGACCGTCATCGGGCGGCTGGATAAGCGGCACGTTTCGTGTGGCCGTTCACTGATTACCCCTGACCATCGCAACTATTCACCCTCATCCAACCTTCCCCCTCAGAGAGGGGGAAGGCAATACACCCTCTTCCGCCTGCGGCGGGAGAGGGAAGGGTGGCCCAAGGGGTCGCTTTGCAAGATGCGTGGGTGGCTGAACAGTTACTTACCATCTATGGTATACTGAACGTATGGAACTGATGCAGGCGATGCGCGGTCGGCGCAGCGTGCGGCGCTTCCTTGATACGCCCGTGCCGGCGGAACTGCTTCCCGTGCTGGCTGAGGCGCTCGCCTGGGCGCCCAGCGCGGGGAACGAACAATCGCGCTATTTCATCTTCGTAACCGATACGGAACTGCGGCGCAGCGTCGCCGCGGCGTGCACGCAGCGCTTTGTCGCCACGGCCCCGCTGCTGCTGGTCGCCTGCGCCGACAGGCGCCTGCGCAAACAGTATGGCGCGCGCGGGGCGGAGGAGTACACGCTGCTCGATGCGGCGGCGGCGCTGCAGAACTACCTGCTGGCAGCGCACGCGGCGGGACTGGCGACGTGCTGGGTGGCGTCTTTTCGCGCGCAGGCCCTGCGCAGTGCGCTGCGCCTGCCGCATCACCTGCGCCCGGTGGCGGTGGTCCCGACCGGGTACGCCGGTGAGCAGCCGTCCGCGCCGCCGCGGCGCGCGGTTGCCGAACTGATGGATTTCCGCTGATGACCAATCCCGGGGAGGTGCACTGATGAAACGAGTGATACTGGCAGTGCTGTGCGTGGTGATGGTGGTCATGGTCGCGGCGTGCGGAACCACGCCGAACGCCGGGTCGGGCGAGTATGCGCTGGAGCAGCGGCGGCAGGCGGTAAAGGATATGCGGCAGCAGGTGCTGGCCGACCTCTACCGGGTCAAGCCGTCGGTGCAGGCGCAGGTGGCGGCGGCGCCCGGCTACGCGGTGTTCAGCAATGCCAACATCAACGTGATTTTCGCCAGCTTCAGCGGCGGGCGCGGCATCGTGCGCGACAACCGCACGGGTCGCGACACCTACATGAAAATGGGCGAACTGGGACTCGGGCTCGGCTGGGGGATCAAGGATTTCCGCGCGGTCTTCGTGTTCCATAACGCGGAGACCATGCAGCGCTTCATCGACCAGGGGTGGGAATTCGGCGCGCATGCCGACGCGGCGGCGCAGGCGGGCGATATGGGCGGTTCGGTCGGCGGCGAGGTCGTGCTCGACAACATCACCATCTACCAGATGACCGAGGCGGGACTGGCGCTGCAGGCGACGGTCAAGGGGACGCGTTACTGGACGGATGACGAGCTGAACTGACATGGCGGTGAACCTGCGCGGGAAACTCCGCGCGGCGTTCAGCCGGAAGTTCTGGCTGCATCATCACATGGCGGTACTCTTCGCGCTGGTGGTCGGCGCGGGGATGCTTGCCAACCACCTGCTGAAAACGTACGGGGTCTGGTCGCTGCCGGTGCGCTACGCGCTGGTGGTGACCATCGCCTACCTGGCGTTCTTTCCCGCCGGGTTTTTCTGGCTGGCGTATATCCGGCGCGAACTCGAGGACGATCCGACCTGGCCGCGGCAGGTGGCGGCAGCACATGCACCGGCGCGGCTGTACGGGCAAACCGAGGACAACGGTCCCATCGGCCTGCGCGACGGGGTGGAACTGGCTGATGCCGTCTCGTCGGTGGCGGAGGCGGGCACATCGAGCGAACTCGGCTGTGCCCTGCTCTTCATCCTGCCGCTGCTCCTGCTCATCATGTTCAGCGGCGGCTACGTGCTCTGGCAGGCGCCGCTGATTCTCACGGATGCGGCCTTCGAGACACTGCTCGCGTTCGCGCTGGTCAAGCCGGTGCGCTCGCTGGCCCTGCCGGAAACCTCCACCGGGCTGTTCGGTGCCACCTGCAAGTACTACCTGATCATGCTCTTCGCGGCCGTGCTGGTTGGTTTCGCGGCTTCCGTGATGTCACCTGGAGCGCGCACGCTCGGCGAGGCGCTGGCGCAGGTTTTCTGAACGAATCGTTTACTCGGTGATGAACCCGTTTTCCGGGAAGAGGCCGAGCTCCGTCGCGCGGGCCACCGCTGACGGGTACTGACGCTTCAGTGCCGCCAGCTGCGGCACGGTGCGCGCCATCTCGAGGTCGGCAAGGTCGAACCCGGGGACGACCAGCACCCCGTAGAGTCCCCAGCCGTGCTGTGCGCCACCCTGCTTGACGAACCCCATCCAGGTGCCGGCGGGAATGACCTGCTGCGCCACCTGGCCCGCGGCGAAATCGGGACCGAGCGTGATTTCGCGCCAGCTGCCGTCGGGATAGAGCAGCAGCTGGGTCATCGGCACGCCCGCATGGTAGAGCAGGATTTCGTCCGAGGCAATGCGGTGCCACGGGTCGACCGGACTGGCGGTGGTCATCAGGTAGTAGATGAGCGAGCCGGGCGCGCGGGGGGCGCGCCGGGGGGGGACACCCAGGGGAGAAAACAAAAAAAAGAG
>CAZWUZ010000354.1:0-3333 GCA_964637655.1 uncultured bacterium | reverse complement strand
CCTCTCGCGCCCGTGTACCTGGAAGAATATCCCGAACCGGTATACCTCAAGGAATACAACGAGGTGCTGATCCGCCGGCTCGAAGACAAGAACAAGTCCCTGAAGGCGGCGATTCTGCGCCTGCGCGTGCTCGACGGCATGAAGAATAATCTGCTCGCCAATATCTCGCACGAACTGCGCACGCCCCTGGTCACGGCGCGCGGCTACACCGAAATGATCGGCGCCGGAATTTCCGGTCCCGTCACGCCGCAACAGCAGGCCGAGTGCGGGGTGATCCTGCGCAATATCGATCGCCAGCTCATGCTCATCAACAACCTGCTGCAACTCGCCAGTGGTGACCGCGGCGGGCTGCCGCTCACGTACACCATGTTTTCCGCCGCCGGGCTGCTGGACGAGGTCGTCACCATGGTGCGCGACAAGGCGCAGGAACGTCAACTCACCCTGCAGTGCGAAGGTGGTGCCGTCGTGGTGTTCGCGGACCGCGGGCAACTGCTCCAGGCGCTGGTCAACCTCGCGGACAACGCGGTCAAGTTCACCCCGCCCGGCGGCACGGTCAGCATCAGCGCCATGGCCACCCCGTCGGAAACCAGGTTTCATATTCGCGACAGCGGGCCGGGCATCGCCGCCGCCAGCCAGGCGCATATCTTCGAACAGTTCTACCAGCTGGACAGTTCCACCACCCGCCAGCATGGCGGGCTGGGCATCGGCTTGAGCGTTGCCGCCGACCTCATCGGCCGGCAGCACGGGCGCATCGACGTGGCCAGTGAGCCCGGACAGGGCGCGTTGTTTACCGTCACCCTGCCGCGCCCGGCAACGCCGGCGTAAGCGATGCCATGATGCTTGCGCAGTTGGGCGCTGCTGCTGTCGGCTTCCTCCGGGAACTCAGCGGCCTGGTCTGGCTGACGCGGGAAACGATGGCCGAACTCGGGGACCGTCTGGCTGCCGGCCGGATGCCGGTGCGCTGGTCGACGTTCTTCATCCAGACCCGGCTGGTGGGGCCCGGCTCGGCGCCGCTGGTCGCGCTCGTCACCCTCTTTTTCGGACTGACCATGGCCCTGCTCACCGGCTACCAACTGCAGCTGTTCGGGCTCGTTGCCCTGGTGCCGTCGATTGTCTCCGTCTCGTTTACCCGGGAACTGGGTCCCCTGCTGGCCGGCATTATCGTGGCCTCGCGCGTCGGGGCCGCCTTCACGGCTGAACTCGGTTCCATGGTGGTGGCGGAGGAAGTGGAGGCGATTGAAGGGATGGGAATCGGGCCGCTGCGCTATCTGGTGCTGCCCCGGGTGGCGGCGGTGGTGCTGCTGACCCCGTGCCTGGCGGTGCTGGCCGATGTGTCCGGAATATTCGGTGGCGCCCTGATTTCGAGCGCGGCACTCAACATCTCCTACGGCTACTTCTGGGATCAGGTGATGTCGCATCTGCTGGTGAAGGATATCGTGTCGGGCATCGTCAAAAGCGTGCTCTTCGGCGGCATTATCGGGCTCATCGCCTGCTACAAGGGACTGTCGGTCCGTGGCGGGGCCAGCGGCGTCGGACTCGCCACCACCTACAGCGTGGTGGCGGCCATCGCCACGGTCATCGCGTGCGACACGGGTTGCAACGTGTTGTTCTTTATCGTGCTCAAATGACGAACCCGGACACGCTGCTGATGCGGATGCAGGGCGTACAGCTTGCTTTTGGCGACAAGGAAATTCTCCGCGGACTCGACCTGGACTTGCAGCGCGGGGAAACCCTGGTGATCATGGGGCAGAGCGGCAGCGGGAAAAGCACGCTGCTCCGCCTGCTGCTTGGCCTGCTCACGGCCGATGCCGGGTCCATCCAGTTCAAGGGTGAGGAGATCACCACGTTGCCCCGCCGCCAGCTCAACCGTTTGCGGGCCATGATCGGTATGGTCTACCAGAACTCGGCGCTGTTAGGATCGCTCACCGTGGGGCGGAACCTGGCCTTTCCCCTCGAGGAAATCTCCGACAAGACCACCGCGGAAATCAACACGCTGGTCGCGGCCAAACTCGAACTGGTCGGACTGGCGGACGCTAAGGACAAATTGCCGGATGAACTGAGTGGCGGCATGCGGAAACGCGCCGGACTGGCGCGGGCTCTCGTGCTGGAACCGGAACTCGTGCTGTTTGATGAACCGTCCGCCGGCCTCGATCCGGTCAACAGCGCCAGCATCAACGGGCTCATCATCGGTTTGCGGGAGCAACATAACGTTACGTCGATCGTGGTGACCCACGATATGGACAGCGCCTTTCGCGTGGCCACCCGGATGCTGCTGCTTGACGGGGGGCGGATCGCGGAAAATGCGGCGCCGGACGCCTTTCGCCGGTCGGCCAACCCGGCCGTTCGCGCGTTTTTGGGCCATCACGCTGTTCCTGCCAGGGAGGCAACCGATGCAGATCCATCGCAATGAAATATCCACGGGCATCATGGTGCTGGTCGTGCTGGCGGTGCTGGGCGCGGCGCTGGTGGTGATTGGACTGCCCGGCGTGCTGACCCCGATGAACACCTTTTACGTGTCCTTCGACAATGCCTCCGGCCTGCGGCCGGGCGATCCGGTGCTGCTGGCCGGGCGTCAGATTGGCGAGGTCGCGGGCCTCGTCTCCCCCGTGCCGCTGGCTGACCGGCCCGACAGCCATCCGGACTACGAGGTGGTGATCGAGGTTCAGGTCGAGCGGGACGCCGGGGTGCGCAGCGAGGTAACCACCCGCCTCTACCAGCAGGGGCTTATGGGACAGATGGTGATCGACTTCATTCAGGGCAGGGAAACGAGCCCGGTGGCGCCGGATAACTTCGCCTTCGTCGGGGAGCGCGTGCCGCAGATTTCCGAACTGGTCGCGACCAATATCGAGCGCCTGACCGGCGGCACCTCCGATATCGCCATCAGCATGCAGAACGTCCGGCAATTGACGGAGACCGTCAAGCGCGAGACCAGTGCAACCTCCGACCTGGCAGTGAGCATGGAGAACCTGCGGCAGTTTACCGAAACCGTCAACCGCGAGCCGTGGCGCCTGCTGCGCAAGCCATGACCGCCCCCGTGGAGGCAACCAGCATGCAGCAGCAAACCGATAATGTGGAACGCGAACAGACCGACGAGAGTTTGCGGGTCGAACGTGCTGAGGTTGACAACGCCCTCGGCGAGGCGCTCACCGCCGTCGATGAGTGCGCGGACGCGGTGATCAGCCGGGCCCGCGCCCGCGCCGACGAGGCGCTGGCCAGGGCCCGGGCCCAGACGGATCGCCAGGCGGCGACTTCGGTGACCAGTGCGATCATTGGCAAAGAGCGGGCGCGTGAGGACAAGGTCATCCGCACGGAACGCAGCGCCGAGGATGATTC
>CAZWUZ010000353.1:0-3345 GCA_964637655.1 uncultured bacterium | reverse complement strand
ACCAGCCCGGGTCGATGACCGCCATCAGTTGCCGCCCTCCCCGTCGCGCGGCTTGAGCAGGGCTGACAGGTCGGTGCCCAGCAGGTCACCGAGCGAGACACCGCCGCCGCGATGCGCGGCACGGTACTGCTGCATATCCTGCCGCTCCTCGTCCTGCAGCAGTTCGCGCACCGACAGGTTGATGCGCCGCTGCGCGATATCGAGTTTGATCACCTTGGCGCGCAGCGACTGCCCGACGGCACAATGCGCCTCCTCGGGACGGTGCACCGGCTGCGCCGCCAGCTGCGAGACGTGCACCAGCCCGTCGATGCCCGGCTCCAGTTCGACGAACACGCCGAACGGGGCAAGCCGCGTCACCGTCCCCGTCACCGTTTTCCCCAGCGGGTAGCGTGCCGCCACCTGCAGCCACGGGTCGTCACTCAACTGCTTCAGGCCGAGCCGCACGAGGTGGTCGGCCTCGTCGTAGGTGAGAATCTTCGCCGTTACCGTGCCGCCAACCGGGGCCACCGCCGCCAGTTCGCCGCGGTCGTCCGTCCAGCTGACATCCTCCTGGCGCAGAATGCCTTCCACGCCGGGGGCCAGGGTGATGAACGCCACGCGCGGCGTGGCGTGGCGCACCGTGCCCGCGACCACGCTCCCCGCCGGCTGTGCGGCGCGGAACTCGATCCACGGGTCCGCCTGCGCCGCGCGACGCGACAGCGACAGTTTCTGCGCGGCGGGGTCAACCGACTCCACCCGCACGGTGACGCGGTCGCCTTCCGCCAGTTCCTCCGACGGGTGGCGCAACCGCGCATTCCACGAAATCTCGCGCAGCGGCACCAGCCCGGTGATCCCCTCCGCCACCTCGACGAAAGCGCCGAACTTGCTCAGCGAAACCACGCGCCCGCCGACCACGCTCCCCACCGGGAAACGCTGCGCCGCGGTCGTCCACGGGTTCTCCTGCGCCTGCTTGAGCCCGACCTTGACGCGCTGCCGGGACAGGTCGATATCGAGCACCCGCACCTCGAGTTCCTCCCCCTCGTTGACCACCTCCTGCGGCTCGCGCACGAAGCGCCAGGCCAGGTCGCTGACATGCAGGAAGGCGTCGACGCCGCCCAGGTCGACAAAGGCGAAGTCGCGGCGCACCGCGCGCACCGTGCCGCGCACCAGGTCGCCCACCGCGAGTTTCCCGAAGAGTTCCTGCACCGCCCCCGCGCGCTGCTCCTCGCGGTGCTTGCGGTGCGAGACGACGACGTCGTGGCGGTCGCGGTCGATGCGGATGATGCGGCAGTCGAGTTCGCGTCCGACCAGTTCCCCGCCATCCTGCAGGCCCGGCATCCCCGCCTGCGACAGCGGCATGAACCCCTTGACCCCGCCGATATCGACGCGGAAGCCGCTCCCCTTGACACAGGTCTCGATACGGCAGTGCACGCTGCGTTGCGCTGTCGCCGCCGCCTCGATGTCCGCCCAGCCGAGTTCGCGCATCGCGCGGCGGTAGGAGAGCCGCACCCCCTCGTCGGTTTCGCGTTCGACCATGGCGCGCAGCGGCTGTCCGACGCGCAGGTTGAGGTGCGGCGGCAGTTCGTCGCGGGCGATCAGCCCCTCGGTTTTGTAGTTGAGGTCGAGCACCACTTCGTCGCGGCTGACGCTGAGGATGACGCCCTCGACGATGTTCCCCGGGCGCAGGTCGCGGATGTGCACGGCCGGCACGCTCTCCGCCGGCACCGCCGGTGCGCTCTCCACCGCGTCCGGCAGCAGGGGCGACCCGTCGTCATCAAGCGGTGTGAAGTCGAAGATGCTCATGGCCGTGTCTGCCTCCCCGGTCAGCAGCGCGCGCAGCGCCCGCGTAGGCGGGAAGTATACCGCTTCGCGTGCGGCTTGTCAATATATTAGGTGTGCTGTTCAGCCGCGCGGATGATACTTTTTCTGCAGGTCCTTGAGGTAGGCGGGGTTGACATGGGTGTAGATCTGCGTGGTGGCGATATCGGCATGCCCGAGCAGTTCCTGCACGCGCCGCAGGTCGGCCCCGTGCTGCAGCAGGTGGGTGGCGAACGAATGGCGCAGCGTGTGCACGCGCACCCGCGCGGCATCCAGTCCCGCCCGCCGCGCGCACGCCTTGATCACCTGCCAGACCCGCTGGCGGGTGAGCGCGCCGCCGCTCCGCCCGGCAAAAACATACCCGTCCGCCGCCGGGGTTCCCTGCCGCGCGAGATGCGCGCGCAGCCAGTGCACCGCCCCGTCATGCACCGGCACCACGCGCTCGCGGCTCCCCTTCCCGGTTACGCGGATTTCCCCGTTGTCGAGCGCGCACTGTCCGTAGCGGAGGGTGGCCGCTTCCGACACGCGCAGGCCGGCCGCGTAGATCAGTTCGAGCAGCGCGCGGTCGCGCACCCCCGCGTCGGTCATCGTGTCGGGCTGTGCCAGCAGGCGGTCGACCTCCTCCTCCGCGAGGCAGTCGGGGAGATACTTCCCGGTATGCGGGGCCTCGAGGTCGGCGGTCAGGTCCTGCCGCAGGTGTCCGTCGAGCACAAGGAAACGGAAGAACATCTTGAGCGCGGAGAGCCGCCGGGCAATGGTGCGCGCCGCCGCCCCGCCACGGCGTTCCGCGACGAGAAACTCCGTGACGGTCGCACCGGTCACCCGGGCCGGGGCAGGCGCTCCGTGCCGCCGCAGCCAGCGGCGGAAACGGTCGAGATCGCGGCGGTAGGCTGCCAGGGTATTGGGGGCAAGTCCTTTTTCACTGCGCGCGTAGGCGAGAAACGCGTCGCGCCACCCCGCCCAGACGTCAGGCGGCATCGCGCCGGTCCAGCAGGCGGACAAAGACCCGCCCGCCCAGCAGGGCGAGGAACCAGGCGACCGCAAGCAGGACGAAGAGCAGGACGCGCCAGCGGCGCGCCGTGTGACGGTTGAGTTCCGCGCCTGCCGCGACATGCGAGGCCAGTCGCTGCCGGGCCGCCTCGTATTCCGGCGCCAGGTCGGCATACCGCAGGAGCAGTCCGATGCTGCCGCCGTACTCGTGCAGCGGTTCGTAGGCGACAACCCACTCCGTCCCCGCGGCGTCGCTGAGCGTGCGCATACCGCGTTCCCCGGCGCGCAGCGACTGCGTCAGTGCCATCTGCTCCGCGGTGGCTGCCGGAAGCGGCTCCCCTGCCGTCAGCGGTGCGGCCACGCCGGCGGCCGCCGTCAGCGCCGGGCCGACGGCCAGCACCGTGCCGTCACCGCGCACGATAAACCCGCGCGCCGCGCCGAGCCCTTCGACGCGCAGCCAGCGGTCGGCCACCGCGGCAACCGCCAGCTGCCGCATCCCGCCGCGCAGGTGCAGGGTGAAGGTGTCGCCGGCTGTCGCCGGCAGGGGGCCGACGAGTG
>CAZWUZ010000352.1:0-3352 GCA_964637655.1 uncultured bacterium | reverse complement strand
CGGGGTGGTGATGTACCTGCGCTTCGGCTGGGTGCTCGGCCATGTCGGACTGCCGGCGACGCTGCTCATCGTCACGCTCGCCACCAGCATCACCTTCCTCACCGGGCTCTCCATCGCCGCCATCGCCACCAACATGCGCATCGGCGGCGGGGGCGCCTACTACATGATCTCGCGCTCGCTCGGTATCGAGACCGGCGCGGCGGTGGGGCTGCCGCTCTTCCTCGCGCAGGCGCTCGGTATCTCGTTCTATATCGCCGGGTTCACCGAGTCGGTCTGTGCCGTGTTCCCCGCGCTCGCCCCGAAAGTGGTGGCGGTGACGACGCTGCTGGCGCTGACGGCGCTGGCGTGGAAGTCGGCCGACCTGACGCTGCGCACGCAGTATGCCGTGCTCGCGGTCATCGCCGGGTCGCTGCTCAGTTTCTTCCTCGGGCGCGGGCCGGGGATGGCGGTGGCAGCGGCGGAGACGGCGCTCCCCGTATCGCCGGGGTTCTGGGCGGTCTTCGCCGTCTTCTTCCCGGCGGTGACGGGGATCGAGGCGGGAATCGCCCTGTCGGGTGACCTGCGCGACCCGGCGCGCTCTCTGCCGCGCGGCACGCTGGCCGCCATCATCACCGGGTTCCTGGTCTACCTCGCGGTGCCGGTCTGGCTCGCGCACACGGTGCACGAGCAGGCGCTGCTGTTCGACCCGCTGGTGATGGCGAAGGTCGCGGTGTTCGGCAACCTGGTCATCGCCGGGGTCTGGTGCGCCGCGCTGTCGAGCGCGGTCGGCTCGCTGCTCGGGGCGCCGCGCACGCTGCAGGCGCTGGCGCGCGACGGGATCATCCCGCGCGTGCTCGGGCGCGGGGCGGGGCCGAACGATGAGCCGCGCCTCGCCACCGGGGTCGCTTTCGCCGTGGCGCTGAGCGGCATCCTGCTGGGCGATCTGAACCTGATCGCGCCCGTGCTGGCGATGTTCTTCCTCACCTCGTACGGGCTGATCAACGCTTCGGCGGCGTTCGAGGGGCTCATTGCCAGCCCGTCATGGCGCCCGCAGTTCCGCATCCACTGGCTCTTTTCCGCCGCGGGGGCGGCCGGCTGCCTCGCCGCCATGCTGATGATCGACGCCGGGGCGACGTTCGTCGCACTGACAGTGACCGTGACGGTCTATGTGCTCGTGCAGCGGCGGCAGCTGCGCGCGGGGTGGGGTGACCTGCGTTCGGGCATCCTCGCGCTGGTGGCGCGTTACGCGGTCTACAAGCTGGCGGAGAAGGAGGAGGACCGGACGCGGACGTGGCGGCCCAACCTGCTCGTCTTCAGCGGGGCGCCGGCCGCGCGCTGGTACCTCGTCGAACTCGCGGATGCCATCACCCATGGCAAGGGCTTCACCACCATCGTGGTCCTGCTGCCGGGAGAAACCGCGCCGGAACGCAGCACGGCGGTGCAGGAGAGCGTGCATGAGTACCTGCGGCGGCACAACGTGCCGGCGCTGGTGCGCGCGGTGCCGGCGGCCAACGTGTATGACGGTGCCGCCGATCTCATCCGCCACTATGGGATCGGTACGCTGGTGCCGAACACGGTGATGCTCGGTGATACGGCGCAACGCGGCAATTTCACGGCGATGGCCGATCTCGTGCGCCTCTGTCATCGCGGCGGGCGCAACCTCGTCATCGTGCAGGAACCCGATCCGGCGCCGGCGTACCGCGCCCCGCGGATTGTTGTCTGGTGGGGAAGGCAGAAGCGCAACGCCGGGCTGCTGCTCACGCTCGCCTGGCTGCTCAAGACGAGCCCGGAATGGGCGGGGGCGGAATTGGAACTGCGCACGGTGGTGGGCAGCGCGGAGGATGCGGACGCGGCACAGAAGCGGTTGCGCGAGATGATGAACCTGGCGCGGCTTGAGGCGCACATCGGGGTGGAACAGCAGGGGGCGGAGAGCGTCTTTACCGTCATTCGCCGCGCTTCGGCGGGGGCGGGGATGGTTTTCCTCGGGCTGCGCGAACCGCGAGCGGAAGAGAGCGGCGAGGACTACGCCCGCTACTACGCGGGCGTGCTGCAGCAGACGCGCGACTTTCCGCCGCTGGCCCTGGTGCTGGCCGCGGAGAACATCGACTTCCACCGCCTCTTCAGATAAGGTGCAGATAAGGAAAAGGTGCCACTCTTTCACTTTTTCACATTTCAATAGAATGTAACGTATAGATAAATATAAAGATACAACGAATCGCAAATATTTTATCTGCACTTTTCTTATCTGTCGATCGTTGTTATGCGGTGAATATATCACTGACGGGAAAAGCCAAAATAAGCGAAGCGCAAAAACACAGAAAATGACAGCTAAAATAAATCAGAATTGATGTTAGTAGTTGAAAGCCAAAATAATATGACAACACAAATGTGAAAATGTGAAAGAGTGGCACCATGATGAGAGTGGCACCATGATGGCACCATGATGAGGCACCATGATTGTTGCTACTTGAGTTCTGTTTCGATGGTTTTGTAGTCGGCCTTGCCGGTGCCGAGCACGGGGATGCGGCTGAGGTATTTCAGTTCACGCGGGACGGCGAGCGCGGTGAGACCCTTGGCGAGGATGGCCTCGCGCACCTCGGCGAGGGTAAGGGACGGGCTATTGGTGACAGCGATGAGCGCCTCCCCCTTTTTCTCGTCAGGACGGGTGACGACAACGATCGCGCAGGTGCGCCCGTGCTGCGGGAAGGCGCCGGCGAGGGCCTCTTCCACCGCGGTCAGCGAAACCATTTCGCCGCTCACCTTGGCGAAGCGCTTCAGCCGGCCGCGGATGCTGACATAGCGCAGACGGTCCACCCCGACGATATCGCCGGTGTCGTACCAGCCGCCGAGCGCCTTGAACTGCGCGTCCGGTTCCGCATTGAGGTAGCCGAGCATGATGTTGGGCCCGCGCACGAACAGGCGCCCGCCGTCAGCGACTCCCGGAACCGGGTCGAGTTTGTACTCGACCCCCGGTAGCAGTCGCCCCGCGCTGCCGAACTGCGGGTGGATGGCGGTGTTGACGGTGACCACGGGACTGCACTCGGTGGCCCCGTACCCTTCGAGGACGCGGATGCCAAAGCGGCGCGCCCAGGTGTCAGCCGTCACCTGCTGCAATTTCTCGGCACCGGCAAAGAGGAAGCGCACGCTGCGGAAATCGTAGGCGTGGGCGCGGCGCGCGTAGCCGTTGAGGAAGGTGTTGGTGGCCAGCAGCACGGTGCAGTCGCGATCGTAGACGAGCATGGGGATGACGCGGTAGTGCAGCGGGGTCGGGTAGACGAAGACGTAGAGGCCGCGCAGCAGCGGCAGCAGGGTGCCGACGGTGAGCCCGAAACTGTGGAACATCGGCAGCGAGGAGAAGATGCGGTCGCGGTCG
>CAZWUZ010000351.1:0-3393 GCA_964637655.1 uncultured bacterium | reverse complement strand
TCGCCCTGCACCGTCAGCACGCCGCGGTCATAGCCCGAGGCGGTACTCACCAGTTCCAGCGGCGGGGGAGGCGGGGGCGGGGTGGCGGGAACTGCCGGTGCCGCCGGTTGCGCCGGAGCGACTGCCGTCGCCGCCGGGGAGGCCGTGGTCTGATTGGTCAAGGCCGCATCAGCGATGAGGATTTTGCGCGTGTCCGCCAGCGGCAGCGAGTGGATTTCCCCGTTGCTGAGGAACCATACTGTCCCATCGCTGATTTCCCGCACGGCCACCGTCATCTGCCGCCCGCTGGTCAGCACGATGACATCAGCCGTAGCCATTGCCGGCAGCAGTGCCAGCACGAAAAGTACGCTAAAAATCCGCTTTGTAGCCGAACACATAGAGATAGTCCCCCGTTATGCTGTCGTGCGTCCGTCGCACATCGAGATTGTAATTCTCGATGTACTCCTCATGCCAGCGGTCGAGATACTGGTACGTCGTCGACTGCGACTCGTTGATGCTGCGCATCCAGTTCGCGAACCGGTCGAAGCGGTAGTCCTCAGCCACCTCGGCGATGGTGTTCACCGTGCGGCTGGCGGTTGCCTGCGCCGCATCACGGTTGCGTCCGAGCACGCGCGCGTCAAGGTCGAGCAATCCCTGCCGCCGTGACGCCTGCTGCGACGGCAGCAGCAGCCACGTGGTCCCGGAATCATCACAGCAGAGCAGCGCCGCCCGGACCAGTGCCGTGGTATCGAAGACATACGTCAGGCGCGGAGTATCGAGCAGCACATCGGCCAGCGCCCCCGTGTCGGGAAGCACTCCCGGCGTGTCGCTCTCCGCCGCCCGGGCCGCGCCGGCCGCCAGCACCAGCAGCACGCTTATGCAGACCAACTGCCACGTCACGGTCATCTTCTCCTCCCGTCGACCGTGCCTTCCCGCACCATATGCGGAAAGTGGTCGGGGCGGCCGGATTTGAACCGGCGACCACTTGCACCCCAAGCAAGTGCGCTACCAGGCTGCGCTACGCCCCGATGACGGGTCATCGTAGCACACGCCGCGCGCAGGTGTCAACAGGAATGCCGCCGGTTATGACAGGGAAACGTGCTTCAGAGTTGCGGACGCCGCAACAGGCGCAGTGCCAGCCCGCCCATCACCAGCACCCCGAGCCCAAGCGCCGCGTACAACGCCCAGGGACGCTGCTGCACCGCTTCATCGACCGTACGCGCCGGCGCCTGCCAGGCGGGGTTCTGCTCTTCCGGCCCGGCCGTAAACACCGTTGCTGTCGTTGCTGCCTCTTGCAGCAGTCCAAAATCATATTCCGGAACGCGCGCTGACGGATTGCCGTACCAGAGCTGGTACTGCTCGCCGGCACGCCGCTCCCAGCGCAGATGCCAGGGCGTGCCCAGCGTTTGCGCCGCGGTCATCGTCAGCGGCGCATCGTCCGCGTGATGGATGCGCACCTGCAGCAGACGCTCACGCGTCTCGGGAAAATCGACCTGCAGGTTTTCCCTGCCTGCGCGGTCGCGCCAGATGCTCCCGGTACCAAGTCGCTGCCACGGGCGCCCGTCACCCGCCGCGGCATACACTTCGACCGCGCGGTGAAA
Source organism: uncultured bacterium (assembly GCA_964637655.1). Classification (GTDB taxonomy): domain Bacteria; phylum DAOPZR01; class DAOPZR01; order DAOPZR01; family DAOPZR01; genus CAZWUZ01. The sequence continues at coordinate 1,813 of CAZWUZ010000351.1, read as the reverse complement.
AACGCTGTCCGCAACTGTGCACTCGACTGTCTGCACGCCTGCCCCGGACGCCCCGAAATCCCAGTCGAGCACCGTCATCCGCCCGCGCGCATCCGCCGTCACGCGCGGTGCAAACGAAACGTGCGGCCAGGCACGCAGTTCGCCTGCCTTCTCTTCGTTCAGGGCCAATATCGCCCCGCGCAGTTCGCTGCCGGGCTCTGCCGGCACGCTCAGCCGCAGGTAGCGGTAATCGCTGCGCGGGTAGCGCACCTCGTCCACCAGCACCGGCTGCTCGCCGGCAAACGCGAGCACATACGCGGTATCGCGCAGCACCTGCCAGCGGACGCGGTCACTGCTCCCCTCGACACGCACCGGCAGACGGTAGTCGGTGCCGTGCACCTGCACGCGCAGCGTATCGTGGAAACGCCGTTCCGTCCCGAGGTCGAGTTCGCACTGCTGCCGCCCGTCCGCCGTGCCGCGGTTGAGCAGCAGCGCGTCGACCAGTCGCTGTTCCCGGACCGGCTGCTGCCGCAGTTTCACGTACGGACATTCGCGCCCGTCAGCGTTCAGTATCCGCATATCGGCCGTATTGCCGCCGTCGCGCCGCAGCAGTTCCGCCTCGAGCAGCAGGTCGCCGTTCACGCCGGTATCAGGCGCCGCCGCGGTCAGTACCCGCCGGTAGCGCCACTGCGTGGCCTCGAAATCAGCTGCCGCCGGAAGTGCGAGCAGCAACAGGCCGAGCAGCAGCGTGCTACGCATCGTGCTTTTCCTCACCGCGCATAAAGGCGTCGATCTGCGCGCGGCAGCGTGTGTAGAGGAGTGAAACCCCGAGCAGCAGAAAGCCGAGAACGATGAACGAGATGATACGGTAGAGCGATTCGAGCCCCGCCAGGTCGATGAAAAAGACCTTGAGTACCGTCAGCGCAAAAAGCCCGATGGCCAGCCGCCGCGCCAGTGCACTGCGCGTCAGCAGTCCTGCAATGAGCAGCAGCACCGCGTAGCCACCCATGATGAGCGAATAGTTCATCTGCTCGGCATTGCGGTCGTCCCGTCGCTGCCGTTGCGCCGCCGCCGCCGCCGCCTGCCGCTTTGCTGCCAGTTGTTCCAGGTCGCGCTCCACACCCGCCAGTGCCGCCTGCCGCGCGTCATACGAACCGGCACTCAGGTTGGCCTCGCGCAGCTCGTCGCGCAGTTCCCACTGCTGCCGCCGCAACTGCTCCTCCTGCGTTTGCAACCGGGTGCCGTCATCGTGCTGCCAGCGGTGGCGGAAATAGTCATCGTTCTCCGCGCCAAGTGCGATGAGCGCCAGCAGTTGTGCCACCACGATAATGCCCGCGCATGCCGCTTTCGTTTCGAACTGCGGCAGGCGGGCCGCGCGGCGACGGTAGAGCGCCAGCACCGCGTAGAGCGCCGCGAGCAGCAGCAGCCAGAGCCCGAACCGTTCATTCAGCAGCACGGTCTCAACCCGCCCGCTATCGAGCAGCCGTCCCGCCGCGATGGCGAGCAGCAACCAGCCCCCGAGACGCAGCGGCCAGAGCGGCAGGCGCGTCCCGAGCGCGACGAGCAGCGCTCCTCCGACAATCCATGCCAGCGTCACCGCGTCGCCATCAAACTGCATGGGAAAGACGAGCGACAGGAAGGTGATGGCGAGTCCCGCGCTGACTGTCACCAGTTTGCGGTCGCTCTCCGTCCGCCGCTGCGCCAGCAGCGCGAAAACCAGCGCTGCCGCCGCCACCGCCAGCGTGAAGGCGCCGGTCCAGAGCGGGTTCCAGTCGTCGACCAGCGCCGCACCCGCGGCGTAAGAAACAGCGGCATTGACGAGCAGCAGCAGCAG
>CAZWUZ010000350.1:0-3397 GCA_964637655.1 uncultured bacterium | reverse complement strand
GCTGCCGTGACCAAACGCAACGCATCAGGCCGATTCAGGTACTTCACGTTCTCCCCGTCGGGGGAGGGTGAATAGTTACGGGGCAATACTCTTGACGGCTGATCACCATGGTGTTACGATGCGCATGAAGAACAGACAGCGGCGGAGGCGGAGCAGTGAATTCATTGAGTGACCAGCGCCTGACCAGACTCGCGCCCCGCCTCGGGCTCGCGGCACTCATCTTCTACGGCGTCGGCGATATTCTCGGGGCCGGCATCTACGCCCTCGTGGGCAAGGTCGCGGGTGAGGCCGGCACGGCCGTATGGCTGTCGTTCACACTTGCCGCCATCCTGGCCATTGTGACCGGGCTCAGCTATGCCGAACTGGCGGCGCGCATTCCCCGCGCCGCCGGCGCGGCCGCCTACTGTGCCGCCGCCTTCCGCTGGCGGTTCATTCCGTTCTATGTCGGCATTCTGGTTCTGGCCAGCGGCGTCACCTCGGCCGCCACGGTCGCCATCGCCATTCACGGCTACCTCAAGGTTATTTTTGCCGTGCCGGAACTCGCCGCGGCGCTGTGGCTGATTGCCGCCATGAGCCTCGTCAGTTTCCTCGGCATCAGGGAAACCTCCGGCGTCAATATCCTGTTCACCTGCATCGAGGCCTCGGGACTGCTGCTGGTCGTCGGCGCCGGGTACCTGCATGTCTTCGGGAACGGAATCGATCTTTTCGCGAATATCGAGCCGCCACGCGGTGAATGGGTGGGCGTTCTCGCCGGTGCCTCAATCGCGTTCTATGCTTTTATCGGGTTCGAGGATCTGGCCAACCTGTCCGAGGAGGCAAAGAATCCAAGCCGGGACATTCCGCGCGCCATGCTGGTCTCGATTGGCGTCTGCACGGTTGTCTACCTCGCGGTGCTCTTTGTCGTCATGGCGGTGATGACGCCGGCTGAAGCCGCGAGGAGCGAACGGCCGCTCCTCGAAGTTCTCACGCGGTCCGGCCTGGCGTTCCCGGCCTGGGCCTTCTCGCTCATCGCGCTCTTCGCCATCGTCAATACGGGACTGGCGAATCTGGTCATGGCCTCACGCCTGCTGTACGGCATGGCGACGGATGCGCTGCTCCCCCGCGTGCTCGCGCGCGTACATCAGGGGCGCCGGACCCCGTGGGTCGCCGTTGTCGTGGCCATGCTCCTGTGCGCGGCGCTGGTCATCTCCGGCGGTGTCAAGGTCATGGCCCAGACGACTTCGCTCCTGCTGGTGCTGGTGTTTCTCTTCGTGCATGTCGGGCTTATCGTCATCCGCCGCCGCGAAGGCAACCAGGCGGTGGCGGGAACGCTGCGGGTGCCGTGGCTGACACCGTATATCGGGATCGTTTTCTGCGGATTGCTCTTCGCGCAAACGGCGCTTGCGGCCTGGCAGCGGGCCGGTATCGTTTCGCTGGTGGCCATCGCGCTCTTTGCCGTCAGGCGCGGCCGCACCGCGCCAAACGCGCCACCGCCGCACGCATAACGGAGCCACGACCGCGCTACTCGTCACCGGTACCACGCTCAGTGTTGTACTGCAGCATTTCGGGCGTGATCCCGTACTGCTGCATCATCTCCGGGGTCAGCCCTTCCGGCAGGGCGGGGGAATTACGCACGTGCGTGCCGGCCGGGACCTGGGTGGTGCCCGATGAGATTCAACGCGTGCCGGCGCTGCGGCACGAAGTGCACCGCCTGATGGCGGACCGGCGCTGGCGTTTCGCCCTGTGCGGTTCGTCGGTCCGCAAGCTGTGCCGGGGCGGGGCGGACCTGCTTGCCGGCCGGGCGCTGACCCGCACGCTTGAAGGTTTTTCCGCCGCGGAACGGGGAAACGATTTTGCCCTCAATCGCGCCGTGAACGACGGACAACTGCCTTCCGTCCAGACCGCGCCCCGCGCGTGTGGTGCTGGTGGAGGTCAAGCGTGCGGAGCAGTGGAATCGCAGCTGGGAAAAATCGTTGCGGGCCGTGGCGCACCGGCCCCACCTGAAAGTTGAAAAATGGTATCGGTTCAGCTGGTTTCATGTTTTCCTCTCCCGACGGGAGAGGAAGCCGCGGAGCGGCAGGTGAGGGCGGACACGGCGGACGTATCCCCTCGCTGCGCGTCGCCCTCTCCCCAAGGAGAGGGGACTGATTGGCTGAGTTGCTACAAAACATGTTCGGTATTCATGCCGGGGAGAGGATATGGCAGTTCGACCGGTTGACGGTGCTGCCGTTTGCGGAGTTCGCCCGGCGATTGCACGCGGGAGCATTGTGGTGAGCGAATGGGTGACGGAACAGATGCTGGCTGGCGCTGTTCCGCCCCTCAGGATCCGAGGTTGATTTTCCGGTCTCCGTGTGGATCCTGTCGATGCGCGCTTTGACCGCCGCCGGCGTGGTGTGCCGGTGACGATGGATCACTACCTATCTGTTGACGCTGTGTGCCAACCTTGCTACAATTGCGCCGTGATCAGCCAACCCGTATCGTGCAGCCGGCGGATATTTGTCGTGCTGCCCGCCTACAACGAACAGCACAAGATCGGCGTCACCGTGAGCAAACTGCGGCGCGACGTGCCTCCCGGTTTGCTTGAGGAGGTGGTGGTGGTTGACGACGGCTCCCGTGACGGGACGGCGGCCGAAGCGCGGGCGGCGGGTGCCACGGTCATCAGCCAGGAGCACAACGAGGGGGTCGGCGCGGCCATCCGCACCGGCATCCGCCACGTCCAGCAGCGCGGGGGCGAGATCGTCGTGGTGATGGCCGGCGACGACCAGGACATGCCGTCCGAGCTGCCGGCGGTGGTGGCGCCCATCCTCGCCGGCGCCTGCGATTTTGTCCAGGGGTCGCGGCGGCTCAACCGCGTACAGACCGTGGATATGCCCCTGTTCCGCCGCGTCACCACCATGACCTATTCGCTGATTTTCCGGCTGCTCACCGGCTTTCCCTGCACCGACGGGACCAACGGCTTCCGCGCCTTCACCACCGCCTTTGCCGGCGACACACGACTCAATCTCGACCAGCCGTGGCTCAACACCTACGAACTCGAACCCTACCTGCTGTATCATGCGGTGCATCTTGGCTATCGCGTGCGCGAAGTGCAGACCACCAAGGTCTATCACAAATCCATCGGCTATACCAAGATGGTGCCGTTCCTTGACTGGTGGAATATCCTCAAGCCGCTGTTCTATCTCAAGCTCGGTTTGCGGCGCTGACCATGGCGCGCGTTCTGCTGCTCAACCCGCCGCAGCGCCCTGCGTCCGGCAGCGTGTGGAAGGGGATAGACCGTTCCCTGCCGCCGCTCGGGCTTGCCGCGCTTGCCGCCTATCTCCGCCGGGCCGGGCATGTCCCGCACCTCATCGACCTTGCGGCCGAGCCCGCCGCCGATGCGCTCCTGCCGGAGCGGGTGCGGGAGTGGGCTCCGGACCGG
>CAZWUZ010000349.1:0-3404 GCA_964637655.1 uncultured bacterium | reverse complement strand
GAGTGCGGGCGCCACCGCCACGGCGCGCAGCGCGGGCCGCGCCTGCAGCGCCGCCGCGGTCGCCGGCACCCCGTCTTCGCGCAGTTCCCATACCGCGTGCAGGATTTCCTCAGCCAGTTGCTTATCCATGACGGCTACCTCCGGTCAGTCGGGTAACGGCGCGCCGCAGGCGCGCGAACAGTGACGGCAGGACGGGGAGCGGCACATCCTCATGCCCGCAGTAGGGGCACGTGAGGCGGCCGCAGCCGCCGCGCTGTGCGCACGACCCGCAGGCCGCCGCCGCCTGCGCGCGGTCGAACTGCGCGCCGCACTGCGGGCAGGCGTACTTCACGGGATGAAACCCCGCGTCAGCAGGTTGACGACAGCGCCGACTCCGGTCGCGTAGACGAGCGAGAAGGCGAGGATGGCCAGGGCCCGGCGCAGGCCCTGCTCGCGGATGATGACGAAGAAGTTGGCGATACACGGGATAAACAGGGTGATCGTCACCAGTGCGACCAGTACCTGGCGCGGCGAAAGCATTCCCGCCTCGAAGAGCGCGAGCAGTCCGGCTGCCCCGTAGTCGCGGCGCAGGAAGCCCATGATGAACGCCTGCGCGGTCTCGGCGGGGAGCCCGAGCAGGCCGGTGACCAGCGGCTCGGACCCGGAGATGATCTGCTCGAGCAGTCCGGTGATATCGAGGAACCAGAGCAGCAGGGTGCCGAGCAGGAAGAGCGGGAAGGCCTCCTTGAGGAACCAGATGAGGCGGTAGACCGTCTTGATGAGGATGTTGCCCGCCTGCGGCCAGCGGAACGGGGGGAGCTCGAGCAGGAAATCCGAGGTCTCGCCCGGCAGCACCCGCGCCGCCAGCCAGCCGACGATGAACAGTTGCATGACGATGATGGTGGTGTAGAGCCAGAACACATAGACGGGCGTCTGCGCGGTGATGCCGAGGATGACCCCGACCTGTGCCGAGCAGGGGATGACCAAAGCAAGCAGCAGCGTGGCGATGAGCCGCTCCTTGGGCGTGTAGAGGATGCGCGTGGTCAGCGTCGCCATCGTGTCACAGCCCAGCCCGAGCACCATCGGCAGCACCGCTTTGCCGTTCAGCCCCATGCGGCGGAAGAAACCGTTGGTCATTACCGCCAGGCGCGGCAGGTAGCCCGAATCCTCGAGGAAGCCGAACAGCAGGAAGAAGAAGGTGCAGATCGGCATGACGATGGCAATGGCGTAGGTGACGCCGACGGTGATCAGCCCGAATTTGCCGACCAGCAGCGAGTCGAGCGTGGTGCTGCCGAGCCGCCCGACCGCCTCCGCGGCGTACCAGTTCAGCCCCTTGAATGTCCCCAGCCAGGCGGGGAGCAGTTCCTGCTGCGCGATGCTGTCCGCGCTCTGCCCGTGGGCGCGCAGCGCCGCCTCGACCGCAGCGGCATCGGGGAGGGTGCCGAGCCCCGCGGGCACGCCTGCCGCCTGCAGGCGCTGCGCGTAGGCCGCCGGGATCTCGCCGAACAGCCGGCTCTCGATGAAATCGACGCAGACCCCTGCTCCGAAGACGCCGACGAATTCGTACATGAACCAGAGTACGAGCAGCAGGATGGGGAAGCCCCAGACGGGGTGCTGGCAGAGTTCCCCCGCCCGGCGCAGCCAGGCGGCGCCGGCCGGCGGGCGCTCGCGCTGCACTTCGGCGAGCAGCGGCGTAAGTGAGGCCAGCCGCTGGCGCATGATCTCGTACTGCAGGGTGCCGGCGGCGCACGGCTGCTCGCGGCGCAGCGTAGCCAGCCGGTCGCGCTGCTGCGGGGTGCAGTGGCGGGCCAGCCACCAGTCGAGCGAACTCTCCGCGGTGAGCAGCATGAGCGAAACCAGCGACGCCTCGCGTGCGGGGAGCAGCGGGACGAAGCGTGCCGCCCGCGCCGCCGCCTCGCCGCTGCGGGTGAACGACAGGCGCGGGACCGCCGCCTGCGCCAGTGCCGGCAGCAGGCGCTGCACGTTGCGCCGTTCGGTGGCTACGGTGGCGATGACCGGGATGCCGAGCCGCTCCTGCAGCCGCGGCACGTTCACCTCGATGCCCGCGGCGTACGCCTCGTCCGCCATGTTCAGCACCAGCACCACCTGCCGCCCGAGTTCCGCCAGCTGCGAGGTGACGACCAGCGCGCGCCGCAGGTTCTTGGCGTCTGCCACCTGGATGACCGGGGCGTCGGGATGCGCGAGGAGGATGTCGCGCGTCACCTGCTCGTCGATGCTCTGCGGCACCAGCGAGTTGATCCCCGGCGTGTCGATCAGTTCCCACGCCGTGCCACTCGCTGCCGTGGTGCCGCGCGCGACCTCCACCGTCGTCCCCGGATAGTTCGAGACGACCGCGTAGGTGCCCGTCAGGCAGCCGAAAATGACGCTCTTGCCGACATTGGCGTTCCCCAGCAGGACCAGCGGGCGCAGGTCAGCCACGGCCGCCTCCCGCGCAGGTGCGGCAGAGCCCCTCGATGACCAGCGTGTGCCGCTGCGGGACAAACCCGTGCCGCCGGCAGGCGCGCTCCTGTGCCCGCTCCAGCGCCGGGTCGGACAACTCAAGCAGCGCGCCGCAGGCGAGACAGCGCAGGTGGTCGTGATGCCGCGTGCCGTGCGCCACTTCGTACCGCGTCCCCTGCCGCCCCGCCGGGAGCGCGGACAGCAGACCTGCTGCCTGCAGCAGCGGGAGCGTGCGGTAGATGGTCGCCCGTGACAGGCGCGGCGCACGCCCGCGGCCGGCCGCGCGGCAGAGATCCTCGACGTCGAAATGCCCGCGCTGCGCCAAAGCCACGGCGAGCACGCGCGCGCGCGCGGCGGTCCAGCGCTGGCCGGCGGCGCGCACGCGCGTGCGGCAGGCGGGGACCGCAGCGTCCGGAAGCGGTACGCTCAAGCCCGCGCCTTACTGCTACGGATACTCAATCGCAGTATAGCAGAAACCGGGCGGCTGGTCAAGGGGGGTGCGGGGCGGGCGGCAGTGTGCTATACTGACCGCCGGAGGAACCGCATGCGCCCCTGGTTGCGTCCCGCGCTCGCCCTGCTGCTGGCAGCTGCCGTGCTGGTCACCGCGCAGTACCACTACTACGGCTGGCAGTATGCCGCCGGCTGGTGGGCGGGCCGCGCGGACGGCGGCAACGTGGACGATATTGCCGTGCGCTACTGGCGCCGGGCGCTGCAGCCGCCCGCCCCGGCCGCGCCGGGCCTGCGCGACTGGAGCGGGGCGCAACGCGTCGCGTTGCGCGCCAGCGCCCGGCACGCCGGGCACTGCCATGGGTTGCGGCAGAAGTACGACCGGGAGCTGGAAACCCGTGCGGCCGCGCGCAAGATGAGCATGCTTGGCACCGGGCTCGATTACCGCGAACGCCTGGAACTGACCCGGCACCTGCTCGAACGGGCGGTGCTGCTCGGGGGGGCTGACGGGCAGGCGC
>CAZWUZ010000348.1:0-3436 GCA_964637655.1 uncultured bacterium | reverse complement strand
GTCGGTATACAGCGGCGTGCAGGACGCCGGCGGGTCGAAGACGAGCCGGACGCGCCCGTCGGGGCGCAGGGACGCCGCCTGGCGCAGCACGTCACCGGCCAGCGCCGCCGGGTCGACCGGGGCGAACGTCAGCTGCGCCCGGCCGCTCTCGATGCGGTTGATGTCGAGGATGTCGTTGATGGTGGCCAGCAGGTGTTTGCCGTTGGCGAGAATGCGCCCGGTGAACAGCCGGCTGTCGCCGGTCAGCGCGGCATCCTTGAGCAGCACCGTGGCGAAACCGATGACCGAATTCAGCGGCGTGCGCAGTTCATGGCTCATCGTCGCGAGGAAGCTGCTCTTGGCCCGGCTGGCGGCCTGCGCCTCCGCCACGGCGGTGGCCAACCGCATGTTGTTCCACTCGAGCTGCTGCGCGTAGGCCCGCAGTTGCTTCTCCGCGCTGGCCAGGTCGGTGATGTCATGAAAGATTTCCAGCACCGCCGCGTTCCCCTGCCACGCCATGCCGGTATGACTGACCACGTAGGTGCGGCCGTTGTGCGCGCCGGTCTCGGTGATGGTGCGCGTGATGCCCGGCTCGAGCGGCCGCAGCAGGGGGCAGGCGGGGCACTGCTGCCGGTCGCCGCGCAGCGTATGCCAGCAGGGCTGACCGACAGCATTGCTGCCGCGGATGGCGCGCATCGGTTCGTTCTGGTAGCGCAGCGTACCATCCACGGTGACGATATCCATCGGCAGCGGAATGGTGCGCAGCAGCGAGTCGTTCAGCGCGTTGCTCGCCTGCAGTGTCTCCCGGGTGGCCTGCAGGCGCAGCAGGCTGCGGTGCAGCGACAGGCTGTAGGGAAGGATAAGCAGCGTGACCAGCACGCCGCACAAGCCGATGAGCAGCAGCGTGTCACCGGTCAGCGCCCGCTGCCGGGACAGCGCCTGCTGCAGATTGCGGTAGAGCCGTGCCTGGAGCACGGCATAGGCTGCATCGGTTGCTTCGTTCAGATTCGCGGCCACGGGGGAGGCGGAAAGCGCGACGGCCTCGCGCAGCTGTCCCGCCTGGGACCGTGCCAGCAGCTGCCGGCTGAAGGCAAGACGTTCGCTCAGCGCGCGGACAAAAACAGCATGCTCGGCGACCGGCATGACCGGGGATGGTGGCGCCTGGATGAAATCGTCCAGCATGGCGGCAGCGCTGTCGTGCTCGGCACGGTGGTGTCGAGCCCCGGTGAGCAGCAGCGCGCGACGGGCGGCGACGGCCTCGCTCATCTGCAAAAACGCCTGCTGGACTTCGGCAATGGTCCCCTGACGCGCGGCAATATCATTGTGCAGGTCGTCAAGGAGGAGGAGCTGCTGCAGGCAGAACCCGGCAACCAGGGCGAGCGCCAGCGCTGCCAGCACGGTCAGCAACGGAACCAGCAGCGGGGGACGGGCGGTCACGGGCGGGGACGCTGCAGCAGGGAGGCAATCGTCGCGAGCAGCAACTGTTCGTCTGTTATCGGCTTGGCCACGTAGCCGTCAAAACCTGCCTGCAGGAAATGTTCGCGGTCACCGGTCATCGCGTGGGCGGTGAAGGCGATGGCAGGCAACGTGCGCCAGCGTTCCTGCGCGCGTATGCGCGCCAGCAGTTCCTCACCGTCCATACCCGGCAGCGAAATGTCGAGCAGCGCCAGGTCGGGGGCGGCCTGGGCGAGCGCGGCCAGGGCACTGTCGCCGTCGGAAAACTCCTTCAGAACATAGTGTTCCTGCAGCAGCACGCGCAGCAGCAGACGGTTGTCCGGATTGTCCTCGACAATGAGCAGGCAGGGACGGCCGTCAGCCGGAGTGCAGGCGACCGCCGCCGCCGCGGGAGCAACGGCGGGTGCTGCCTCCGCCAGCGGGGCCAGCAGCGGGGCCAGTTCCGCATAGGCCGTGCGGAGCGCCTGAATGAACGGCAGGAATGATGCGCGCGTATCACCGTGCGCCTCCGCGTCACGGGCAATAGTGGAAAACCGCTGCGCGCCGATCTGTGCCGCGCTTGATTTCAGGGTGTGCGCGATGCGCACGGCGGTCTTCAGGTCGCCGGCAGCGCAGGCCTGCTCCAGGGCTGCCAGCTGGCCGGGCACACCGCCGGTGAACAGGGCGACAATTTCGCTTACCCCGTCAGTGCCGATAAGATTGCGCAAATTGTCGAGCGGCCCGCGATCAAGCGTCTCCATACCTAACTACCATGGTAGCATGCGCGCACGGTGCCGTCAACCGGCGTTATTGCGGCCCGCGGCAAGCCGCCCGCCGTACGACGCACAACCGGAAAATACAATGCATACACAATGACTGGTCAAATAAAAAACGCCAACAGTTCAGGTGTCTGTAATTGCCTGTGCCAAAAAATACACATTTTCGCATTGACAAGCAGGCACGCCTGTGGTATATACTAATTACAACCGATCAGAATTCGCTGTAGAATATGGCACGGAGTGCCGATAGTAGATACAGTGAATTCGTTTTCAAGGATGAACGTGTGATGATAAACGGATTTATCGCTGAAGCGCCCCGTGGTGCGGCTATGCTGCCGCAATGCCTGCGGGGTGTTTTTTTTGCCGCTGACGGCAGTGCCGCGCGGTTATAGAGGGGTTCCGGAAACCATCGTGATGATCGAGAGGCCGGTAATGATGAAAACTGACAAACGCAACCAACTGATCTGCACGCTGCTCGTGCTCGCGGCGTTCTGCTGCCTGACCGCGGTACCGGCACCGGCAGCGGCGCCTAACGACCCCTACTACGCCCTCAACGGGGCGTTCAGCGCGATCGGGGCACCGGCCGCCTGGGACATCACGACCGGTGACACGACGATAAAAGTCGCCATCCTTGATTCGGGCATCGACCTCAATCACCCCGACCTTTCGCCCCGCCTCGATACCGCCAACGATTACGATTACGTGAATGCCGATGCCATTGCTCAGGATGATCATGGGCACGGGACCGCTCTGGCCGGCGTGATCGGCGCGGTCACCAACAACGCCACAGCGGTTGCCGGGGTCACATGGTACGGCACGCTGCTTCCCGTCAAGGTGATGAATGACCAGCTGGGCATCACGCAGGCCAACGCGGCACTCGGCATCACCTGGGCTTCGGGCAAGAGCGCCAAGGTCATTGTCATGGGTTTTGTGTTCAACAGCACGACCACCGATCTTGACAATGCCATCACGGCCGCCTACAACGCCGGCAGCACGCTGATTGCCCCGACTGGCAACGACGGGCAGACGGTCACCCGCTACCCGGCCGGCAACAGCAAGGTCATCGCGGTCGGCTCGGTCGGTGCCGGCAACGTTATTTCCAGTTTTTCCAACCGCGGCACCCACATCGATGTTGTGGCGCCGGGCGAAACGATACCCACGACGTATTTCGACAATGCCATCGACACTGTTAGCGGCACCTCGTACGCCGCGGCGTATGTCGCCGGGGTGGTTTCGCTGATGTA
>CAZWUZ010000347.1:0-3442 GCA_964637655.1 uncultured bacterium | reverse complement strand
TGCCGGCAGGACATGCATCGGGCGTGGGCGCGCGGTTATCGAGTCCGCAGGTAGTTCAGTCCTTTTCCCCGCATCACCCGCAGGAGGCGGCTTTGCACTGTACCGCCGACTGGCAAAATATCCGTTGACGCCCGCCGGCGGCGGTGGTACAATAGCTTGGTGGACAGAGGGATACTGCTATACTGATGATTTCAATTTCCGGCGGGGTTGTGACAACATGACCATTCAGGAACAGTTGGACCTGACTTCTACAATGGCACAGCGTATTGCCGGGCGCTTCAAGCCGCAGCGTATCGTGCTGTTCGGCTCACTGGCGTCAGGTACCGCCACGCCGGACAGCGACGCCGATCTGCTGGTGATCATGCCGTTCAGCGGACGCCGGCGTGATGCCGTGCTGGCCATGCTGCGCGAATGTGCAAGTATTGCCATGGCCAAGGATGTCTTCGTGGTTTCACCCGAGGAATATGAACGGTGGAAAGATTCCCCGGGCAGTATCGCCTGGCCCGCTGAACATGGCGGCAAAGTGCTGTATGCCGCCTGAGCTGGAACTCGTGGCTGCCTGGCTGCACAAGGCAGACAATGACTTGCGCAACATCAGCAACAACCTTCAGGCCGAACCGCAGCAGTGCGACCGTACGATACCGTCTGCTATCATGCACAGCAAGCAGCGGAAAAGTGCCTGAAAGCGCTACTCCCGCCGTAATTCGTCTTTGCCTGCCTTATGCGTCTTCATGTCGTCTCCTCTCCGCCGCAGTTGCCAGGCGGGCATTTATAATTCGTATTTCAGTTTTCCGCTCCGTATAAGCAATAGCCAGCAGACGGTCACGCGCTGAGAAACCGACTAATTATACCACAGCACGGCACGGGCCGGTGGAGTTTATCGCTGTACTCGGCATGCCCGCCCGAAGTTATCCGCAACCTCCAGGTTGGGGATGTCCCCCCCCGTCCGTGCCTTTACAAGCCGCCCGCCCTGTGCTACTTTACCTGTGGTGCGGCTGTCATACACGGCGGCACGCCCGCAGGGCGGCCAGGCGCACCCCAAGGAGCCGACCATGTCCAGTCGCCTGACCCCGCTGCTTCTCCTCTGCTGCCTGTTTGTCGCCTTTGCCGGCTGCGGTTCGCGCAGCGCTGACGAGGAGGCCGGCGCCACGATGGAGTATGCCGCGGATGCGATGCGCAGCGCTGCCCCCATGGCGATGGACGAAGCCGGCGGCATGAACGCCCCGTCAGCACCGCCTGCCCCGCCCGCCGGCGGCAGCGTGAACATCCCCGCGCAGCGCAAGGTCATCTTCACCGGCGCCCTCGCCCTCGAAGTGGATGCGTACACTGCTGCCGAAACGCAACTGCTCGCGCTGGTCAGGGCGGCCGGCGGCTACATTGCCAACCAGTCGTCGAGCAAGTATGCCAGCGGCGGCCTGCGCGGCAGCATCGAGGTAAAACTCCCCCCCGAAAAACTCGACGCCTTCATCGCGGAAGTCAAGCAACTGGGCGACCTGCGCAGCGAGAGCCGGCAGGGTCAGGACATCACGCTGGAATACACCGACCTCACCTCCCGCGTCAAGGTCAAGCAGCAGCTGGAGAGCGAACTGCTCGGCCTGCTGCACAGCAGCAGCCCGCGCCTGAGCGAAAAGCTCGACGTCGAGCGCGAACTGGCGCGCGTACGCGAGGAGATCGAAACCATCCAGGGACGCCTGAAATACTACGATGCGATGGTGGCCATGGCGACGCTGACCGTGGAACTGATGGAACCGGCCACCGTGGCCCCCGAGGATGACAATATCCTGTTCGAGGCGGTCAAGGACGGGATCGAGGGGCTGATGCGTTCGCTCGGCGCGCTCATCATCTTTGTCATGGTCGCCACCCCGTGGGTGCTGCTGCTCGTCGTCATCCTGCTGCTCATCCGCGCCTGGTGGCGCCGCCGCAAGCGCACCCGCGAGGCAAAGGCCTAACCATGGCCCGCTGGTACGTCTTCCGCGAGCAGGTCGAGGGCCCCTACGAGGTCGCCGACCTCATCGCCCTCGACGGCATCTTCCCTTCGACCAAGGTCTGCGCCGAGGGGAGCGAGGAGTGGGAAGCGCTCGCTGACATGGAAGAGGTATACAGCGCCTACCAGGCGGCAAAGGCGCAGCCCAAAGCGGAGCGCAAGGCCTCAGCCATCGCCTGCGTCAACCACCCGAATGTCCCCGGGTCCGTGCTCTGCTCCTACTGCTCCGCCAACCTCTGCGAGGAGTGCGCCGCGCAGGATGGCGAGCGCATCATCTGCCGCGCCTGCATCGACAAGCGCAGCGTGCTGCTCGAACAGCAGGAGCAGGAACGCCAGCAACGCGAGGCGGAAAAGGCGGAACGCGCGAAGGCGGAAGCGGCGGCCAAGGCAGCGGCCAAAAAAGTCCGCCTCGCCTTTATTATCGCCGGCATCGTCGTGGCACTGCTGGTCATCGGGCTGGTCGCCAAGTTCGGCTACAGCGCCTATCAGCTGGCCCAGTCGCAGCAGGCACAAACCGAAGTACTCCCCGAGTAAATGATGGAGTGCAACTATTCAGCCAATCAGTCCCCTCTCCTTTGGGAGAGGGCGACGCGCAGCGTCGGGGATACGTCCGGCCATGTCTGCCTTCACCTGCCGCTTCGCGGCTTCCTCTCCCGGCGGGAGAGGAGAAATACAGTGACCGGCTGAATGATTACGATGGAGTCAGCCCCCGCGGCACTGCCCGCGCGCCGACCGACTTTTCCGCCGTCTTTTTTTCCGCGGAATGCAGCTTCCCCGAAATCGATTTTTTTTCGATTTTTTTCGGGCTTTTTTTCGCCGCCGATTTTTTATTTTTCCCGTCGGGCTTCATCGTTTATTTTGAAATCTTTTTCAGTTCGTCGCGGATTGTCGCCGCGTCTTCGTAGCGCTCTTCGCTTATCGCCTTGTCCAGTTTCAGCTTGAGAGTGATGAGCGACTCCTCGTCCGTTCCGATTTTTTCGCTCGCGTGTTTTTGTACGGAAGCAAGCTCGCTTCCGCTAAGCTTGACTTCGCCCTTCTTTGTTTTTCCGCCCTCCAAAATCTCGCCGAACTGCTCCACAAGCTCGTCCAAAAAGGGAATATTCTTTATCTGCTCCGGCAATTTTACGGGCTCCCCTGCCGCCTTCGGTGCGGATACCGCGCTTTTTTGCGCCTTGTGAGCCTTCGGCGTCTTTCCCGTGTGCCGCGTTGCGGAGTGCATCTGCATAAGCATATCGTTCAGCGCCTCGCCAAGCGACGCATAACAGTCGGGACAGGAAAACAAAGCTCCCTTTTTCAGCTCGTTTAAATCCGCGCCGCACTTGACGCAATGTTCCGGCGATACGGATTTCGCAAACGTCTTCTGCACGTTTGCCTCAAACTCTTTAAGCTTCGGAAGCACGTTCGCGGGGAACGACGCGCCCGAAAAGTTCATCTTTTCGGCGCATTCCGCGCAAAGAT
>CAZWUZ010000346.1:0-3443 GCA_964637655.1 uncultured bacterium | reverse complement strand
CCATAACAGCCGTGCCGTCTGGTGTATGGTGAATGTCTTTCATCGTGGTCTCCCTTCACACACAAATCGGCCCGAGCGTCGTTTAGCACATCGCGGGGGCAACCGCAGCGGGCCTGACACTCGGGCCGAAAATGATGGGCATGAAAATAGCCCCCTACACGTTGCCCCCGTCTCTGACATAGTATCACCGGCGACGCGTTGTGTCAAGCACGTCTCTGCCTCGCCATCGCGGCGCGTGTGCACCTGTCTGCGGCACGTTGCAGCAGCCGCGCCAGGGCGATCAGCAGCCGGGTCATGGTCACCACACCGCCGCGCCGGACGCAGCCGACGCCAGGATAACGTTCTCGCGCGCCCGCGTGAGCGCCACGTAGTACAGCCGCAACACGCTGTCCCGATCGGGCCCCAGCCACGACTGCAATCCCTTCGAGCTCAGGTCAGGGAAGATGATGCAGGTGTCGGCCTCGCCGCCCTTGAAGCTGTGGCAGGTGCCGACGTACAACGTGGGCTCCTCGTCTACCACCTGCATCCCGTGCTGCCGGATCAGTTGCAGTGGGTACTCAGCCGGCTTCTGCTTGGCCGCCTTCAGGCGCGCCTGCAGCCAGTCCAGATTGCGCGGTATGGACGTGAGGCACGCGTTGAAGTCCTGCTCACTCACCTCCGCGCACAGCGCCTGCAGCACCGCCTCCTCCGTCTCGTCGGCGGCGAGTGCCGTCTCGATGCGGTCCTTGCCGCCACGCTTGAGGACCTGCTTGGTCAGCGCCAACCACTGCATCAGTTCCTCCGGCGTCCACACGCGGCCCTCGACACCGGGCGCACAGAACGCCTTGATGGCCGCGAGCGTGGAGCTTGAGCCACGGTGCAGCGGGTTCCAGTCGCCCCTCTTCCGGCGCCAGGGATTGGAGAACGGTATGCCACGCTCCCGCAGCATTGAGATCAACGGTTGGAGCATGTACGCACACGAGGCCATTACCATGACGGAAGTTTCCGCGCGCGGGCAGTGGTCTTTTCGGCCCTCGATCAGGTCCAGCAGCGCCTCCGGGTGCTGGTATGTGGCAGGGCTCCTGGTCACGCTACCGCGCTCGTCGCGTGGGTGGTAGACCACATCCTCGCGGTCGGCGCACTGGCGTATCCAGTGCAGCGCGAGCGCGTGGACTGCGCGCGGCACACGGTATGACTGCTCCAGGACCTTGCGCCGTGCAGGCTCGTGCTCCTGGAACCAGCGCGTGTCGGCACCTGCCCACTGGTAGAGTGCCTGGTCCGGGTCCCCGGCGGTGACGAGCTTCTCGCAGTTCGGGCTCCCGGCCCAGTGCATCACGAGCTGCCACTGCAGCCGGGTCATATCCTGCGCCTCGTCCACCACCATAACCTCGGGGTCCTGCGTGCAGCACGCAGTGTCGCGGATGGCGATCTCGAGCATGTCGCTGTAGTCGATGGTGCCGGTCTCGGCCTTGTAGCGTTCCCACGCATCGGCGAAGGCCAGTATGTCTGCGGGCCATAGCTCGCGCGGGCGCAGTGTGTTGCGCAGGCGTCCATACTCCGCTATGGCGTCGTCTCCGAGCACGTCCCCGAAGGCGTAGTCCTCGGGGTCGCGCGTGGCGGAGAACTGCCACTGCGGGTAGGCCTCCGCGAACTCGCGTAGGCGTGGCGTGTCCTGCGCTATCTCCGGCCTGTCGATGGCGCGGTAGGCCAGGGCGTGCAGCGTTGCGATGTTGTCGCGCTCGATGGGTGCGTTTCTGCCGGCGAGTTCCGCCGCTGCTGCTCGCGTGTGTGAGACGGCGACCACCGCATCCGATCCACGTTGCGAAGCCTCGTGCGTGATGACCTGGGTCAAGAACGTAGTTTTGCCTGTGTCAACCAGGCGGCCCGATAACACGATCTTCAGAGACCGTCAAGCCACCCATTCCGCACCACCTCCCTGTGTTGCCATAGTTTATCCAATAGAACCACGTTGCTGTATAGCACTGACTAGCACTATCTAGCAGAACTCTAGCAGAACTCAGAATGCGATTAGGCCGTGTGCCCGTTGCGCTCGTTGCATTCCTAGCAGAACTAGCAGAACTTTGATGCGCGCAGCAAGTCGGCGATTTCTCTCCACTCGGAAAAGTTCTGCTAGTTCTGCTAGTTCTGCTAGAAGTCACAAAGTTCATAATTCAGAAGGCCCCCAGTACTTAGGCCGCTCCGGGCCTTTTCGGCCCTCGCATTCCTAGCAGAACTTCTAGCACTTCTAGCAGAACTCATCCCGAGCCTAGCACTACTCAACTCGCACACCCCAGAACCGACGTGTTACATTCCTGTCGTTATATGTCCTGATGCTGAACTGCTTGTCAATGGCTCCGAGTGCCCTCAGCCGCTGCGTGATGCCGTTCCGGGTCACCCGTCCACCCAGGTCCATGATCTTGCACTTCTGCACAAGCTCGCTCAGGCTGAACCATGTTCGCCCCTCGTGCTTGAATATCCCTCCCGTCTGCATGATGCCCTCTACGTCGTCCAGTTCTGCCGCGCCGCGCTCCTCGATCATGTCCGTGAGCACCCCCAGCAGTGCCCCGTCTCGCGTGGTGCCGTCGCCGCCCTCAATGGTCTCGGCTATCTGCGCCACGCGGTTGACCAGCTCCCGCCACGTTGGACGCTCCTTCGGCGCCACCGCCCGCGGCAGCACGTTCGCCACGCTCAGTATCTCCCCGAGGAACCGGCCCTGCGTCACCATATCCGTGGCCGGCACCTCCGCCACCCTGCCCGCGAGCCAGAACCGATACACCGCCGGGTCTCCGGTCACGCGGTCGATGCGCGTTAGCGGTATCTCCCACCTCTCTGCGAGCGCCCGGATGACAGCGCCGCCGTCCGCGGTGGCGTCCTGGATGGTGTCGGCGGCCTGCTGCTGCGCCTGCTGCTGCTCCGATGTCTGCCGTGCCCTGTGGATGGTGCGCGCATAGTAGTCAGCACGGTGGAGCTTGTCGGGCTTGTCACGGCCGTGCCGTTGCCGGTGGGCCACCAGCATCGCCGTGATCTCGTCGTCGCTCCAGCCGCATTGTGCGGCGTAGGACGCGAGCGCCATATCATGCCTTGAGCAGTCGCCGTTGAGGTCCCGGCGTGTGTGCTCCCACGTCGCCTTGTACTCGTCGTGCTCCTGCATCAGCAGTTCGTGCCGCTCGGTGGGGAACGCGCTGGACACGTCCACGCTGGGCAGTGCAGTCTGGCGCATGGTTGCCCGCGGCACGTCGATGCAGCAGTCCGACAACTCCTGCGGGTTGTAGCGCCGGTCGGGGTCCATCTCCCTGAGCACGCACGGCACCGGCTCGCCCTTGACGTTCATGGTGCCCGGCACGCGCATGATGCGCGTCAGGTCATGTACCGCATCGACCTCGTAGCCCGCGCGGTTGTAGTACTCCGCGACAGTGTAGCCCCAGGCGAGCGCGAGGTTCTGCGCGTCTGCGTGCTCCTGCGGG
>CAZWUZ010000345.1:0-3473 GCA_964637655.1 uncultured bacterium | reverse complement strand
CTGATGCGTTGCGTTTGGTCACGGCAGCAGTCCGCCGATATACTCGATTTCGCCGCGGTCGCGCTCGGTCTGTACCGGAAGCGCTGCGCCCGGGCGAGCGTCGGGTGCGGGTGCCGCCGGCAGCGTCTGGCGCACGCCAGTTGCCGGCGTCACGGGCGGGTCCTGCGGGGACCGCATTGCCGGGCTGCCTGCCGGGGTACGGTACTGCGGCAGCGATGGCGCGGGCGGCGACACCGTATCGCCGAACCGGCAGCGCAGGGTTATCCGTTGCGTCCCCTCGAGATCGCCGTACGGCACATAGGCATAGTCGACAATAAACCGGTCGTCAAGCGAAAAACCCGCACCTGCGGTCAGGCCGTTGCCGGCGTTATTGTCGCCGGCATAGCCGACGCGAAGGGAAAACGCCTCCGTCGGACGCCATGCCGCCCCCAGGTTGAAAAAGATGTTGTCATCCTTCGCCATGACGCAATCCGCCAGCAGCACGACCGGCCATTGTTCCAGGGCATACGCCGCGCCCAGTTTGCCGGTGAGCGGCAGGTGCTCGCCGGCGCGGTCGAACGTGAGTTTCCCGCCGACATTCTGCAGCACGGCGCCGACCGTCAGGCCGCGAACCCCGGTTGCGTGCAGGACCGCCCCGACATCGACCGCCAGCGTGGACGCGCTGCTGTTGGCGAGGTGCTGCCGGATGTATTTCACCGCGACGCCGCCATCCCAGTCGCCGTACTGCCGGCCATAGCCGAGGGTCAGCACCAGATCGTTGGCATCAACCGTGCCCAGTCCCGTCACGGGATTGCCCCCGTCGATGCGCGTCATCCTGACCGCGCCATAATCGAGCAGCAGCACGCTGCCGCCAAACGTGCCGGCGCCCCCGGGTTCGCCATGCACAGAGGCGAGATAGTTGTAGGTCATATCCTCCAGCCACGGCGCATGCGTGAACATCACTTCACTGCCATGGTGCCGGGCCAGGCCGGCCGGATTCCAGTACAGCGCTGCCGCGCCTGCCGGCACGACCGTGCCCGCGTTGCCGCACGCCGCCACCGCCGCATCCGGTGCGATGCCCAGCACCACCGCACCGCTGGTGCCCGGCTCCGCCGCCGCCAGCGTTCCCGCCATGGCCGTGAGCACCAGCACCGTCATGAGCAACACCCTTGCCCGCATCTTTGTCCCCTGTCCCCGTGTTCGCCGGGTCGCCCCTGCCAGCAGCGTGGTCACTACCGGATAATGAATAATTTCTCCACCACCCGGTCACTGTCCGTACTGCAGACGATGAGGTACACGCCGCTGACAACCTCATCGCCGAAGCGATTGCGCACATCCCATTGCACTTCGCTGCTGCCGGCCGGCACCGTCATTTCCCTGACCAGGCGCCCGCGCGCATCAAAAATCTCGAGGCGCATGCCCGGGACCAGCCCCCGCAGGTAGATGCCGGACCCGTCGTCCGCGCCGCGGTAGGCAACCCCCGTGCCGTCGTCGCCATCGTTCGGGCGGTACGGGTTCGGAAAAACAGTGATCTGCCACGGTATGCCCGGCGGTGCGGGCGTGACCGAGTAGATGCGGAAGTCATCGATGCTCCAGCCCAGATTGCCGCCCCCGGCATCCGTGCCGATGCGGAAGCGAAAGCGCACCCGCGCACCCGCGAGCATGCTCAGGTCGATCCGGCTGGCGTAATAGTCGGGACTGTAATTGACGAAGGCGTGCCTGCCGCCCAGGGGATTGCCTGAACTGTTGCCGATGACGCCGGTGTAGCCGTTGTTGAGGAAGAGCGTCCGGGCATCGATCCAGCTGGCCCCGCTGTTTTTGCTGTATTCAACCACGCCACCATCATAACTGTCGACCTCGAATTGATGGTTATGCTTGAAGTGCAGGTAGGAGGGCACGCCAACCGGCAGTTCCGCATCGAACGTCATCGTGGCGTAAAAATCGCCGGCGTATTCCACGAGATAGCCGCCGCGCAAACTGTAGCTGCCGCTGGCGGCGTTCCCGGTCGTGTCACACCAGTCGCCGGGACCGAGGTTCGCGCCGAAAGCCCAGTTACCGCTGAGCGGATTCTCCATATCATCGAAGAAAATGGTCCGGACCTCGCCGGAATCCGTGAGCGGCACCTCGGCGGCGGGGGTGTAGAATATGGATTGCCGGGTCATCTCCACGGCGGCAATGGCATTGCTGATGCTGGCCTTTTCGGCCGCGCTGTACCCGAGATTGAGCGCGGCCTGCTGCAACGCATTGGCGAGATCCTCATAGTCGCTGCCGCAGGTGAGCAAGTTGGTCTGGACTTCATAGTAGAGGTCGGCCGCTTTGGCGATGCCGATGCCGGTGACGGTGTACCCGTTGAAATTGTCTCCGTCCGTGATCAGGTAGCAGGCCTTGTTCCCCACCCCGCAGTTGGTATGCACGCCGCCCCGGTCACTGAAGTTCTCGCCCAGGTAATAGGGACTGCGCATCCGGTCGGGATCGCCGAACACCGTGGGATCCTTCATGCTGCGGAGCACACCGAGCGGACAATTTTCGCCGATGAGCCAGCGGTTCGCCGCAGTGGGTGGCTCATACGTGAGATTGACGAATTCGCCCCAGATATCGGAGAACGATTCGTTGATGGCGCCCGACTGCATGCAGTAGATGAGGTTGGATTCATTCTGGGTTACCCCATGCGTGTACTCATGCGCCACCACGTCGAGGGCATTGGCAAAGCCCTTGCCGAAATAGAAGGCATCGACCGCGTTGAAGTAGGCATTCTCATAATCGGTGTCGGCGGCAGCGGATTCGGGATCACGGAAGCGCACCACGGCGGTTTCCGTCATGCCGGCATTATCAACACCGTTCCGACCATGCTCAGTGGCGTAGAAAGCGTAGGTATAGCCGAGATAGAGATAGGCGGTGTCCGCTTCCGCGATACCCGACGGACCGTCCCCCTCGCTGCGCACCAGGGTGCCGGGGTCGGCATAGGTATCGCCAGCGTCGTAGATTTTGCGCTGTTCGGCATTCGTGACCTGATTGAAATGCAGCACGATGGTGTTGTTTTCGGCATCGACCAGCACCAGTTCCCTGATGTCCGTGCCGTTCATCACCTCCAGGCGCCAGACCAGCGCGGAGCGCAGCGTGGTCGGCCCCCAGAGTTCGGGGTCATAGAGCCACAGTTCGGGGGCGCTGGCGGTCAGGGTGGCGTCGTCCACCTGTTGTGCCCGCGCCATGGCGCGCCGCGCGGTTGCGGCGGCTTGGGCCGCGGTGATACGCGGCGACGTGTCAGCCGGCAAACGCGACAGTATTTTCCCGGTCGTGCAGATGACCTGCCGCGCCGCATTCAGTTGCACCAGCAGTTCGCCGCCGAACACCGGCAGCCCGCCCTGCGTCTGCTGAAACCTGACCACGCGGCGTCCCTGAGTGGCGTTCCGGATGCGCTGCAGGCGGAGATTGCTTTCCGCGTCACTGATTCCCATAAGCGAACCGTATTCGTTCAGGAAACCGCGGGCGCGCCG
>CAZWUZ010000344.1:0-3479 GCA_964637655.1 uncultured bacterium | reverse complement strand
CGGGTTGCCGAGCAGCGTCCGCCGCACCCGCTCATCGGTGGCAAGCACCGAGACAGAGAGCGGCGACAGGCGCAGGCGCGCTATCCGCCGCCAGTCGGCGGCGGTGAGATTGGTCAGGGTGACATAGTTGCCGAGCAGAAACGACAGCCGGTAGTCCTCGTCGCGCAGCCGCAGCGCGGCGCGCACCCCGGGCGGGTGCTGGCTGACGAAACAGAAGACGCAGTGGTTGCCGCAGACCCGCGGGCGCAGCGGCGGCAGGAGGAACCCCGGGTCGGCATTGTACGTTTTGCTGATGCGAACCCGCCGCCGCCCGCGGCCGTCATCGACCACCGCGGTCAGTTCTTCACCGGCGGAAAGAAAGCGGTAGTCGAGGTCGTCGGCTACCGCTTTGCCGTCAAGGGTATGCAGCAGCAGCGGCCCGCGCAGGCCCGCCTGCGCTGCGGGCGACCCGGGGAGCACGTCGACCCGCAGCATGGTGATGTTCAGCGCGCCGGCACAGCGCCGACGCCCTGCACCAGCCCTTCGAGATACTGCTGCCGCCAGTAGTTCATATCCGGTGCCGGCGCCGGTGCCACCGGCATATACGTCACCGGCGCAGTCACCGCCGTGCCGTAGCCGACGCTCCCCATCAGCACACCCTGCTCGACGTTGAGCGGGCGCACGAGGTCGCCGCTGATCCATGCCGTCGTGCCGTCGCCGCGCAGGATGCGGAACCAGTTGTCCTGCGCCGCGATCGCGGTGAGGAAGTCCCCCTTGGCCACACGGTCGATCACCGCGTAGCGCAGGCCGGGGCCGTTGCGCAGATTGACCACCGCACCCGTCACTTCCAATTGGCGGCGCAGTTCGCCCACCCCGGCCAGCCCGGCATAGGCATACGGCTCGCTCGCCGCCCAGCCCGCCGCCCACGTCTGCTGCGGCGCCACGGTGGTCAGCGCCGGGTCGTAGACCTGCTGCAGCAGGATACGGTCGATGGCATAGCCCGCCACCCGGTAGTCGATACCCGTGGTGCGGTCGGGGCCGCCCATGCGGATGATGACCCCCTCCTGGTCGTACGCCACGATGTCACCGCGCAGCACCTGCCCGCTGCGCAGCACTACGTCGTCCGCCGTCGCTGCCGCGGTCAGCAGCAGCGCCAGCATTCCAGCCAGCATCATCTGTTTCATGGTCCTTCTCCTCCTGAGATAGTCGGTGGTACGGGGTCGCCATAGACCCACGAAGTCTTGTACAGGCGCAGGCCGTAGCCGAGCAGCACCTTGGCGACGGTGCTCAGCGGCACGGCCAGCAGCACGCCGAAAAAGCCGAACAGCTTGCCGAAAATGAGAAAACTGGCGATGACCGCGACCGGGTGCAGGCCAACGGTATCACCGAGCAGGCGCGGCGTGACGAACCCGGCATCGAGCGCCTGCTGCACCGCGAACGCGGCGAGCACATAGATGACATGCGCCGCGTCGCCGTAGGTCAGCCAGTTGACCATCAGCGCCAGCAGCAGCCCGAGCGACACCCCGAGGTAGGGGATAATGTTGAGAAACCCGGTGAGAAACCCGATGAGCAGCGCGTAGGGCACCCCGGCGAGATAAAGCACCAGCGAGAGGACGCTCGAGTTGATCAGGCAGACGAGCAGCTGGCCGCGGAAGAAATTGCGCAGGTTGCGGTCGATGTCGCTGAGCAGCTGCAGCACCAGCGCCTCCTGCCGCCGCGGCACCAGGGTGCGCGCCTGCAGCACGATGCGGTCATAATCTCGGAGCAGGTAAATGGTCGAGATGACAAACAGCCCCGAGAAAAAGATGAACATCCCCGCTTCGTACAGGCCGCTGAAGACGCCCAGCGACCAGTCACCGGCCACCCCGACCACCGTCGAGGCCTGCGGCAGCATGCCGGACGCAGCCCCCGCCAGCGTCGGCGGCTGCAGCGAGATACCATGCGGATAGAAGCGCGCCACCACCGGCATCGCGTTGAGCCGCAGTTCTATCTCCGTCAGCAGCCCCGTCACCCGTTCCCCGAGCCGCGGCAGGTCGTCACCGAGCGTCGCCACCTGGTGCATGAGCAGCGGCACCAGACCGACTCCTGCCACGGCTACCCCGACGAGCAGGACAAGCATGAGCAGGGCAATGCAGAAATCGCGTGACAGGTTGCGGCGCACCCCGAACTGAATCACCGGATTGAGAATGTAGGCCATGAGAAAGGCGAGCAGGAACGGAGTCAGCACCGAGCGCAGGGTGTAGACCAGCCACGAGGCGAGGGTGACAAACAGCAGGATGCCGATCAGCCAGAGCGCTTTCTGCAGGTTCATGGTCGCACCGTCATGAGTATAGCATCACCGGCGGTGATTGTCATCCGCGCGGGCACAAAAAGCCCCCCCGTACAGGGGGGGCATAGCCGATAGCAGTTCAGCGGGTGACGGTGGTGCGGATGCGCGTCGCGAGGTCGCGCGCCATGGTGAAGATGTTGATGACATCGTTCGACACGTTCTCGTAGCCCTTGATCTGCCCCGAAGCGGTGTCATAGATGCGCGCGTAGATGTTGAGCGTCGTTCCCGTCCCCTCGGCAAAGCTGCCGACCACCACCTGGTCGGCACCGAGCAGCATGCCGAGCGTGCGGATGTCCTGGCTCGTCACGTTGTCACCGGTGAAGCGCAGGCCGAGCCCCTCGGCCGCGCGCTGCATGGTCGCCTTGGGAATGACCTGGATGTTCGGGTAGGGCGCCATCTCCTTGCCGAGGATGTCGACCATCCCCTCGCTCAGCCAGTAGAGCCGCTCGTTGCGGCTGTTGTTGCCGAACGGCAGGATGGCCACCTTGACCGTCCCCGTCTGCGGCGCGGTCGCGGTAGCCGGCGGCAGCGGCGGCACGTAAATCGGTGCGGCCGGCGCGGGCGCCGGCACCGGAGCCGGCGGGGTATACGGCTGCACCGGCGGCGTGTACGGGGCCGGCGCGCTGCGCGGCGCCGGGGCCGGCGCCACCGGCGCCGCCGCCGGCACGTTGCGCGACGGTTCCGGCTGTGCCTGCGTCACCTGGCGGTGCCACGACGGGCGCCCGAAATCAAGCCCGAGCGACACGACGTGGGTATTGCCGAGGTTGTCCTTGTCATACACAAACGCGTAGTCGACCGCGGCCATCCCCATGCCGAACGACCCGCCCAGCGTCAGGCGGTTCTTGTTGTCGCCCTGAAAGGCATGGTTGAGCCCGGCGCGCAGGGAGAGGTTGTACGCCGATTCGTCCGTTTGTCCCTGCATATCGGAGAAATACGGGTCGAGCCGCCCCTGCTCCTGACTGGCGGCGCTGCGGTAGTAGAGTGGATACTCGAAACCGAGCGCCAGCCCGTCGAGCGTGTCATCCGACTCGGTGTTGCCGTACAGGTCAAGCAGCGTGCGCAGACCGTTCCCCACCCCCACCATATATTGCGCGCCGAAACGGTAGCCGACGCCCGGCTTCTCATCCGTGCCGCTGTCCCAGTTGCGGCGCGCGAGCAGATCGGTGAAGGA
>CAZWUZ010000343.1:0-3540 GCA_964637655.1 uncultured bacterium | reverse complement strand
AATCCACGGGTGTGCTCCCCTCGGGCAGTTCCTTGACGTCGCCGCCGGGAGTGACGACCAGCACCTCGGACTGCGCCACCGCGTTCTTGACCGCGCGCACCACCTGCCCGGCATCCTGTTCCGCACCGAGCGAGTCGAGCAGCCGCTTGTACCAGCCGAGCTGCTGCATGGCATCGAACTTCCCCTCCCCGCCTTCCTTGTACAGCCAGTGCGCGGCGACCCCTTCCAGCGCGTGGCGGTGCATCGCCGCCGTGCGGATCTGGAACTCGGCGATGGCGCCGTCGTCGGTAGTGACCACGGTGTGCAGCGACTGGTAGCCGTTCGACTTGGGGCGCGCGAGGTAGTCCTTGAAACGGTTAGGGAGCGGCGGCCACTGCTGGTGCAGGTAGCCGAGCGCGGCGTAGCAGTCGGCCGGAGTGTCGACGACGACGCGCAGGCCCAGCAGGTCGAACACCCGGTCGAAGGGGATGCGCTCCCGCTGCATCTTCTCGTAAATCGAGAACAAACTCTTCGGGCGTCCCGCCAGCTGCGCAACGATGCCGTGCGCGCGCAGCAGTTCGTCGGTGCGCGCGATGAGCGCCAGCACGCGCACCTGGCGCAGCGGCTCGCGTTCCGCCACCTGCGCCAGCAGGGCGGCATGGGCCTCCGGGTAGAGGATGCGGAAACTCCCCTCCTGCAGTGCCAGGCGCACGCGCTCCATGCCGAGGCGGTGGGCCAGCGGGGCGTAGAGTTCGAGCGTTTCGCGCGCCAGCCGCTCACGCCGCGCCGCGGGGAGCGCGTCGATGGTGTCGAGGTTGTGCTGGCGGTCCGCCAGCTTGACCAGCATGACCCGGATATCGCGCCCCATGGCGAGCAGCATGCGCCGCAGCGCGTCCGCCATCACCGCCACGCGGTCCCCCGTGTCGAGCGTGCTGAGCTTGCTCACCCCCGCGACGAGGAAGGCGATCTCGTCGCCGAACGCGGCGCGCAGTTCCTCGTCGGTCACCCCACAGTCCTCGCGCACGTCATGCAGCAGCGCCGCCGCCAGGGTCGGGGTGTCGAGGTTGAGTTCCGCCAGCGTGAGCGCCACCGCCACGGGATGGGCGATGTAGTCCTCGCCCGACAGGCGCTGCTGCCCGCGATGGCGTTCGGTGGCGAAGCGCAGCGCCGCGTCGAGCAGGGCGCGTTCGCGCTCCGGGCGCGCGGCGGTCAGTTCGCGAAGACGGTCGGCGGCAGTCATCGCTGCGCCCTGCTCCCGGACCACCGGCCTCGCTCCGTCACCGGGTGCAGGGCGCGTTCGCGCTCCGGGCGTGCGGCGGTCAGTTCGCGGAGACGGTCGGCGGCAGTCATCACTGCGTCCTGCTCCCGGAACGCCGGCCGCAGGCCGCAGCATCCTTACGACCTTCACCACGGAGCACACGGAGCACACGGATCGCGCTCGAAGTGCCGCTGCCGTGCCGGCATACCATCCGGTTATGCTGCCATCTGCTGCCGGCTGTCACTCCCGAATTGTTCAATCGGGAGTCCAGTATGCTCCACGTGCCGCCTGTATGCTGCTCCGTGCCGCCTCTTTCCACCGGCCCCGGTACAAGGACGTTGCCGTTCTCTGCGTGCTCTGTGTGCTCTGCGGTGAAGCCGTTGACGTGCGCAGTGTGTGTGCTGGATTCCCGATAGCACAATTCGGGAATGACCTGCGTGCGGTGCTGGAAGTCAGATGGGACAGGCGGGAACTGACCTGGCGCACGGTCCACCATAAACAAAAAAGCGCCGCGGGGAACAGTCCCCGCGGCGCCGTGCATGGCGAGACTTACCTGACGCGTTCGAAGTAGTTGTGCCACTCGATGAGGATGGGCGCGGCGATGAAGATGGACGAGTAGGTGCCGACGAAGACGCCGATGGTCATGACCAGGGCGAAATCGAAGGTCACGGAACTGCCGAAGACCAGCAGCGCCACCGAGGCGATGAGCACGGTCAGCGAGGTGATGACCGTGCGGCTGAGCGTCTCGTTGACTGCGGCGTTGATCGTGCCCGCCCAGTCGCGGCTCCCCGTCAGGCGCAACTTCTCGCGGATGCGGTCGAAAATGACCACCGTGTCGTTGAGCGAGAACCCGACCAGGGTCATCAGCGCGGCAATGACCGTCATGTCGAACTCACGGTTGAAGAACGCGAGGATGCCGATGGTGATGACGGTATCGTGCACCACCGCCGCTACCGCCCCGACCCCGTACTTGAACTGGAAGCGGAACCCGATGTAGACGAGCATGGCAATGATACAGTAAACCACGGCCTGCATCGCCTTGTCGCGCAGGTCGCGCCCGACCCGCGGGCCGACCATCTCGACGCTGTCGATGACAAAGGGAACCGCGCTGCCGAAGCGGGTGACCACCGCGCGCACCAGCGGGGTCAGCCCGGGGGCGGCCAGTACCGGCTCGAGGGACGGCAGGATGTCATGCTGTGCGCGCACCGCGGCGACCGCCGCGGCCCCGTTGGCCAGTTCCGCCGCCGGCGCGCCCTGTGCCAGGGCCCCGGTCAGTACCCGCGAGAGCTCGTCACGGCTGGCGGTATTGAGGTTGAGGCGGATGGCATCGTCGATGCCGGGATTGGTGAGGAGCGCCGCGCTGCTCACCAGGTCGCTCTTCAGGCCAAGGGGTTCCAGCACCGCGTCGACATCAGCCCAGGTGCGGTAGCCGCCCTGCTTCGCCTGCAGCGCGTCAGCCAGCAGCGTGACGGCGCCGCGTTCCAGTTCCGCGCGGATGGCGATGCTGTCATGCAGCGTATTGAGGGCAATCGCCCCGATCGCCGCGGTATCCGTGGCCAGGCCGAGTTTCTCCCCGACTGCCGCCTGCACACGCGCCGCGATCTGCTCGCCGAGCATCTTCTCGATCATCGACTTGAGATTGTCGTCAGCCACCGCGTTGAGGTCGAGCCGGCGCGCCGCGGTGTCCGCGACGATGCCGAAATCGCGCAGCATGATGTCCGCCACCCCGAGCTGGGCGAACGGCGCCAGCGCGTCGCGCACCTGCTGCTCCGTGGCGAACTTCCCGCCCGCCGCGGCTTTCGCCTGCACCAGCGCCTGGTGGATGCGGTCGGTATACTCCGAGCCCTTGGCCTGGATGGTGATGCCGCGTTCCTGGTACTGCTGCACCTGTCCCTGCAGCCCCATCTCCGCGAGGGTCGCGCGTACCGTCTCGACCTCGGTAACGGTCACCGGCTGCGCGAAGCTGAAGATGATGCGCGTGCCGCCGACGAAGTCGATGGCGTAATTGAGCCCGCCGCGCCAGAAGATAATGCTGACACTGGCGACGATAAGCAGGGCGCTGAGCATCACGGCGATGCCGCGTTTCCCGACAAAATCAACGTTGCAGCCGTAAAGCGGATTCTTCATGGTCGTCTTCTCCTACACCGACAGCGAGCGGACATTGGGGTTCCGCAGGATGAGTTCATAGAGCGCGCGCGTGGCGAAGATCGCGGTGAACATCGAGGCCGCGATGCCCCACGACAGCGTGACGGCAAAACCCTTGATGGGGCCGGTGCCGAACGGGTAGAGGATGATTGCGGCGA
>CAZWUZ010000342.1:0-3552 GCA_964637655.1 uncultured bacterium | reverse complement strand
GGCCAGCACTTCGCCGTTTTTCACATCTATCACAGCTGCTGCACCGCCGCCTGCTGCTGTGCGGTCAGTTCCGCCAGGCGCGCGGCCGCGGCCGCGGTCTGCTGCCGCACCGCCTCCTGCTGTGCCTGCAGCGCCGCCAATTCCGTCTGCAGGGTCGTGCGCCGTTCCGTCAGTGCCGCCGCGGCCGCAGCCAGCTCCCGCTGCGCCGCCTCGTCTGCCAGCAGCGCGGCCGTCGCCGCCGCCTGTTGCACCGCCGTCGCCTGCAGGCGCTCCGTGCACGCCCGCAGTTCATCCGCGGCCGCGCGACCCGCCGCCGCCTGCTGCTCCGTTTCCGCCCGCACGGCCGTCAGCGCGGCCGTCGCCGCCGCCACTGCCGCCACCGCTTCTTCCTGCTCGGCCCGCCGGGCAGCCAGCGTCCGTTCACACCGGGTCAGCGCCGCCCGCGCCTTCGCTGTTTCGCGCCGCGCCGCCTCCTGCTGCATCCGCGCCTGCGCCGCTTCCTCCCGCGCCGCCGTCGCCGCCTGTTCCTCGGCCAGCCGCTGCGCCGCGGCCTGCAGCAGCGCGGCATGCTGGTCACCCAGCGCCGCCACCGCCGCCGCACACTCCTCCTGTTCGCGGGTCAGCGCGCTCAGCGCGCGTTCCGCCTCAGTCCGCGCCCGCGTCAGTGCCGCGAGTTCCTGCTGCCGCTCAGTCGCAGCCGCGGCCGCGGTTGCTGCTGCCGCCTGCTGCGTTTCCGCCTCCGCCCGCCACCGCCGGCAGTCAGCGGCCAGCGCGTCACGCTCCGCACCGCGCGCGGCGCATGCCTCCGTCAGTTCCTGCTGCCGCGTCTGCAACAACGCCCGCTCACGCTCATGTTCCGCCAGCTGCTGGGTCAGCTGCGCCGCCTGGCCCGTCAGCGCGTGCTGCGCAACTTCCAGTTCCTCATGCTGCCGCTGCAGGGCCAGCACGCGGGTGCGCGTCTGTTCCTCGGCCTGGCGCAGCGCCGCCGCCGCCCGCGCCGCCTCCTGCTCCTGCCGCCGGGCATCCTGCATCTGGGTCAGGGCCGAAGCCACCTCGGAACTGAGCCGCCGGCAGTCGCCGCGCAGGTCACCCAGTTGCGCCTGCAGGCGGTCGTGTTCGCGCTGCAGCTGCGCCCGGCGGTGTTCCAGCCGGCGCAGTTCCTCCTCCTGCTCCGCGATCCGCGCCGCCAGCCGCCCGCTCTCCGCCGCCTGGACCGCCGCTGACGCCAGCGTGGCGCGGGCGGCCGCGGTCTCCTGTTCCAGGGACGCGCAGGCGGCGCGCAGTTCGTGCTGTTCCGCATGCAGGGCGGCCAGGGCCGCCTGCTCATCCGCCAGGGTGCGTGCCAGGTCCGCGGCCGCGGCCGCCACCTCGTCCCGGTCACGCTGTATCCCGGCGCGCTCTTCGCGCAGCGCGACCAGCTGCTGTTCCGCCGCCGCGACCTCCCGCCCCAGCCGCTGCCGGCGTGCCAGCAGGCGCGCCGCCTCCTGTTCACGCGCCGCGCAGCTGGCATCGATGCCGCGCAGCCGCTCCTCCTCCGCGCGCAGCGCCGTGAGCGCCGCCTCGAGCGTGCGCTGCTCCGCACGCGACGCGGTCACCGCCGCGGTCAGCGCCGCCAGTTCCGTCTGCGCCGCGTCACGGCTGCCGGTCGCTCCCCGCAGTTCACCCTGCACCGCCTGCAGCCGCTCATGCTCCTGCCGCAATTCCTCTTCGAGCAGCCGGCGCAGTTCCTCGCGGCCGCGCGCGCACTTCGCCGCGAGTTCGTCCGCCTCGGTCCGCAGCGCGCGCGTCTGTGCCGCGAGCTGTGCTTCGCGCTGCCGCAGCACCTGCACCGCGCGCTGCCGCTGACGCCGGTCCCGGGCCTGCCGCTCCGCCCGCTGCTGTCGCGTCGCCGCACCAGCCGCCTCGTCGCGCGTCCGCTGCAGTTGCCGCTGCAGCGTGCGCAGCAGCGTCCTGGTTTCACGGAGTGCCGCCTGTTCCACCCGCCGCGCCCGGCGCAGGTCCTGCCACCGCCGGTCGTCCGCCGGGACCGGTACGGGCACCGGCAACAGCGCCGCCGGCCTGGCTGCCGGCGCTTCGCGGCGCGGCGGTGCGGGCGGTTTGCCGGTCACCCCCGCGCCGCAGTGCGGGCAGGCCCCGTCGACTTCGAGCATCGCCCCGCAGCGCGGACAGGGGTCGATCCCCGCCAGCAGCGAGCGGATATCCGCCGGCGGTGCGGGCGGTGCAGCCGGATCCGCCGGCGGTTCATCGGCAGGCAGACGTTCGCCCCGCTTGAACATGCTCTTGCCGCGGAACGCACGCAGCAGACGCGTCCGCAGCGCCGTCTCCATGTCGCTGACCGCCGCTTCCTCCTGATAGAAGACCTCGACGCGATGGTCGAGTACCAGGCGGGAAACCTCTTTTTCGATGGCCGGATGGGGGCGCAGCAGGGTGACCCGGCCGCCATGGGCGCGGGCCGTCGCCACCGCCTCGCCGAGCAGTTGCAGCGCGGGCTGGTCGATGGCCGGGACATGTTCGAGGTTGACGATGAAGGCATCACTGCCATCGCCCAGCACCTGGTCGAGGAGCTGGGAGAACTCACGCGTGCGTTCTGCGGTCAATTCGCCCGCAACCTGCACAAGGGGCACACGCCCTATCTGTTTTACCAGCGTCTTGAGCATCAAGCACAAAGGGGAAGGCAGACACCTGCCCTCCCCTCCCCCGTAGTCAATTTAGTAAGGCGATGGTATATGATTATTGTATCTGTGTCAAACGGGCTGCGTCAGTCCGCGCTGCCGGGCTTGCGATAGTCGACCCCGCGCACCTGCGCCGCGGGATACTTGGCCCGGTTCTTGACCATTTTCGCCTCGAGTGCCGCCGCCAGGTCGATGTCCGTCTGCCGGCAGAGCGAGAGGATGTAGGCGGTCACATCCGCCAGTTCCTCCTGCAGCTGCTGGCGGAAGGCCGGATCATGCATCGCCTTCTGCTGCGCCTCCTCCGGGTCGAGCCACTGGCAGAGTTCGAGCACTTCCGCCGCCTCGATGGCAATGGACATCGCCAGGTTCTTGGGTGAATGGTAGCGTTCCCATTCGCGCTCGCGGATGAAATCGCCCACCAGATGCTTGAGTTCCGCCACCGTCGTCACATGGTCCTGCATCAGTCAAGTTCCCCCCGGGCCGCGGCCAGCGCAGCGCAGTAGTCGCGGGCGGCGGCGAGTTTTGCCGCGCGGTCCGTCCCGCCATCCAGCCGCTGCAGCAGCGCGCTGCCGACGATAATCCCGTCGGCGAAGGCCGACAGGGCCGCCACATGTTCCGGACGTGAGACCCCGAAGCCGACACAGACCGGCAGGCCGTGCGCGCGCGCCGCCGCCACCTCGTCCCGCAATTCGCCGCGCAGCGCGCGGCGGGCGCCGGTGACGCCCGCCACCGCCACGTAGTAGATGAACCCGCCGGCCCCCGCGACAAGGCGGGCCGCGCGCGCCGGCGGCGTCGTCGGGGTCAGCATGACGATGGTGGCGATGCCGTGCGGGGCAAGCGCCGCGCGCAGCGGGGCCGCCTCCTCCGGCGGCAGGTCGGG
>CAZWUZ010000341.1:0-3566 GCA_964637655.1 uncultured bacterium | reverse complement strand
TGGTCGCAGCGGCGGGGAGAATCGACGGGCCGGTGCGTGACGCGCTGCGCCATGCCGGGCTCCCCGCGCGGCTGGTGCGGGCGCTGGCGCACGCGCGCGACCCGTGGGCGCGCGCCGCCGCTGCGCGCGCGCTCGGCAGACTCGGTTTTACCTGCCGGCTGGCTGAACTGGCGGCAGCGCTCGACGACCCGGAGACCGATGTCGCCTACGCGGCCGCGCAGGCGCTCGCCGACCTTGGCAGCGCCCCGGCGGCGGAGGTGCTGCTGCGCCGCCTGACGCGTGACAACCGCCTGAGCAACTCCCGCCTCGCGGCGATGCTCGTCCCGGTGGCCGGCAACCTGCAGCCCGTACTCGCGCAACTGGCGCGCCGTGACGACCCGGTGACCCGTTTCTGGGCGCTGACCCTGATTGCCGCCCGCCGGGAATTCGAACTGCTCGAGGAGGCGGTGCGTCCCGCGCTGGCGGCAGACGACACCAACGTGCGGACGGCGGCGGTGAAATGCGTTTCCCGCCTGGCGGTGCCGCTTAGCGACCGCTGGCTGGAACCGCTGCTGGCGGACGCGGCGTGGGTGGTGCGCGCGCAGGCGGCCAAGGCGCTGGGGGAGATGGGCGCGCGCTGGTCCGCCGATGGCCTGGCGGCCCTGCTCGTCGACCGCGAGTGGTGGTGTCGCCACAACGCCCTCGAGGCGCTCGTCCGCCTTGGCCCCCCCTCACTGCGCATCCTCGAGCGCGTGCTCGAACATTCCCCCGACCCGTTCGCGCGCAATGCCGCGGTCGAGGCGCTTGAGCGCCTCGGCTGGTTCGAGCACTGCCTGCTCACCGCGGCGCGCGGCAACCCGCGCTCGGCCGCCCTGCTCACGGTCGCCGGCGCCTGCGGCGGCACGGGCTACATGGAGAACCTGCTGCTGACTGCCGGGCCCGGCGAGGTGCCGATGCTGCTTGAAATCCTCGGCCGCGTCGGTACGCCGCTTACCGCCGGGCGCATCGCGCTCGCGCTCGAACGCGGGTGCATCCCGGCCGCGGCGCAGGCGCGCGCGCGGGAAATCGCCGCGCGGCTGCAGTCCGCCTGAGGTGGACGCGCTCCTCGGGTTCGTCATCGCCGTTTCGTTCGGCTACTTCATCGTCATCAACCTGCAGTACACGGTGCTCACCGTCGTCTCGTTTCTCGGCACACGTACGCGCGTGCGCCAGGCGGCACTCAGCGAACTCGACGCGGTGGTCGCCTCGTCGCTGACCCCGCCCGTCTCGGTCATCATCCCCGCCTGCAACGAGGAGCGGGTCATCACCGACTCGGTCGCCGCGGCGCTGCGTCTCCGCTACCCGGAATATCAGGTGATCATCGTCAATGACGGGTCGACCGACGGCACCCTCGCGCGCCTCGAGGAGGAATTCGCCCTGCAGCGTGCCGACCTCCAGTACCGCGCGACGCTGGCCACCGAGCCCGTGCGCCGCGTGCTGCAGTCGCAGCGCGACCCGCGCCTCTTCGTGCTCGACAAGGAGAACGGGGGCAAGGCCGATGCGCTCAACGCGGGGATCAACTTCGCCCGCTACCGCTACGTGTGCAATACCGATGCCGACACCGTCTTCGAGCCCGACGCCCTGGTGCGCGCCATCCGCCCCGTGCTCGAGGACCCGCAGCGGCTGGTGGCGGTCGGCGGGCAGGTGCGGGTGGGGAACGGGCTGGTGGTCGAAAACGGCGCCATCGTCTCGCGCCGCCTGACGTTGCGCCTGCTTCCCGCCCTGCAGGTTATCGAGTACCTGCGCACCTTTCTCGCCAACCGCATCGGCTGGTCGAAACTCAACGCCATGCTGCTTATCTCGGGCGCGTTCGGGCTGTGGCGGCGCGACATCCTCGTCGCCGTCGGCGGCTTCTCGCGCCGCATGACCGGGGAGGACCTCGAACTGACGCTGCGCCTGCATCGCGTGCTGCGCAAGCGCGGCATGGACTTCCGTGTCGTCTCGCTTCCCGACCCCGTCTGCTGGACCGAGGCCCCTTCCGACCTGCGTTCGTTCATCCGCCAGCGCAATCGCTGGCACCGCGTGCTGCTCGAGTCGTTTGCCGAGCATCGCGAGATGATGCTCAACCCGTTCTTCGGGTTTGCCGGACTGCTCGGCATGCCCTACTATTTATTTTTCGAGATTCTCGGGCCCTTCCTCGAGGCGTTATCGTACCTCGTTATGGGCGGGCTGTTCGCCACCGGGCACCTCGCCGGGACGACCTTCGGGCTCTTTCTGCTCTGCTCGGTGGGCTACACCACGGTACTCAATCTCTTCGCGCTGGTCATCGAGGAACTGCACTACGAAACGTACCGCTGCGGCGAACTGATCTGGCTGGCGTTCGCCGGGCTGCTTGACAACCTCGGGTACCGGCAGTTTACAATGGGGATACGCGTCATTGCCACGTTCGACTGGCTGGGGCGCGTGCGCACCTGGGGGCGCATAGAAAGGCACGGACTATGACGGAGAAGCGGGAATGGCAGCCGCCGCCGGAAGTGCAGAACCACAGCGGCAACCGCGGCCCGGCGCTGCGCCTCGGCCTGTTCTGTGCCGTGCTGCTCGCGCTCTACCTTGCGGCCGTGGCGGTCAAACAGACGGTCTTCACCGCGCAGCTGCGCATCGTCGGCACGGTGGCACCGGCAGAAGCGGTAGCGGCTGACTCGCCGGTCACCGTGGGGCTGCGTGTCAGCAACGACCGCTGGGGTGACGGTGCCGCCTATGTGGTACTCGCCATCGAGGGTGAAACCGAGATGGAGAGCCCGGTCATCCCCGTGCGCAAACGCGAGCAGGCAACCGTGACCCTTACCGCGCACTTGCCGCCGGGCTGGCGCAGCGGCGCGCTCATTCTCTATGATGCCGCGGATAATTCCCGCGTCGACGCGCGCCACGGCATCCCCGTGCGCGTCGGCACCGCGGCACTGGCCGTGACCGCGGCACAGTATCCCGCCAGCGTGCGGCGGGGCGATACGCTGCCGCTGACCCTGACGGCAACCAATGGCGGCACGGTGGATGCCCTCGCGGTGCCTATCGCGGTCGTGCTCAGCGAAACGGGGACACAGGTGGCGGAGACCGACGGTCACTCCGCTACCATCCCGCGCGGGGGCACCCTTGACCTGCAGCTTTCCGTGGCCACCCACCGCCTCGTCCCGGGCAGCTACTTCCTCGCCATTCTGCTGACTGATCCGGCTACCGGACAACGCCTCGGTGAAGGTCTCTACCGCCGCCCGCTTACGGTGCTCCCATGATGAAACGCGTGCTGCATTTCCTCGGCTACTGGCTCTGGCTCGGTTTTACCGGCGGTGCCGGGGTACTCCTCTTTGTCGCTGCCCCGCTGGCGGAGTTCCTCGCGCAGGCGGGCGTTTCACGCGGCAACGCGGAACTCGCGCTGGCCGGTGTGGCTGCCCTCTGGGTGCTCTTTTCCGCCGGGCTCGCCTTCCTGCTCGAGCGCAACCTCACCGCGCGCTACCATACCCACTCCTACCGTAAGCGATTCGCCCTTGGTCATACGGCAAAGTCTTGCACCGATACCGCAGCCGATTATCTTTGTAATAATTGACATCAAGGATAAA
>CAZWUZ010000340.1:0-3597 GCA_964637655.1 uncultured bacterium | reverse complement strand
TGGTCAACCCGCAGGAGGGGGGGGATCTGCTCGACCGCATCGTCCTGCTGCGCCGCCAGTGCGCGCTCGACTACGGCATCATCGTCCCGGCGGTGCGCATGCGCGACAACATCAAGCTCGCCCCCGAGAACTACCAGATCAAGGTCAACAACGTCGAGGTGGCGGGGAGTGCGCTGCGCGCCGGCAAGTTCCTCGCCCTCGAGACGGGGCAGGTGACGCAGCCGCTGCGCGGGGAGCCGGCGCGCGACCCGGCCTTCGGCATTCCCGGGGTCTGGCTGAATCCCGAGCAGCGCGACGCCGCCGAGCAGGCGGGCTATTCCGTCGTCGATCCGCCGACCATCATCGCCACCCACCTCACCGAGGTGATCAAGCTGCACGCGCACGAGCTCATCACCCTGCAGGACGTGCGCGAACTGCTCGACCATCTCAAGCAGGATTTCCCGGCGGTGGTCGACGAACTGCTGACCGTGCAGAAGGTGCCGCCGATGACCCTGCTGCAGGTGCTGCGCCTGCTGCTCAAGGAGAAGGTCTCCATCCGCAACCTCGTGACGATCATCGAGGTGATCTGCGCGCAGTTCCCCGTCAGCAGCGACCCGCAGTGGCTGACCGAGTGCGTGCGCCTCGCGCTCGCCCCGCAGCTCTGCGCGCAGCATGTGGCGGACAACGGGGCGCTCAAGGTGCTGACCTTCTCGCCGCGGGTCGAGCAGGCGCTGCTCGCCGGGCTGCGCGACGGCGACCTGCGCCTGCCGCCGGACAAGGCGCAGAAGGTGCTCGAGGCGCTGCAGCAGACGCTTGACGGGGCGGCGGGGAGCGGCGGGCAGCCGACGGTGATGGTCCAGTCCAAACTGCGCGTCCCGGTGCGGCGGCTGCTGGAACGCCGCCGCCCGTGCCCGGCCGTGCTGGCCTATGAGGAAATTCTCCCGGTGAACATCAGCATCGAGTCACAGGGCATGATCGACGCCGAGGTGTGACATGGTGAAAACGTACCAGGGTGAGGATATGCAGGGGATCCTGCGGCAGGTCAAAGAGGAACTCGGGCCGGACGCGGAGATCGCCCAGCAGCGCCGCCTCCCCGGCAACGCGGGCTACGAGGTGATTGTCCGGCGGACGCGGGCGGTGCGCGCGCCCGAGCCGGAACTGCCGCTCAGCGGGGAGGAAACGCCCGCCGCGCCGGTCCCGGCTCCGCCGGCTGACCGCACCGCGGCGCACGGGGCGGCGCGGCAGCAGCTGACGGAGATGCTGCGCCGGCGGCAGCCGGGACAGGCGTTCGCCCCGAAGCAGCCGGTGGTCACGCGCCCCGACCAGCGGGTGATCGACCTGATTGCCGACGACCGGGTGCTGCCGCCGGTGGCCGGGGTGGAACCGCCGCCGACCCGCAGCATCACCTACGGGGCCGGAGGCCGTCCCGCCGGGGCGAAGGCGCAGACGGGGATCATTCCCGGGACGGTGGCGCCGACGGAACCGCCGCCGCTTCCGGTGGCCGCCCCGCCCCGGCCGGCCGGCCCGATGGCCGAACGCAGCGCGGCGGCGCCGGTGGCCCCGGCGGCCGGGCAGATGGAACTGACGGAACGCCTGCTGGCGTTCCTCGCGGAGCAGGATGTCACCCCGCACCTGGCCCGGGAGATCTGTCACGCCCTGCACGGCACGCTGCCGACCGGACAGCAGCATGACTGCGAACTGGTCCGCACCCGCCTGCGCGAGGTGCTCGAACAGGGATTGCGCGGACTGCGCGCGGCGGAACCCCTGGCGCGCGCCTGCTGCGCGCTGGTGCTTATCGGGCCGCCGGGCGAGGGGAAGACGACGACCGCGGTCAAACTCGCCGCGCGCTTCCGGGTCAACGGGTTCAAGGAGGTCGCCATCATCGACCATGACGCCGGGGGCTGGGGGGGCGGGGCGAAACTGCGCCGCGGCAGCGAGGCGCTGCGCATTCCCTATGTGCCGGTGACGACGGGCTCGCTGGCGGCGGCATGGCAGGACCTGCGCGCGCACGACGTGGTGATTATCGATACCGCCGGCTGCCCGCCGAAGGAGGCGGAGCGTCTTGCCGAACTGCGCCTCGCGCTCGATGCGCTCGACGGCATCACGCAGACCCGCCTGCTGGTGATGAGCGCCACCGGCAAGGCGCGCGACCTGCAGCGGGCGGCGGAATCCTACCGCGCCGTGCGCTATGACCATTTCGTCTTCACCAAGCTCGACCAGACGTCGAGCCTGGGGAACATGTACGGGCTGCTGCGGCGGACCGGGGTGCCCGCGCTCTACGTGGCGACCGGGCAGGAGGTCTCCGGGCACCTCGACCTGCTCTGCCCGCAGAAACTGGTCCGCGGCCTCTGCCGCGACCTGCCGCGCTGGTAGCCGGGGAGTTGTTGCCATGACGCCGATGTGGTATACTCGAACGGTGTTATGAAACGAGGGGCGGAGTACCCGTTGCTGCTGGCGCTGGCGGTCGGACTTGCCTGCGGCCTGACCGCGGCCGTGGTCGCGCGCTGCGAGGCGCCGCAGGCGCTGGTGCGCGCGCTGCTGGGCGCGGCCGCTGCCTGGCTGCTGACGGTGCTGGCGCGCGCACTGCTGACGCAGGCGCGGCGGCTGACGCAGCCGGCGGCGGTCATTGACCTCGCGGAACAGCCGCTGACCGCGGCGATGGCCGACGAGGCGAAACAGGAAGCGCAGGAACCGGAGATCTCGGCGCAGGAAGCGGCGCGCGCGGTGTCCCGGATGCTGAAAACGTGACGGGGTGACGGATGGACGGCGATGTCGTTGCTGACCTGATTACCCGGATGCAGTGTACCGAGAGCGAGGCGCAGGCCGCCCTGCTCGCGGCGCAGGGCAACCATGAGCAGGCGCTCGCCCTGCTGCGGCGCTCGATCTTCGGCCTCAAGGCGAAGTTCCGCAGTGAACTGCGCAGGGTCTGCGGGCTGTTCTTTGTCTTTATCGACGGCGAGAAGGAGAGCGTGCTCCGCCTGCACGCCGTGCTCACCCACGAACAGTGGCTCTACAACACCGACCTCAACCAGCCGGTCATGGAATTCGAGGATTTTATCTACAATACCGAGTTCCGCATCAAGACCATTCCCGGCCTCACCAAGGATGTCAACGACCGCTGCAAGGAAAAACTCAAGTTCGACACGCTCAAGCGGCTGGTCGCGGCGATGGTCAACGGCGAACTGCCGGCGATCATCGAGATCCTCCGCCTCATCCTCTCCGCGGAAATGGCGGACCGCGAGCTCGACCTGCTGGTCAATGTCGAGAAACTGAGCCGGGTCAAGTTCGAAAAACTGGAGAAGCAGCTGCAGCAGGCGCAGGCACCGGCGGCGGATGCGGCGGGAGAAGCCGGCACGGCGGAGGGGGAGAAACCGGCGGAGGCGACGGAAAAGATCCTCGTCCTCAAGACCGACATCATCCTCTCCCCCATCAGCGGGCGCCCGGTGCGCGAACTGCGCATCGGCGACAAGATTTACGTCAAGATCACCGACAATTCGCCGCAGGGACGCTACATCGCCAATCTGCTCAAGGGGGACGCACCCGTGGCCCAGCCCATACTCGTCCCCATCAAGGAACTGACGCGCACCGAAAGTGACCGCTGCTCGGTTATCACCCAGT
>CAZWUZ010000339.1:0-3644 GCA_964637655.1 uncultured bacterium | reverse complement strand
CCTTGGCGTAGCCCGCCTCGACCGCGGCCCGCACCGTCTTGTTCGCGCGCAACTCCTCGCGCATGCGCTCGAAGATCAGCACGTTGGCGTCCACCGCCATGCCGATGGTGAGGATGATGCCGGCGATCCCCGGCAGGGTCAGCGTGCCGCCGAGCATCGCCATGCCGCCCAGCAGGATGACCAGGTTGAGCAGCACCGCCAGGTCGGCAACGAACCCGCCGAAGCGGTAGTAGATGATCATGAAGAGGGCGATGATCGCCAGGCCGACCGCGGCGGCATAGACGCCGCGGCGGATCGAGTCGGCGCCGAGCGTCGGGCCGATGGTGCGCTCCTCGACGATCTTGACCGGCGCGGGGAGCGAGCCCGACTCGAGGATGATGCGCAGGCGGTGGGCGTCATCCGACGTGAAGCCGCCGGTGATCTGCGCCCGCCCCTGGGTGATCGGTTCGTTGATGACCGGGGCCGACATGACCTTGCCGTCGAGCACGATGGCCAGCCGGCGGCGGATGTTGGCGGTGGTGACATCGCGGAACTTTTCCGCGCCCTCCTCGTCGAACTCGATGTCGATGGCCCAGCGCCCGCCGCCCAAACTCTGGTCGTCGCGCCGCGCCCGCGCGCGGGTCAGGTGCTCGCCGGTCAGTTCCGGCGTGCTGCGCACCACCACCGCCTCGCCCCGCTCGTAGCCGCGGCCGTCAGGCGTCGGGCGCTGCATGTACAGCACCTCGTAGCCGGCCGGCACGGTGCCGTCGGCGCGCGGCTGGATATCCTCGCTGACCAGCCGGAACTCGAGCGTGGCCGCGTCGCGGATGAGCTGCTTGGCGGTCTCGACATTGCGCATGCCGGGGAGCTGCACGATGATGCGGTTCGCCCCCTCGCGCGCGATGAGCGGCTCCGCCACGCCGAACTCGTCGACGCGCGCGCGGATGATCTCCAGCGCGCGGTTGACCGCGTCATCCTCGTTGGCGCCCGGCGACAGCAGGCGCAGCTGCTCGAGGTCGACTTCGAGCGACAGGTAGGTGCCCCCCTTGAGGTCAAGCCCGAGGGTTACCCCGTTGACCACCCAGTAGTAGACCGCCACGCCCAGCACCAGGGCGATCAGCCCGAACCGCCAGCCCAGTTTCATAACACACCTCTCCTGTGAGTAAAACGACGAACACTTATAGCATGCGCACAGCTGAATTGCAAGCGGAAAATCAGTGCGGACGGTTGTCGCGCACGCGGCGCATCTTGCCGCCGTCCGCGGGGACGAGCGACTTGGGCTCGACCAGGACCACCTTCGCCGCCAGTTCCAGTTCGCGCTGCAGCGCGCGCGCGACCCGCTGCCGGAACTCCTCGAGTCCGCGCATCTCGTCGCTGTCCGCCAGCGTCGCGGGGATGGCGACGTGCACCTCAAACGTGTCGGCCCCGTCCAGCGTGTCGAGCACCACCTGGAAGAGCGGGGGTGCCCCCTCGACCGCCAGCAGCACCTGCTCGATCTGCGACGGGAAAATTTTCTGCTCGCGGAAAAAGATCAGGTCGTCGGTGCGCCCCGAGACGCGGGTCATGCGCCGCAGCGTGCGCCCGCACGGGCAGGGCCCGTCAAGCAGCGCGGCGATGTCGCCGGTGCGGTAGCGGATGACCGGGAACCCCTCCTTGGTCAGCGTGGTGAAGACCAGTTCGCCGGAACTGCCGTCCGGCAGCGGGTCGCCCGTCGCCGGGTCGATCACCTCGACCAGGAAATGGTCCTCGTTGATGTGCAGCCCGTCATGCGCGGTGCATTCGCCCGCCACCCCGGGCCCGCAGATCTCACTCAGGCCGTAGGTGTCGAACGCTTCGAGGTGCAACTCCTCCTGCAGGCGGGTGCGCAGGCTGTCGCTCCACGGCTCCGCGCCGAAGATGCCGCGCCGCAGCGCCAGCGTTTCGGGGTGCCAGCCGAGTTCCTGCAGCGCGCGCGCCAGCTGCACCGCGTAGTTCGGGGTGCAGAGCAGCGCGGTCGCCTTGTAGTCGCGCATGATGGTCAGCTGCTTGACGAGGTTGTCGATGGCCGAGGCCGGGATGACCGAGGCGCCGACCCGCTCAGCCCCGTAGTGGAAGCCGAGTCCCCCGGTGAACAACCCGTAGGTGAAGGCGATATGCGCGATGTCATGGTCGGTCAGGCCGGCCGCGACGAGCAGTCGCGCGTTCAGCTCCGACCAGGTGCGCACGTCGTTGCGCGTGTAGCCGACCACCACCGGGCTCCCCGTCGTCCCCGAGGTCGAGTGCAGGCGCACGATGTCGCGCAGCGGCACCGCGAACATCGCGTAGGGGTAGGCGGCGCGCAGGTCCTCCTTGGTGGTGAACGGGAGGCGGCGCAGGTCGGCCACCGTGCGGATGCGGTCGGGGTCGACGTTGGCCGCGGCAAACTGCTGCCGGTAGAACGGCACGCTGCGCTGCACGCGGTTCAGCGTCACCTGCAGGCGCTCGGCCTGCAACTGTTCGAGTTCGGGGCGCGGCAGGGTTTCCTGCTGCGGGTGGAGCATGGCCATGCACGAATAATACTTCAGGGCCGCGGAACTGTCAACGCGCTTGACAAGTGCCGGCGGGAGGTATAGGATTCGCAGCAATCGCCGAATCCCGCCGCCGGGCGGGAGCGGGGGCCCCGGGCAGCAGGGGGGGAATGCCGCAGCCGCGGCAGGGGGGGGATTTGGCCCTCCCACCCCGTCAGTTGCGGTATCCATTCCGCGTTGCGGTGCCTCCGGCGGAGCATGCGTGCTGCCGGCAGTCGGTTCACCAGCGCGAGGTTTGACCCGTGGCTGCATTCAGCCAGCCGCACTGACATTCGTCGGGAACAGTTGTTTCCCGCATACTAATGCGGTCAGCCGTACTGCGTTGCGCAGGCGCCTGGCCCAGGAGGCAGCACACGTTGGAATCTGCGGTAACCACGGCCGGGCAACCGGCCCATCCGGCGAAAGCCGGCCTGGTACTGGTGGCGCTGGGCGTCGTCTTCGGCGATATCGGGACCAGTCCACTCTATGCCTTCCGCGAAAGCGTTACCGGCGCCCATGCCACCGCCATCACCCCCGCCAGCGTGCTCGGGGTGCTGTCGCTCATCGTCTGGGCGCTCTTCTTCGTGGTCACCATCAAGTACGTCATTTTCATTCTGCGCGCCAGCAACCACGGCGAAGGGGGGATTCTCGCCCTGCTCGGGCTGCTGCGCGAGGCGGCAGCGGGGCGCAAGGTCGGCGGCTGGGTGGCGGGCGTCGTCATTTTCGGGGCGGCGCTGCTCTACGGTGACGGGGTCATCACTCCCGCCATCTCCGTGCTCAGCGCCG
This sequence comes from uncultured bacterium, assembly GCA_964637655.1. Lineage (GTDB taxonomy): Bacteria > DAOPZR01 > DAOPZR01 > DAOPZR01 > DAOPZR01 > CAZWUZ01. Next base: position 354 of record CAZWUZ010000339.1, on the reverse strand, counting down.
TCGAGGGGCTCGAAGTCGCGGTCCCCGCGCTGCGCCCCGCCGTTGTGCCGCTGACCGTGGGCATCCTGCTCGCCCTCTTCCTTTTCCAGAAACGCGGCACGGCGGGCGTCGCCAAACTGTTCGGGCCGGTCATGCTCCTGTGGTTCACCGTGCTCGCCGGACTCGGGGTATGGCATTTGCTGGGCAACCTGTCCGTGCTGGCCGCGCTCAACCCGCTGCACGGACTGCGCTTTCTGTTCAGCAACGGCTGGCAGAGTTTTTCCGTGCTCGGCGCCGTCTTCCTCACCGTAACCGGCTGCGAGGCGCTGTATGCCGACATCGGGCATTTCGGCATCGCGCCCGTGCGCCGCGCCT
>CAZWUZ010000338.1:0-3660 GCA_964637655.1 uncultured bacterium | reverse complement strand
CCAGGCCGCCGCGGTCGACGGCGCGGACATCGCCTCCTCGCGCCACGCCTGCAGCCCCTGCTGCGCCTGTGCCACGCCTGCCAGCACCTTTGCGCATTCCGCACACTCCTGCGCATGCACCTTCAGTTCCGCCAGTTGCGCCTCCGTCAGCGTCTTGTCCCACAACCCCTGCTCGAGCATCGCCGCCCGCGCGCAGATAGGTTCAGCCATTGTCGTTGCCTCCTTCCGTCACTTCGCCGCCGAGGCGCAGGTACGCCTCGCGAAAGCGGCGCCGCGCCCGGTGCAGCCGCACCTTGAGCGCATTGACCGTAATCCCCATATCCGCGGCAATCTCCGCCTGCGGCAACTGCTCCACCTCGAACAGCACCAGCACCGCGCGGTCGCCCGTCTCCAGCCGCGCCATGGCTGCGCGCACCTGCCGGCAGGTCTCCTGCTGCTCCGCCAGCGCCTGCGGCCCGTCCGCCTCAGAAGCGAGGTCATCCGCCAGCGGTGCGAACCGCTTTTTCGTCCGCAACCGGTCGAGCGCGTTGCGCCTGACCGCGGTGAGCAGCCAGAGCGCGAGTTGCCCACCCTCCGTGCCGCGAAAATCCGCCCGCGCATGGTAGGCGCGCACGAACCCGTGCTGCGCCGCCTCCTCCGCCTCGTCCCGGTCGAGCAGCAGCCGGTACGCGGCGCGATACAGCCGTGGCCACATCACGTTGAACACCTTTTCCGTCGCCTGCTCATCACCCGCGCGGAATCCGCCCGCCTCAGCAGCCGACAGTGCACTGTCAGCGTGCGGCAGCGGTACGGTATGACATTCCTGCTCTTCCAGCAGGTTCAGCAGTATGGCTATCATGCCGTTCCTCCTTTCCCTCCGCCCCGTAGACGCAGTCGCAGGGAAGAGGTTACCGGCCGGTGCATTATTCCGCCGGCCAGCGGGTTGCATCATAGCAGAAAACCGCTTTACCGGCCGCGCGACGGATGGTATAAGTACCGCATGGAGCATTACGCGGTTCTTTCCGACATTCATGGCAACCTGGAAGCGCTGACCGCGGTGCTGGCCGATATCGGCGAGCGCGGCATCCGCACGATCTACTGCCTCGGTGACCTCGTCGGCTACGGGCCCGACCCGGCGGCCGTCATCGACCTGGCCACCGCGTTTTCCGCCTGCGTACTCGGCAACCATGACGAAGCGGTCTGGAACGAGCCGCTGCAGTTCACCTTCAATCCTGCCGCGCGCCGCGCCATCGAGTGGACGCGCGACCAGCTCAGCCCGTCACTGCGCACCTTCTACCGCGGCGGGCACCGCCTCGACTGCCTGCGCACGCTGCCGCGCACGCACCGTGAAGGCGACATATTGTTCTGCCACGGCACGCCGCAGAGCAACTGCATCTACACCGTCGATGCCGTGGCGGCGCGCGCGGTCTTCGCCATGCCGGAGATGCGGGGGGTGCGTCTCTGTTTCTGCGGGCACACGCATCATCCCGCGCTGTTTACCCGCCGCGGCGAGGCGGTCGAATTCCTGCGCATGCGCGGCGAAGTGTCTTTCACCCTCACCCCTGATATCGACCAGGTCATTGTCAATGACGGGAGCGTCGGACAGCCGCGCGACGGCAATTGGCGCGCCTGCTATGTCGAGGTGGACGGGCCGGTGCTGCATTTCCGCCGCGTCGCCTACGAGGTCGGCACGACCATGGACAAGATCATGCGCCTCCCCGAACTCGACGACAAACTCGCCTGGCGCCTGATGCCCTGATGCCTCCCGAACTTGTCGTTGCCGCGTCACCCGACGACCTGCTGCGCGCCTTCCTGCACGAATTTCCCGCGCCACGCGCCGCGCGTCACCTGCTGGTTCGCGCCGGGCGCGTCTCCGCCGCGGCCGCGCACTTCGCCGCCGTGCATACGTGGGACGGCACTACACTTGCAACGGCCGCCAGCCGCACCGCGCTCGCCGCCACGCTCCGCCGCGGCCGTTTCGCCCGCGCCGTCATCCTCGCCAACAACAGCGACGGCAGCGGGTATGCGCCCGTGGTGCGTTTCTGCCGCCGCTGCTGCCGTCAGGTGGACATCGTCTTTGCCGACGGACGCCGCTGCACCTGGCCCGTGCCGCGCCCGCCGCAACCGCGCCTGCAGTACCGCGCAACCGCGCCGCGTATCGGCCTCGATTGCCGCGCGTTTGCCCCGCGCCGCGCCGGCCTCGGCGATTACACCGCGCAGGTCGTACCCCGCCTGCTGCGCCTGCTGCCGGAGTGCGACTTTTTCCTCTGGCATCTGCCGCAGCAGCAGTCGCTGCCGCGCGCGCGCCATGCGCACTGGCTCCCCTGCCCGGAACAGCGTCTCGTCCCCGACGAGGAAGCGCGCTTTCAGCGGCGCGTGACCGCAGCGCGCCTCGACCTGTTCCACGCGCTCGGTCCCTTCGGGCAGGTGGCGGGGAGTCAGCGCAACGTGCAGACGGTCTACGACCTCGCCATGCACCGCTTTCCGCAGTGGTTTCACCCGGTTGCCATCGCTGCGCACCGACGTTTTTTCACCCCCGGGCTGCGCGCTGCTGACGGGCTCGTGGCCATCAGCGAAACGGTGGCCGGAGAACTGCGCGCCACCTTTCCCCGTCTTGCCGCGCCGATAGTCGCCGCGCCGCTCGCCCCGACCGTCACGCCCGCACGCCATGCGGCTGCCATCCGCCGGCGTCATGCGCTCCCCGTACGCTACCTGCTCTTTCTCGGTACCATCGAGCCGCGCAAGAATCTTGCTGCGCTGCTGCGCGCCCTGCTGCCGCTCTGGCGCAGCGGCCGGCTGCGCCTGCCGCTGGTCGTGGTCGGACGCCGTGGCTGGCTCTGCGACGACACTCTGCGCCTGCTGCAGCAGGCCGGCAGCCACATATTCTGGCCCGGGTATGTTCCCGAAGCCGACCTGCCGGCACTGCTCGCCGGCGCACATCTGCTCATCTACCCGTCCCTGTACGAAGGCTTCGGACTCCCCGTCGCCAACGCTTTTGCTCTGGGTGTGCCCGTCATTACCGGTACTTCCGCGGCGCTGGCGGAAACCGCGGCCGATGCCGCACTCACGGTCGATGTCACCCGCCCGCGCGCGCTGGCGCAGGCCGTGCTGGCACTCGCCGGCGACGCGCGGCTGCGGGCCACGCTCATCCGTCGCGGCCGCCGCCGTGCCCGCACCTGGTCATGGGACCGCCACGCCGCTGCTGTCGCCGGCCTCTACCACACCCTCCTTTCGCGCTGACGGCTTGCCGCCACATTCCGGGTATGCTACGCTGCACCTAATGAGCCGACCGTCGCGTTACGGCCTCATCATTTCCTGCACAACCCGCGAGCCCCTGCTGCATGATGCACAGCTGCTGCGCGCACTCGCAACACACTGGCGTCAGCCGCGTTTCGGCCTTACCACCTGTCTGTTGCTCGTCCCGCCGGCACTGCGCCTTCCGCCTGGCTGCGGCTGGCAGGTGGTGCGCAGCATGGACGCGCCACACACCGCCCATGCCGCCGCACTGCGCTGCGCCCGGCTCACGGCCGCCGTCTGTCTGACCACGGACAACCTGCTCCTGCCTGACGAGCTGCTGCAGCGTATCCTCTGCGCGCTGCGCGACGGTGCCGGCGGCGTCATCACTGCCGGTTTCCCGCGCGGTATTGCTGCCACCGGCCTCACGCGCGCCACGCTCAGCCG
>CAZWUZ010000337.1:0-3671 GCA_964637655.1 uncultured bacterium | reverse complement strand
GGCGGGAGAGGGGGGCTTTCCTCCCTGCGCGCCCGGTGAGGACGGTATCGGTCTGGCAAGCGGTACTATGTACATGTGCAAGCGGAAGGCAAATCTGCATAAACGGTAACGGGTGAACATGCTCACGAATGGGTTGTCACCGTCGAGAATACTGGTTATCGCGCTCAAGCATATCGGCGATGTTATTGTCGCGACGCCGGCACTGCGCGCGCTCAAAGAGCGGTGGCCGCAGGCGGAAATCGAACTGCTGGTCAGCACAGGCATGGGCGAACTGGTGCGCGGTTTGCCGACCGTTAGTGTGCTGCACGAGGTTGACCGCGCCGCGCTGCGCGGCAGGTCGTTGGCGGAATGGGCGTTTGTGCGCACGCTGCGGGCGCGGCGCTACGATATCGCGGTCGACCTGACGGGAGGGGAGCGCAGCGCGTGGTATGCCTTTTTGTCAGGGGCGAAGGTGCGGGTCGGGGCGGATGACCCGAAGGGCTTTCCCGGGCGGCGCCTGCTCTTCCATGCGGTGACCGCGTGGGGTGCGGGGCATTACGCGCAAAGTTTTGTCGACATTCTTGCGCCGCTGGGCATCACGGCAGCGGCAGGCGCGCTGGAAATCGCGATTGACCCGGCCGCGGCAGCGGCGGTGCAGCCGCTGCTGACGCGTGCCCCGCGCCCGCGGGCGGTGGTGCATCCCGTCTCGCGCTGGATGTTCAAGTCATGGCCGGCGGCTTCCTGTGCACAGACCATCTCCGGCCTGTTGCAGCGCAAGCTGAGCGTTATTCTGACCGCGGGCCCGGCGGCTGCGGAAAAAGAGCGGGCGGCAGAGATTCTCGCTCTGCTGCCGGCGGCAGAAAAGGAGCGGGTGGTGGTGGCCAGCGGCACGCTGACGCTGATGCAGCTGGCCGCGCTGATTCAGAATGCGGATATATTCCTTGGGGTTGACAGCGCCCCCATGCATATCGCTTCAGCGACTAACAAAAAGACAGTAGCACTGTTTGGGCCAAGCGGAGAGCATAACTGGGGCCCATGGAAAAACATAAACACTGTATTATCAGCGGATAAGGGATGCAGGCCGTGCGGGAAAGACGGCTGCGAAGGGAGTAAGAAAAGCGAGTGCTTAGAGATGATTACCGCAGCACAGATTCTTTCCGCGGTTGACAAGACAATAAATAGACAGTAATACTGAACATTGTAATTGTATCGGCAATTCACCGTAACACATATGGTGTAAGCCGCTCCATCACACCGGCGTGCGGATGCAGCCGGCCGCCCATATAGAATAGGCCTATTCAAGTGTATCCCTGATTATGCCGATACTCCCCGTATGGCACGTACGGAGAGCGGCAGATGACCTACATCACGGAACTCGCACAGATCCTCGCGGACGAGCGGGCGGTGTACGAGCAGCTGCTCGAACTGGCGCGGCGCAAGGGTGAGGCCATCGTGCACAAGCGGATGAACGACGTGCGCGACCTGCAGCAGTTCGAGGCCAAGCTGGCGGCGCGGGTGGAAAGCGACCTCGAGCCGCAGCGGCAGGAACTGGTGCGGAAATTGTGCGGTGCCTGCGGCTTTGCCAACAGCAGCGGACATGTCTCTCTGCTGGTGGCCCACCTGGGCGAATGTGCGGAACCGCTGCGGCGCACGGCGGCGGAACTGCGCGACATCGTCGGCCGGCTGCAGCAGGCGAACGCGGAGAACGCGGCGCGGCTGCGCGAGAACATCGACTGCCTGCAGGGGGCGTTCAACGCCTTCCGCCAGGTGCGCCAGCGCCGCGAGGTCTACACCGCCAGCGGCGAGCGGGCGGTGCGCCCGCTGGTCGTGGACGGGACGGCCTGACATGCCCGCGTCCACGTTCGGCGGCATCGAGATCGGCAAGTCGTCGCTCTACGCGCATCAGCAGGCGCTGAACACGACCGGCCACAACATCGCCAACGCCAACAACGAGAACTACACGCGCCAGCAGGTGATCATGGGCGCCATGGACCCGATGGTCCCGCCATCCGTCCACCGCGAGGTAACGGCGGGGATGATGGGGACGGGGGTGCAGGTGACCTCGATCACCCGCGTGCGCGACGCCTTTATCGATGCGCGGGTGAGCAACGAGTCGGCCACGCTCGGGCGCTGGGAGAAAGAGGAGTCGCTGACCCACCAGATCGAACTGATCTACAACGAGCCGTCGGACAACTCGCTGCGCTCGGCGCTCGACCGGTTCTGGACGTCGCTGGAGGACCTGAGCAACAACCCCGAGAGCCAGGCGGTGCGCGCCATGGTGCGCGAGCGCGGCGAGGCGCTGAGCGGCACGCTGCAGCACATGTATACGCAGCTGCAGGCGCTGGGCGGGGCGGGTGGCACGGGGGGCGGGCAGAACGCCATCGATGCCGAACTGGCGACACAGGTCATCAACATCAACGGCTGGGCGAAGGATATTGCCGCGCTCAACGTCGCCATCAAGAACGCGGAGGCGGCGGGGGACAATCCGAACGACCTGTACGACCGGCGCGACACGCTGGTCAAGTCGATCAATGAGCAGGTCGATGTGGTGGTCACCAACAACGATCCTGACGAGTACCGGGTGAGCATCGGCGGTCTGGTGCTGGCACAGGGGGCGATTGCGCACGAACTGAAACTGCAGCGCGACCCGCTGGACGACAAGCAGTATATCTACTGGGAAGGCAAGGAAAAGCTGCAGATCAACAACGGGGGAATGGCGGCGCTGCTCAACGTGCGCGACGAGGTGCTCCCCGACCATTTCGATAAGCTCAACGAGTTCGCGACGGTATTCGCGGAGACGTTCAACGAAATGCACCGTAACGGCTTCGGGCTGGACGGGCGGACGGGGCGCGACTTCTTCGCCCCGCTGCAGACGGACACCACCGGGTTGTACAAACTGACGGGCAACCCGCAGACGATGCCCCCGACCAACACCTACCTGATGCAGGCGGACGTGGCGCTCGACGGCGACCCGGCGACGGCGGCGGTCGAGAACTATGAGGGGAATCCCATCAGCACCGGCCGGCTGGTCATCAACGGCTTCGGCATCGACTACGACGGGGCGACTGACTCACTGAACGACGTGGTCGAGCGCATCAACCTCGCGGGTGCGGGGGTGGTGGCGGGAATCGACCCGACGGGGCGCCTGACGCTGACGGCGACGGCGGGCGCTGACTACACCATCAGTTCGCTTGACGATACCGGCAACCTGCTCGACCGCCTCGGCCTGCTGCAGGCGGGGCAGGCGTACAACGGCACGACGGCCGGCGAGGCGGTGCTGGCGGCGGGCGTGACCATGCTGCGTCCCCCCGCGGCGGATGCGGCGATGCGGTTCCGGGTCAGCGACGACGTGCGGCTCGACCTTGACGCCATCGCGGCGGCGGCGGGCGACGACACCGACCTCGACGGCATTCCCGACGTGAGCAAGGGGCCGGGCAACAGCGATCTCGCGCTCGACCTGGCGCAGCTGAAAACGGCCAAGGTGCTGTCGGAGGGGACGTCCTCGTTCAACGACTTCTACAACGCGCTGCTGGCCAAGCTCGGCACCGACGCGCAGACGGCGAAGGCGGCGGCGGCCAACCAGGCGAAACTGGTGGAAAACCTCAAGGAACTGCAGAGCGCGGTCTCCGGGGTGTCGCTCGACGAGGAAATGACCAACCTGATCAAGTTCCAGCGCGGCTTCGAAGCGGCCT
>CAZWUZ010000336.1:0-3691 GCA_964637655.1 uncultured bacterium | reverse complement strand
ACCGCGGCGTGCTGACGGTGCAGGGCGAGGTGCGCAACAACACGTCCGCCGAACTGCGCTATGTGCAGCTGCATATCACCCTGCATGATGAAAGCGATTCCGTGCTCACCTCGTCGCTGCTCTATGTACCCGGCACCACCCCGCACCTGCAGCCGGGGGAGACACGGGCTTTCCGCGGTTCTTTCCTGAATCCGCCGCCCACCACCTACAAGTACAAGGTGCGCGCGGAGAGCCGCTCGCTCGAACAGCAGTAGTCCGGCCATCCTCTACGCGGCGGTGGCACGCCGCTTGCATATTTCCTGACTTGTATCCGTTTATCGTTTGCGCGTGAACCGGCCTGTTCCGACGCTGCTGTGCGGTGTGGTGCGCTGACCTGACGGCGTGCAGGCCGGGGCGGCAGGTAAAATATCTGTGCAGCCCTGCCGGAAATGTTGACAGGGGCTTGACAGGTGCATATAAATAGGATACATATATTGCGTTCTGAACGAAATACCGGGGGAAGCAGTTGCAGCGGAACCGACACACGGTCCTGAGGCGGATACTGCTGTTTGCCGTTGCGGCAGGCATCGTCACCGGTGTCGCCTTCCCGGCTGCCGCGGTCACCACGCTCCGCCTGATCGATCCGTCCAATCCCGCCTACAACGGGGCGAACATCTCGCGCGACATCGTGCGGCATCCCGGCGAGGTCTTTGCCCTCGAACTGTGGGTCAACACCGACACCATCGTCAATGGCGTCGAGGCGTACTGGCAGTTCGACAGCACACGCCTCGAATTCATCACCATGAGCGGTTCAACCGCCGCATTTACTGACACACCGTTTCGCAACAGCAGCAGCAACGATACCATCGCCTATGCCGTGACGGGCGACACGGTGACGGGTGACACCCGTGTGGCCTGGCTCTATTTCCGCGTCAAGAGTTATGGCACCACCTACGGCGACACGGCGCTGGTCAACTGGCTCTTCGTGCCCGACAGCACCTACGTCTCGCAGGTCGGTTCCTACGCCGGGGTGAACGTACTGACGGGGGTGGACACCGGCGCGGTGCATATTCGCAAGTACTGGAATTACCTCGTCTACCTTGACGCCGACAACAACCTGGAGCCGGATGCGATCAGTGACTTCATCGAGATGGCGGCGGTCGGGTCGGGCGATTCGCTCAACATTATCGTGCAGATGGACCGCGCCGCCGGCTACAGCACGCTGCATGGCGACTGGACCGACTGCAAACGCTACTACGTGGAGAGCGGGGATATCCCCGATTCCGCGACCGCGCTGATGACGATGGGCGAGGCGAACATGGGCGATTCCGCCACCCTGGCGGCATTCATCCAGTGGGCGAACTCGACCTACGCGGCGGACAGCCACGTGCTCGTGCTGTGGGACCATGGCGGCGGCTGGCGCGCCCCGACCGTGGAAAAGCGGGTGGTACGTGCGGTCTGCTGGGATGACGGCAATGGCGGCGACTGCCTCTACATGAGCGAGGTGCGGGAGGCGCTGACCGAAGCGGGCACCGTGTTTGATATCGTTGACTTCGATGTCTGCCTGGCCGGGATGTTCGAGGTCGGCTACGAATTGCGAAACAACGCGCGCTACATCGTTGCCTCGGAACTGACGGAACCGGGTGATGGCAACCCCTACACCGAGACGCTGGCCCCGCTCAGTGCCGACCCTGACACCGACGCCGCATCGTTCGCGGCGACCACGGCCTACGTGTTCGTGCGCGAGTACTCCGCGGGCGGCATCTACGCCACGGCAACGGTTACCAAAGCGGCGTGGGACGTGAGCAAGTTCGCGGCGCTGGCAACGGCGGTCGATGCCTTGGCCCTGTCGGCGACAACGGCTGCTGACCTGACCGCGTTGCGCACTGCACGCGCCGCGACGCAGCAGTTCGATGCCGGCGACGAACCCGAGTACGACGGCTTCTACGGCTATGCTGACCTCATCGATTTCTGTGACAATATCGCCGCGGGAGCAGCGAGCGCCGGGGTCAAGGCGGCCGCCGCCGCGGTCAAAACCGCGGTGCAGAACGCGGTCATCTCCAGCCATTTCAACGAGGACGGCAGCGGCTACGTTACGCTGACTGACGTCGGGGGCATGTCGATCTACCTGCCCAACCTTGCCAACGCGAACACCAACTACCTGAATCCCTATTACCAGTTCGTGGTGCAGTCGTCGCAGCAGACGGCGTGGGATGCACTGGTACAGCGCCTCAATACGGGGATTACCGGGTTCGGCCCGACCGATCCGGTGCTGGCCGACCCTGGCAACGGCACAGACAGCGACGGTGCCTTTACGCTCACCTGGGGCGGTGCCTATGATGCGCAGGGCATCGACACCTGGACGGTACGCTCCTACCCGGCGGCCAGCGTCCTCTTTACGGAAGGGTTTGAGGCGGGGGCGGCGGGCTGGACGCTGAGCAACTTTGCGCTCGACGGTACGGTGCACGCCACGGGGAGCGCCGGCCTGGTCAGTGGCAACGTCAACAACCAGTCCGGCTACGCGCAGTCGCCGGCCATCGCCTGCCCGGCAGGGCGCAACATCTACGTGCGGCTCAATCTCTACCATATGTTCAGCGGCGGCGACAGCGGCGCCATCCTCGCGGCCGATAACGCTGCCGGGCCATGGACGTCACTCGCCTCACTGACCGGGATGAACCGCGAGTACTCGCGCATCATCGATGCCAGTGCCTTTGCCGGCGGCAATCTCCACCTGCGCCTGGCGCAGAGCAATAACAACGATGATTTCCAGTTCGAAGCGCTCGGGGCGGACGACATCTTCGTCTGGGCGAGTGATGCCCCGCTGACGGTGGCGACGGTGACCGAGACGCAGGCGCTGCTCACCGGGCAGTCGAGCGGGTCGAACCTCTACGCGGTGTACGGGCTCGACCCGGCGGGCAATGCCGGGTTCACCAGTTCCTTTGATTCGGTCAACGTGCAACTCACGTCTACCGATGTCGATACGCGCGCGGATATCGCCGCCGGCACGATGCGGCAGGGGGACCTCAACGTCCCGGTCATGTCGCTGACCGTGCGCGGGCAGACAACGGGCGACTCGCTTGCCTACTTCTCGCTGGCCAACCTCGGGACGCTGGCCAATAGCGGTATCAACGCGGTGAAACTGTGGCTCGACTATGGCACCGCCAACGTCTGGGACGCAGCGGATTCCTGTCTTGCGGTGCTGCGTTGGAACGGCACGGTGTGGGACACGGAAGCCTCGCTGCTGTCATGGTGGACGGCGTCGGCAAATGTGCTGGTGACCGTTGACGTGGCAGATACGGCGACCATCGGCGACACCTTCCAGGGCGCGGTGCCGGCGCTGGGGGCGCGTACCACGCTGATGGCTGACAGCGGCCCGGCGGTGCAGGTGGCCAACGCCTACGCGAAGACCGTGGTGGCGGCGGAATTGCTGGTCATCCAGAACGGGCATACCCCGGCGGTCATCGCGGCAGCGGGGGATACGACCATCCCGGTGCTGGCACTGACGGTCTTCGGCAAGGGGAGCGGTGACTCGCTCGCGTATTTTGGCGTGCAGAACGCCGGTACGGCGACGGAAACGACCTTCACGCTGAAATTGTGGCGCGATTCGGGCACCACCACCGGAACGTGGGACAGTGGCGATGCGTTCATGGACACCCTGACCTGGAACGGCGGCGGCTGGTCGGCGCAGAACATCGGCTACTGGTTCATTTCG
>CAZWUZ010000335.1:0-3703 GCA_964637655.1 uncultured bacterium | reverse complement strand
CTACACAGGCAGAGGCAAGGAGTTGATTATGTAGCACAGGCGCCCCCGCCTGTGCAGGTATGCGCACAGCCGGGGCGGCTGTGCCACATGAATCAAAATCAGGAAATGATGTGGATGCCCGATGACACAATTCGGGCACGGCGGATTGTCAGAGAGCATCGCCGTCGGTCTCCTACCGCTGCGGGTGCTCGGGAGGGGTGTTGCCGTACACCCCGTGCGGTACTATTACTATTGACAAAAGTAATAAATGTGCTATAATAGCGATAACAGAGGTAATGATAATGGCCGCGATGGCGCGTAGTGAACTGCTCGATATTGTCGCCGACCAGGAACGGCAGTCGGCAGCCGGTGCGGAGTTTGTCGCTCGCGAGGTGCTGCCCGGACTGGTAAAACGGGCCCGCTCGCCGCAGGTCGTGATTATCACCGGGGTACGGCGTTGCGGTAAGTCGGTTCTGCTCGGGCAGGTCCAGCGTCGCCTCGGGACCGTCGGCTGTCGCCTGTCGTTCGACGACGACCGGTTGGTTCGATTTAGCGCCGGCGATTTCCAGGCGTTGCTGGAACTGTTTATCGAACGCTACGGCGAGCAGCATCATTATTTCTTTGACGAAATCCAGAATGTTGCCGGCTGGGAGCGATTCGTCCGGCGGTTGCAGGATCAAGGGCACAAAATTTGGCTGACCGGCTCGAACGCCACGCTCTTGAGCCGTGAACTGGGCACGCACCTGACCGGCCGGCATACTCGCTGTGAATTGTTCCCGTTTTCCTTCCGGGAATTCCTGAAACTGCGGAAAGTTTCAACCGATAGCGCGGGTTCGCGGGCGCGGGGCGGACTGAAACGGCAGTTTGCCGCGTTCCAGCGCGAAGGTGGCTTCCCGGAATATCTCCGGACCGGTGAACCGGATTATCTCCGATTGCTCTACGAGGGGCTCATCTATCGCGATATTCTGGTTCGCTACCGCCTGCCGCAGGAAAGGCCGCTCAAGGAACTGGCCTGGTACCTGGCCGGCAATGTGGGCAGGGAACTGTCGTTCAACCGGCTGAAGAACCTTCTGCAGTTCGGGAATGCCACGACGGTCGCGGATTATATCGGCTACCTTGAGAATGCCTACCTGCTATTCATAGTCAAACGCTACCAGAAGTCGCCGGGCAAGCAACTGCGTGGCGGGAAGAAGGTTTACGCCATCGACAGCGCACTGGCCCGGCAGACCGGGTTCCGGGCGACCGAGGAAACCGGGCGAATGCTGGAAAACACGGTTTTTCTCGAATTTCGCCGCCGGGGCCGGGAGGTGTACTACCATCAGGGTAAGGCGGAATGCGATTTTATCGTCGTACGGAATGGCCGCGCGATCGAAGCCGTTCAGGTTTGCCTGTCGCTTTCCCGGCCGGATACCCGCGAACGTGAAGTGCGCGGCCTGGCTGAGGCCTGCGCCGAACATGGTTTGAAGCATGGTCTGATTATAACTGAGGATGAGACGGAGGAATTTGTCATTGGCACGGGCCGGGCGCGGATTGCGGTACGGGTGATTCCGGCCTGGCGCTGGTTATTGACGGGGGAATGAGGGCATGGCAGAGCGTCATCGCGCTGCGTGTTCCCGACACCCGTAGCAAAGATGTTGAGGTGTTGCCTGCCTGCACAGCCGTGTCCGGAAGACGCCCTCTGGAAAGATGGGTGGCGGCTGTGCCACATGAATCAAAATCAGGAAATGATGTGGATGCCCGATGAACAAATCGGGCATGACGGATTGCCGGAGAGCATCGCCGTCGATAAATCGCAACCTCTCCGTGTGCTCTGTGTGCTCCGCGGTGAAAGTTGTGGTGTGCCGCTTGTATCTGCACAGCCGGGGCGGCTGGAAAAGACGCACAGCCGAGGGCGGCTGTGCTACACAGGCAGAGGCAAGGAGTTGATTATGTAGCACAGGCGCCCCCGCCTGTGCTATAGTCGCAAGGGAAGCGCAACGATAAGCGTATCGATGCTGAGGGGGACGCATGGCCGGTGAAGACCTGCGCAAGTATCCGCGCACGCCGCATATCGTGGGCTCGCGCCTGCAAGACGGGGATGAGGACCTCACACTCATCCCGGCCGGGGAACTGCTGGGGCGGCATATCGTCATCGAGGAAAAGGTGGATGGCGCAAACTGCGCGGTCAGTTTCGGCCGTGACGGCGCACTGCGCCTGCAGAGTCGCGGACATTACCTGACCGGCGGGCCCAACGAGCGGCAGTTCGCCCGGCTCAAGGCGTGGGCAGCGCAATGGCGCGATGCGCTGTGGCGGGCGCTCGGCAGTCGCTACATCATGTATGGCGAATGGCTGTATGCCAAGCATACGGTGTTCTACGATATGCTTCCCGGCTACCTGCTGGAATTCGACGTGCTCGACACCGGCACGGAGCACTTCCTCGATACACCGCGCCGGCGGGAACTGCTTGCCGGGCTACCGCTGCAGAGCGTGCCGCTGCTCTTTGCCGGTACGGTCAACTCGACTGACGAACTGCTGTGCTGGCACGGGCAGTCACGCTGCTGCAGTGCCGACCCGCGCCCCGCGTTCGCGCTGGCCTGCCGTGCTGCCGGCGTGGATGCGGCGCAGGCCGCGCAGGAGACCGATGTGAGCGGTCGCATGGAGGGACTTTACTGCAAGGTCGAGGAGGAGGGGCGGGTGGTGGCGCGCGCCAAGTGGGTATCCGCGCATTTCCGGCAGCAGGTGGTGGTGGCTGAGCACTGGCAGAAGCGTTTGCAACTCGTCAACCGCCTTGCTCCGGGAGGACCGGGCGCCGCATGAGGATGGTGCTGGTCTGCTGCCTGCCGGCGAGGGCTCCGGTATGGAACGGAAGGGCACAGGATTCTCGGCCATGATACCGCCGGCCGGTGCGTGCCTTGCCGCGGGCGAAAAGGTATAGTGATTGCCGGACATGGTACGCGAGCCGGATGGCAATAGTTTGGCAGGGAGGCGACGATGCTGAGAACAGTGCTGCTGCTGACGATGGCACTCGTTTTGAGCGGGTGCATGCTGCTGGGCGACCGGCCGCTGGTGGAACCGGGGAGCACGCCATCCGACTCGCGGCTCTTCGGTGCCTGGCGGCACAGCGATACGGGGGCCGCAACCTGGGTGCATTTCGGCGTCACCGACCACCATCATGATTCCGGGCTGATGCAGGCGGTCTGGGTGATGCACGACAATTCCGGGCGCCAGGTCGCATCCTACCGCACGCCGTGCTATGCCAGTGAACATGACGGCGTCTGGTTGCTCAGTTTCCTTGACCCCGAGGGGATGATTCTCACAGCCGATACCGGCGCCTACGGCTATGTGTGCTATACGGTCGATGAACAGCGGCTGCGTCTCTGGTGGGTGCGTGACCGCTGGCTTGGCCGTCTGGGTGACAGCGCGCCGGTTGCGGTGCAGCGCGGGAAAATGGGGCTGCGGGTTGCCGACCCGCGCCCGCTGCTGTCCTACCTGCTGCCGCTGAGCGACGCGGACTACGACGGGCGCAACCCGCGGCGTCGCCTCGACCATCTCGGCGATTTCCGCCGCCTGGAATGAAGTGCTGACGGTGCATGTCTTTGCCCTGACGCCGTCGGGATGGCGTGCTTTAGCGCCGACGCCGCACAATACGTTTGCCAGGGGAGAAACCAGGTGAAAAAATGGGCATGGATGGTTACGCTGCTGTACGTAATGTTGCTTGTGCTGTTTACCGTTCCGGTCATTGCCG
>CAZWUZ010000334.1:0-3718 GCA_964637655.1 uncultured bacterium | reverse complement strand
ATCTCCCCCTTCTTGCTGAATTACTCCTCGTAGAGCAGGTCGCGCTCCGCCTCGCGCATGCGCTGCATCACCACCTGCATCGCCGTCTGCGCCGCGATCCGCCCGAACTCCTCGATATTCACCGCCACGGTGATGGTGCCGCCCAGTTCCACCTGCGGGTCGATGGTGCGCGCGTCCTCGAGCGACACCTCGTCGAGCGGATCGAGCACCCCATCCACCACTTTCTTGTGCGCCTGCATGCGGATGCGCCCGTTGCGCAGGTCCAGGTGCGCCTCGACGTCGTACTCGCCGCCGTAATGGCGGCGATAGGCCGAGACCAGCGCGGCCTCGATCGCCCCGCGCATCACCTCGCGGCTGATCCCCTTCTCCTGCTCGATCTCGTCGAGCGCCGCGATCAGATTCTTGCTCATCAGCGTTTTCTCCCTTTCGCCGCCCCGGCCGCCCCGAACAGGTCGGGATCCAGCCGCGCGACGGTAACCTCGCTCCATGGAATCACCACGGACGCACCGCCCGCACCCGCCAGCGTCAGTGCCGCGTCATCCGCCGCCGTCAGCGTGCCGCCATGCTCCAGCGCTCCCGCCACCGGCTGCGCCGTCCAGACGCGCACCCTGCGCCCCACCGCCAGCGCCGCATCGCGCGCGCCGCGCAGCTTGCGGTCGATGCCCGGCGACGACACCTCCAGCGTGTAGACCAGGTCCGGATGGTTGAGTTCCAGCCGCGCCTGCAGCCGCCGGTTCACCAGCGCGCAATCCTTCACCCCGATGCCGCCGGCCCGGTCAATGAAGACCTGCAGCAGCACGCCGTGCCCGTGCGGACGCACCTCGACCGCCACCAGCCCGCAGCCGGCCTCCGCCAGAATCGGTTCAAGCAACTGCTCCAGTACTTCCTGCTGCACACGCACCTCATGCCATAAAAAAAGAGTGGGACGCACGCCCACTCTGATCCGGCTCCAGCCAGCCCAAAGTGTCGCTGAGTATAACATGGATTGTATCCCTAATGCAAGTCCGTGCCCGCACCACACCTCTGCCCCCAGCGCTGTCGCGCATCCGGCGCAGAATAAAGTGGGAACAGGAGGCCGTTTTGAGGGCCTCAGTGGGAGGATTTCGGCCGTTTTCCCCGGTTCAGCGCCGGTCGAGTGCCGTCACCGTCTGCAGGCCAAACCCGCCCGCTTCGCCGATGGCCGCCCCCAGCCATTTGAGGTAGTCGTGGAAATTCTTGTAATTGACCTTCCCCATGGCTGCCGGCACGGTGGGCGCGAAGTGGATGACCGGGCCGTGGTGCACACGAATGGATGCCTCGATACGCTGCAGGATGGCCGCCATATCGAGCGCCGGTTCATTCTTCATCGCCACTAAAGTGCCGCGATAGCTCCCCTCCGCGTAGAGAAAGAAGTCGAAATCCTTCCCCGTGCTGCGCAAAGAGGAGGCCGCGGTCAGCGCCCCGAGGTCGGGCTCACCCTTGGCGCGGTCGGTGAACGGGGCCAGCGCGCAGAAGACGCGGAACGACCGCCGGGGCGACACCCCCGCCGCGGTGTGGAAGTCGATGAAGGCGAGGTTCTTCTCCGCGCGCGCCGCAATCGGCTGCAGCTGCGCGTCGAAGGCAACTGCCGGCACCGACAGCACCACCTTTTCCTCCGGGTAGTGCCGCTGCACGCACGCCGCGAAGTAGCCCGCCAGCAGCGCGAACGCCTTGGCATTGGCATACTTGAAGTCGCGGAACGGGAAATCGGGATGGTATTTCGGCTGGCAGTCGGCCGCCACGCGGCTGCCGCCGTCGCGGTACGTCCCCAGCGCGCGCGCCAGTTCGTCCAGCGCCAGCGCCTGGTCGGCGTCGTCGTGGTTGATGAAGACCCACTGGTTGACCCCGTAGGCATAGACGAGGTAGTCGCAGGGGATGACGCGCGTCAGGTAGTCGCGCACCAGCGGCAGCCCCGTCGGCGGCTCACCCGTCGCGGGATACTGGTGCAGCACGAAGAGCACCGTTTTGCCCTTGACCGTCAGCAGGGAGCAGCAGCGCGCCGCGCGCATCACCGCCTGCCGTGTCTCCTCCGGGAGCTTTTCCGCGGCCACCGGGCCGACACGGTAGAGTTCGAGCCCCGTCAGCGGCTGCAGCTTCGCCGCGAGGTAGCAGAGGTACTCCTGGTAGTTCTTGTCCTTCACGTCTTCGAACCGGTGCAGCGGGAAGGCGGGGTTGCTCGACGGGCGGCCCGAGGCCGCCTCGGCATGGCCGCCGTCCGCCTTGCTGCCGATGGTCGAGACCACGCGGTTGAGGTCGATTTTGTGACTCTCGCCGTTGACCCGCCGCGTCGTCATCAGGAAGCCGCCGTAATGGTAGAAAAAATAGTCGGGGCTGTAGCGCGGCTTGAGGTAGTTGATCACCGAGGCGACGTTGATCTGCGGTTCACCCTTCTTGCCGTCGCAGAACGGGGCGAGCGCGGTGAAGATGCGCACGCTGTGTTCCGGTTTCGCCGCGTAGAGTTTTTTGAGTTCGCGCTGTTTGGCCGCCTCGTCCTTACCCATGCCGACGAAGGGCTTGAGCACCGACTTCCAGCCGAGGTCCTTCCCGTAGTTGCCGTCGGGCGGCGGGATGAGGAACTGGATGCACGACAGCGTCGCGTCGAGCCGCGGGCAGATTTTTTCCAGTGCCGCCTCGTACTCCGCCACGCGCTGCGCCCACCCTTCGCGCGCCATCACCGTTTGCAAATCGTCGACCGTGCGCACGCGCATCAGCGCGCGCGTCATGGCGATCTTGTCCACCTTGGACCCGAGCAGTTTCGACAGGTCGATGGCGAGGTCGTCGACGCGGATATGCAGGTCCTGCACATGCGCCAGCTCGCACAGCAGCGCCAGCCCGGGGTTGTCACCCGCCTGCCCCTTCACGAAGTTCGCGTAGATCAGGTCGGCCCCGCACTGCTGCTGCTCTTTCGGCTGTTCCTCCCCGCGCGGCAGCGAGCAGAGATTGACCTTCTCCAGCAGCCCCTCGCCCTGCAGCCGCTGCAGGGTGGCAAGAATCTCGGGCGTGTAGGGGTGGTGGTCGTCGATGCGCACGAGACGCACATCTCCCGCCGCCAGGTTCCTGATGTCGCGCTCGATCAGCCGGCAGGCCATGCCGACCGCCAGGTCGCCCGCGTGCGTCCCCCCCTCGTCGTCATCGTCGTCCGCCTCGTCGCTCACCGTCGCGCTCGACACGTGGTCGGGCTGATATCTGCCGGTGTCGTCGGCCCCCCCGCTCAGTTCGTAGAGCGTCGCGCTGTCGCGCCACGGCAGCAGCACCATGTCGTCATGCGTGGCGAACACCTCGTAGCGCGCGTCGGGCGCGGGGAGGCGCAGTTCCACCGTCACCCCGCCGTCGTCGCCGCTCACCACCTCCGCCTGCGCCCCGCAGGGAATGCCGTTGACCGCCAGTTCGCCGTCGCCGCGCTCGAGCCGGAAGCGCACCGCGATGCCCGCCACCGGCGCCCCGCTCGCCTCCTCGACGAGCATGGCACGCAGCACGCGCACCGTTCCCGTCTCGCGCTCCAGCGCCACGTACTGCGGCAGGTTGCCGAGAAACTCCTCCACGGCAGCCGTGTACTGCGCCGCCGCCGTGCAGCGCGCCGCCTCGCCCGGCAGCGCCGCGGCCAGCGCGGTGAACAGGTCGCGCACCTGCGCGATGCTGCCGCGCAGCAGCTGCTCGATGCCCCTGGCAGCACACGGACACTGGCTGGGTGAAGAATTGC
>CAZWUZ010000333.1:0-3744 GCA_964637655.1 uncultured bacterium | reverse complement strand
AGCACGGCACGCGTTCCCGCCCCCCGCGCCGGCGCGGTGGCGGCAGCGGCGGTCCTGCCCGCCAGCGTGAGCAGGGCGACGAGGAGCGACGACGGCAGCAGCGGCAGCGGCATGAACATGAGCGGGTGGTAGGGCATAATCTGCAGCACGGTACCGGCATGCACCGCGCCGATGACGACCACGCGCAGCCCGTCGGGGAGCACGAGGCGCGGCAACCGGTAGTCGACAATGGCACCGGCCGGCGCATGGTCGTGCAGGACGGTATCCGCCTCCGCCGTAGTGGCGGCGGCGCGGGGGACGAGGTCCAGGCGCGCGCAGGCGGCGGCAATCAGGTCGCGGTTGGCAGCAGCGGCAACATAGACCATGATGTCCCGTTCCATGCGTGCAGTATAGCATAATCAGCAGGGTTGACGGAAAGCGCGCTTAGTGCTACGCTCCGCGCAGGAACCGGCGTAACGGAGGAGACCATGGGCGCGTCAATCCTGATCATCGACGATGAAATGCAGGTGGTGCAGATGCTGAAACTGCTCCTTTGCGACGACGCGGAGCGCATCGACGGGGTGACCAGCCCGCAGCAGGCGCGTGCCAGACTCGCGGAACGCAGCTACGACGCTGTGGTCAGCGACATCTGTCTGCCCGGTGAGAGCGGTATCGATTTGTTGCGCGAGGCCAGCGCCACCACCCCGCCCGCCCGCTGGGTCATGATCACCGCTTACAGCAAGGCGGATACCGAAGCGGAGTGCCGCGCGCTCGGGGTGGCAGCCTACTTCACCAAGCCGTTCAATCTCGGCGACGTGCGCAACGTCGTGCGCGACCTGCTGCCGGGGGGCTGAGCTCGGTTATTGACACTACGGGGAACTGTTTGCTATCATGCCGGCAGCAGTCGCGGAAAAGCGAGGACGTTGATGCCGAGGGAATGGCAGCGACAACGTACCGCACTGGCAACGGCGGCTGACCCGCTCACCGGGCGCCCGCTTCCGGAAATTCTACATAACGCCACCAGCAATGCCGTCATGCTGACGGCGTTTTTTTTATGCCTGCTGTCCGCGCCGGCCACGGCAAAAATCAACCTGTCGGGCGGGCTGTGGATAACCTACTGGGCGCAGCAGCAGGCAGGTGACGACGCCTATCAACTTGCCACGGCCACCGGGTGGCAGGATGCGGGCGTGCAGGTGACGGGCGCGTCGTGGCGCGTGCCGGCCCCGACCGCGATGCGCAAAACATTCCTGCTGTCGGCCGGGCGTTATGGCGGGAATCGCCAGACACCGGCGCAGGCGGGCTACGGCTTCCGCCTCGTCGCCGACTGTCCGCTGACCGATACGCTCAAGGCCTACGGCTGTTTCCGCTACCGTGACGGCACCGCAGGCATCACCGCGCGACTGCTCTACGCCGCGTGGACGCCGCTGCCGCAGGCGGGGGTGCGCATCGGGATGTTCTCGCGCCCCTTCGGGCTCGAGGGTGAGCGCCGCCCCGATGCCTGCGGCTGCGAGTGTTTCGTCAGTGAGTACGCGCAGGATGCGCGGTCGCTGCTCAACAACAAGACCGATATCGGCATCATGCTCTCGGGCAAAGTCGCCGACGGCATGTTCGACTATTCGCTGTACGCGGGGAATGGCGTGGCGCGCACAGTGGCGGACAGCGCGTCGATGGCGAACAACGCCTCGGTGACGCCCGATATCGACGACGCCAAGCAGTTCAACGCCAACCTGCGCTGGAATGTCGTCAGCGGTGCCTTTATCGGCGGCGGCTATGTTGCGGGTGACATGCGCAACACCAATACGCTCGACGGGGTGGCGGTCGGGCGCTCGCGGTTCAGCGCGCGCGATATCCACGGCGCCTGGGATATCGCGCAGGCGCTCCGTCTCTCGGCGGAATACGCCACGGTGCGTCACGACAAGATGGCGCTCGAGGGCGATGCCGGGCTGGTCGGCAATCCCGCCCGCACGCAGTTGACGGCGGTAACGGTCAACGAGTATATCGTCAAGGCCATCTGGCACGGACTTCCCGGCTGGGAATGCGGGGTGCGCTACAGCGTCATCGACCCGAAAAGCTTCGAGGCTGAACTGCTCGCCGGCTATTCCTGCGAACGCAAGGTGTCGTTCGCCATCGGCTACCTGTTCGCCAACGCCACGCAACTGCGTGCGGAGTACAGCCGGGTGATGAGCGATTACTCCTTCCTCAACGCCTACGACCCGGCACTCATTGCCGGTCAGTACCGTCTCAACCCCGCCGCCGAACCTGACGACGATATCTTCGCGCTGGCGCTGGGGGCGCAGTTCTGATGCGCCTGCTGGCAGCCGCGCTGCTGACGCTGCTGCTGGCCTCCGCTGCTGCCGCCGAAGTGGTGCGCGTCGGCTTCTACGAGAACAAGCCGAAACTCTTTACGCAGGACGGGGAGTACGCCGGGCTCTTTCCCGATCTGGTCATGCACATCGCGCAGCAGGAGGGTTGGCAGGTGGTCTGGGTGCCCGGCACCTGGACGGAATGCCTGCAGCGCCTCGAGCGGGGCGAGATCGATGTCATGCCCGATGTCGCCTGGTCGCGTGAGCGTGCGGAGCAGTATACCTTCGGTGAAGAAAATGTTCTCGTCAACTGGGGGACGGTCTATGTCCCGCGCGGGGTGAGGCGCCCCGAGTCGCTGCTCGAACTCAACGGGAAACGCGTGGCGGTGATGCGCGGCAACATTCTCACCAGCGGCGAAGACGGCATCTACAATCTCGCGTCGCGCTTCGGCATCACCTGCACGTTCATCGAGACCGATTCGCTGGCCGGCGTCTTCACGCTGCTCGCGTCCGGGCAGGCGGATGCTGGCGTCGTCAACCGCCTCTTCGGCATGGGGAACGAGCGCGAGTTTGCGGTCGAGGCGACGAGTATCGTCTTCGGGCCGTCGCGCCTGCACTTCGCCTTCCCGAAAAACGGCCGGCGCACGGCCGTGCTGCTGCCCGCCATTGACCGGCACCTGCGCGCACTCAAGGCGCAGCAGCATTCGTTCTACTACCGGACCATCAACCGTTACTTCGGCGGCGGGATGGTGGAAGAGGTACGCCCGGAATGGCTCGACGGCGCGATTCTCACCGTGCTGTTGTTGCTTGCCACGCTGCTGTTCGGCCTCTACGTGTTGCGCCGGCAGGTGCGCCGCGCTACCGCGCATCTGTCCGCGGCGAATCGCGCCCTGCGCCTGCAGTCGCGCTGCAGCACGGTGGTAGTGCACGCGGAGGAGGAGCAGAAACTGCTCGACCGCGTCTGCGCGCTGGCGGCCGACGAGGGCGGTTACCGGCTCGCGTGGGTGGGGCTTGCCATGCCCGACACGGAACGCACCATCCGCAAGGCAGCGGTCGCCGGCCCGTCCAGCCGGATGCTCGAAGGGCTGCCCCTGTCGTGGAGTGACAGTCCCGCGGGCTGCTGTGCGGCCGGGCGCGCCATCCGCTCGGGTGAGGCGGTGGTGCTGCGCGCGCCGGAATGCCGGCACCTCGACGCAGCGTGGCAGGCGGCGCTGCAGGCGCACGGTATCGCCGCGCTCTGCGCCGTGCCGCTGGCGGCGCATGGCGACGTTATCGGGGCGTTCACGCTGGGCACAGGAGAAGAATGCGCCTTCGATGCGGCGGAAATCGCGCTGCTCGCCGAACTGGGCGAGACCCTCGCGCACGGTATCATGGCGCTGCGCGCGCAGCAGGAACGGCGCGAGGCACTGACCGCGCTCGAGGAAGCGCGCGCGCAACTCGAGCAGCGGGTGGCGGAGCGCAC
>CAZWUZ010000332.1:0-3747 GCA_964637655.1 uncultured bacterium | reverse complement strand
CGCCTGCGCGCCGCCATCGCCGCCGCGGAGCAGGAACACCTCCTCGGTGACGACATCCTCGGCAGCGGGTACTCCCTGCAGGTGCGCATCAAGGAGGGGGCGGGCGCCTTCGTCTGCGGCGAGGAGACCGCGCTCATCGCCTCCATCGAGGGGCGCCGCGGCATGCCGCGCCTGCGTCCCCCCTATCCCGCCGTGCGCGGGCTGCACGACAAGCCGACCACCATCAACAATGTCGAGACCCTCGCCGCGGTGCCGTACATCATCACGCACGGGCCGGAGGCCTACGCCGCGCGCGGCACGGAACGCAGCAGGGGGACCAAGGTCTTCGCCCTCGCCGGGCGCGTCGTGCGCGGCGGCCTCGTCGAGGTGGCGATGGGCACCACGCTGCGCGAGGTTATCTTCGGCATCGGCGACGGTATCGCCGGCGGCCGCGCCTTCAAGGCGGTGCAGCTCGGCGGTCCCGCCGGCGGCTGCCTGCCGGAATCGCTGCTCGACACGCCGGTCGACTACGAGGCGCTCACCGCCACCGGCGCCATCGTCGGTTCGGGCGGCATGGTCGTCATGGACGACAGGACCTGCATGGTCGATGTCGCCCGCTACTTCCTCTCCTTCACGCAGAAGGAATCGTGCGGCAAGTGCACCTTCTGCCGCGTCGGTACCCGCCGCATGCTCGAGATCCTCGAGCGCATCGGCGCCGGGCAGGGCACCCCCGACGACCTGCCGCGCCTCGAGGAACTGGCGCAGCGCATCCGCGAGGCGTCGCTCTGCGGGCTGGGCCAGGCGGCCCCCAACCCGGTGCTCACCACGCTCCGCTATTTCCGCGGCGAGTACGAGGCGCATGTGCGCGACAGGCGCTGTCCCGCCGGGGTCTGCCGCGCGCTCCTCACCTATACCATCGACCCGCAGCGCTGCATCGGCTGCACGAGATGCGCGCGCGCCTGCCCGGTCAACTGCATCAGCGGCAGCGTCAAGCAGCCGCATGGCATCGACCAGTCCCGCTGCGTCAAATGCGGGAAATGCCGCGCGGTCTGCCCCGTCGACGCGGTGGGCCGCGCATGAACGTCACCATCGACGGGCGCGCGCTCGTCGCCCAGCCGGGCGAGACCATCCTGCAGGTCGCGCGCCGCCACGGCATCGGCATCCCCACCCTCTGCCATGACGACCAGCTGACGCATTTCACCTCCTGCTTCGTCTGCGCCGTCGAGGTGCAGGGGATCGGCCGCCTCGTTCCCTCCTGCTCCACCCCGGTCTTCGACAACATGGTCGTCATCACCCGCGGCGGGCGCATTGCCGCGTCGCGCCGCACCTGCCTCAACCTGCTCATGTCCGAGCATACCGGCGACTGCGTCGCCCCCTGCACGCGCGCCTGCCCGGCAGGCATCGATATTCCCGCATATCTCGCCGCTGTCGCCGCGGATGATCCGTGCGTGGCGCTGGCGATTATCCGCCGCGTCAATCCCTTCCCCGCCGTCTGCGGCTATGTCTGCCCGCACCCGTGTGAGGACGAATGCCGCCGCGTGGTGCTCGAGTCACCCGTCGCCATCGACAACTGCAAGCGCTACGCCGCCGACGAGGAACAGGCGGGGCGCATCGCGCCGCCGGACATCGCCCCGGGCACACCGTCGGGAAAGCGCGTGGCTGTCATCGGGGCCGGGCCGGGCGGTCTCACCGCCGCCTACTATCTCTCACTGCTCGGGCACGCAGTGACCGTCTGCGAGCAGATGCCTAAAGCGGGCGGCATGCTCCGCTACGGCATCCCCGAGTACCGCCTGCCGAACAAGATACTGGATTTCGAAATCGCCCTGCTGCAGCGCAGCGGGTTTACCATCCGCTGCGGCGTGACGCTCGGGCGCGACCTGACGCTGGCGCAGCTCCGCGCGGAACATGACGCCGTGCTCATCGCGCATGGCGCGTGGCGGCACAACCCGATGCGCGTGCCGGGCGAAGACGCTGCCGGGGTTGTTTCCGGGATTGGTTTCCTGCGCGAGGTGCAGGAAGGCGGTCGCGCCGCCGGCTCGCTGGCCGGACAACGGGTGGTCGTCGTCGGGGGGGGCAATACCGCCATCGATGCCGCGCGTACCGCCCTGCGCCTGGGCGCCGCCTCCGTCATCATCTCCTATCGCCGCGGCAAAGCCGAGATGCCCTGTCACGCCGCCGAAGTGCAGCAGGCGGAAGACGAGGGTGTGGTGCTCGAACTGCTCACCGGGCCGCAGGCCGTGGAACTCAGCGACGGATGCGCCAGCGGGCTGCGCGTCGTGCGCATGGCGCTGGGCGAGCCTGACGCCTCGGGCCGTCGCCGTCCCGTCGAGGTTCCCGGCTCAGAATTCCTCATTCCCGCCGACCTTATCATCTCCGCCATCGGGCAGAGCATCGACCTGCAAGTGCTGGGCGATGACGGTAAGACCATTGCCGCGAAATCATGGGTCAATGCCGACGAGCGGCTCGGGACTACCGCACTCCCCGGTGTCTTTGCCTGTGGTGATGCGGTCTCCGGGCCGGCTACCGTGATTGCCGCCATTGGCGCCGGTGGACGTGCTGCGCGCGCCATCGATCTCTTTCTGCAGGGCATGCCGGTCGTCGCGCCGCGCGCACCGTACAACTCGTCACGCGGTGACAATGCCGCCATTCCACGCAGTATCTATGCCGACCGCGAAAGCGTACCGCGGCTGCCGATGGCGGAACGCAATCCGCAGCAGCGGGTGCGGGACATGTTCCCCGTCGATGCCACCTACGCCGCGACCCAGGCGCGGCAGGAAGCCGGGCGCTGCCTCTCCTGCTCATGCAGCGTGGCTGACGACTGTCGCCTGCGCGACCTGGCCACCCTTCATGCCGATGCCGTCAATCCGCTGGCCGGCGAACGCATCATGGTCCCCGTCGACAGCCGTCATCCGCACATCGAACGCGATCCCAACAAATGCATCAAGTGCGGCCGCTGTGTCCGTGCCTGCGCCGAACTCGAAAAACTCACCGTCTTCGGCTTCCAGCAGCGCGGTTTCGCCGTCACCGTCGCCCCCCCCTTCGGCCTCTCCCTGCAGCACGCCGGCTGCTCCGACTGCAACAAATGTGTCGCAACCTGCCCCACAGGCGCCCTGACAAGGAGGGGGCCATACTGACACATTGACACATGTTATCCACAAAGTATCCACATAAATCGCGGTCTGTCACATTATTGACACATTTAAACATACCCATACCGCTCGCCTGTTGTATATCGTATTATTTATCGAACAGATGTGCAATTTGCCGATTGTGGATAGAATTGTGGATAACATGTGTCAATGTGCTAGTATGGCCCCCTTCTATTGCCGATTGTGGATAGAATTGTTGATAATATGTGTCAATGTGTCAGTATGGCCCCCTGCTCCCCTGCTACCGGGCGGGGCGGCGGGAAAGCTTCGCCTGCAGGGCGAGCACGCCGGCGGCACCCGGGGCCAGCGCGGCAGCCCGCGCGACAGCGGCCGTCGCCTCGCCGGTTTCGTCACAGGCGAGCCACTGTTCCGCCGCCAGCAGATGCGCCACCGCGAGCAGCGGGTCGGCCGCCAGCGCCTGCTGCAGCTGCCCGATAACCAGCGGCGGGGTCGCCCGTGCGGCCCGCAGGGCAAGCGCCGCACAGAGCCGGCGCAGCGCCACAACCGTCTGCGGCATCGCTTCCGCCCCGGCGGGCAGCGGGTCGAACAGCGCCGCGGCAAGCGCACTGCCGTCATCGTCAGCCGGCAGGTGCCGCACGCCAGTGCCGCTCCCGGCCAG
>CAZWUZ010000331.1:0-3750 GCA_964637655.1 uncultured bacterium | reverse complement strand
GAGCACGTTGAGCGACCCCTCGACGTTGTGGCGGTTGGTGGAGAGCGGGTCGGCCACCGAGCGCGGCACCGACGGCAGCGCCGCCTGGTGCAGGATATAGTCCGCCTCGCGCGCCAGCTGCTTGACCAGCGACAGGTCGCAGATGTCGCCCGCCACCACGCGGATGCGGTCCTCGACCGCGCGCAGGTTGGCCACGCTGCCGGTGGTGAAGTTGTCGAGCACCGTAACGGACTCGCCGCGCCGCAGCAGTTCGTCGACGATGTTCGACCCGATGAACCCGGCGCCGCCGGTAACCAGGTAGCGGGCCATGTCAGTTCACCACCCGGTACTTGAGCAGGGTCCAGAGCGCGGCAAACCCGTCGCGCCAGGTGATTTTCTTCCCCGCCGAGAAATCGCGCCCGATGTAGACGATGGGCACCTCGAAGACGCGACACCCCTGCTTGAGCACCTTCGCGGTGATCTCCGGTTCGAAATCAAAGCGGTTGGCCTTGATGGTGATGCCGGTGATCACCGGGGCGCGGAACGCCTTGTAGCAGGTTTCCATGTCGGTGATCACGGTATTGTAGAGGATGTTGGTCATCAGCGAGAGGAAGCGGTTGCCGACGTAATGCCAGAAGAACATCGCGCTGTGCGAGCCGAGAAAGCGCGACCCGTAAACCACGTCCGCATGCCCCTTGATAATCGGCTCGATCAGTTTCGGGAACTCGCCCGGGTCGTACTCGAGGTCGGCGTCCTGGATGACGACGATGTCACCCGTCACCGCGGTCAGCCCGGTGCGGATGGCCGCCCCCTTCCCCTGATTGCGCTCGTGGTGCAGCACCTTGAAATCGGGCGCCGCGAGGGAATCGAGGATGGCGCCGGAGCGGTCGGTCGACGCGTCGTTGACCGCGATGAGCTCCTTCTCCAGCGGCACCGCGCGCACGCGGCGCACGATCTCCTCGATGGTCTGCTCCTCGTTGTACGTCGGGATGATCACTGACAGTTTCATCGTTCCGTCCCCAGGTGATGGTCTTCGCGGGCGCGCATGCGACGGGCTGCCGCCGCGCGCACCCCCTCATGTTCGTAGCCCGCCAGGTGCAGCAGGCCGTGCACCAGGCAGCGGCGCCACTCCGCCGCCACGCTGACCCCGTACGCGCGCGCCTGCCGCGCCAGCACCGGGCCGCACAGCCAGATCTCGCCGCGCCAGTCCTGCGGGTCGATGATGGCGGCGCCCTCAGTATAGCACAGCGTCAGCACATCCGTCGCCCCGCGCTTCCCGCGCAGCCGCGTATTGAGCTGCGCCATGGTCCGCGCATCCACCGCGTAGATGCCGACCCGCCCGTCCACCCCCTCCGCCGTCAGCACCCGCCGCGCCAGCGCGCGCAGGGTCGCTGCCGTCAGCGGGGCGCCCGGGACCTGCAGCGTCAGCCGCAGCGGCGCGCGCTCAGGCCGGGCGGTCATCATCCGCCGCCGGGGCCTCGTCCTCGCGCGCCTCCTGCTTCGCCTGCTCCAGCGCCTGCACCTTCTGCTCGTCGGGATACTCCACCCGCGAGTGGTACATGCTGGTCAGCAGCCGGGTGAAGGTGCCGACGATATGCTGCAGGTCGCGCAGGGTCAGGTCGCACTCCTCGAGTTCACCCTCGGTGAACCGCGCGTTGACGATTTTCTTGACCAGTTCCTCGATGTTCACCGGCGTCGGGTTCTTCATCGTCCGCGACGCCGCCTCGACGCTGTCGGCGAGCATGACGATGGCCGCTTCGCGCGTCTGCGGTTTCGGGCCCGGGTACTGGTAGTCCTCGCGGTTGACCGCCCCGTCCTCCTCCTCCTCGAGCGCGCGGCAGTAGAAAAACTGCATCACCCCGGTGCCGTGGTGCTGGCGGATGATGTCGATGATCGCCGGCGGCAGGCGCTTGGCCTTCGCCCGCGTCACCCCCTCCTTGACATGCGCCTTGAGAATGGCCGCCGACAGCGACGGCTTGAGGTTGTTGTGCCGCCCCTGCTCCATGTAGTTCTGGTTCTCGGCGAAATACTCCGGGCGCTCGAGTTTGCCGATGTCGTGGTAGTAGGCGCCGACGCGCGCGAGCAGCGCCCGCGCCCCGATCTCCTCCGCCGCGTTCTCCGCCAGCATCCCCACCGTCAGCGAGTGCTGGTAGGTGCCCGCCGCTTTGAGCAGCAGTTCGCGCAGCACGTCCGTGCCGAGGTCTGCCAGTTCCAGCAGCCGGAAATTGGTCGTGCGGTTGAACAAATCCTCGCAGAACACGAGCAGCCCGATAATCGCCACCGGGGTGATAAACACGCCGTTGAACAGCGCCGCCAGCAGCGCCTGCACCAGCACGCGCGTCTCCCCCGGTTCCACCGCCAGCAGCGACCCGCTCAGCAGCAGGACGATCATCGCCGCCGCCACCCACAACCCGGCGCGCACGACGTGCGAGCGGCGCTGGATGCGCGCCACGGCGAAGATCGCCACCATCCCCGCGCCCCAGTGCACAATGAACGGGACCAGCGCGGTGCCGGCGAAGACCGCCAGCGCCAGCGCGGCAAACACGTTGAAGTAGACCGCGAGGCGCGGGTGGAAGAGCAGCGCCACCAGCGCGCTGACCGCGGGCACCGGCATCAGGTAGATGAGGTTGGCGGGGAGCGTCGTCACTAATTGCAGCAGTTTGCAGATGGCCAGCGGCAGGATGAAGAGCAGCGCCAGCAGCAGCAGGCCGCGCTCGTCCGCATAGGTCTCCGGGTAGAACTTGTAGAGGAACATCAGGAAGGCCATGAGGGTGACCGAAAAAAGCAGCGCGAAGCCGACCACCGCCATGCCGTCGAACCGCGCCTGCGTCTGCCGCAGTTCGTTCAGCACCCGGCTCTGCGCCGCCGTCAGCCGCGCCCCCTTGTGGATGAGGATTTCACCCTCCGGGACGTTGATCAGCACCGGTTGCACCCGGCGCTCCGCCTCCTGCTCCTGCTGACGCGTCGCGGCCGCCACGAAGGTCAGGTTGACCGGCAGGGATGCCGCCAGCAGCCGTCCGACCGTTTCCGGGGACGGCGTGCGCGCCAGCGTCGCCAGCGCGACAAAGGAATCGACCGGGGCGCTGCGCACGATGACCGGCGGCAGGCCGCCGGCGGGATACTCCTCGACCAGCGTGTCCCCGGTGGCAGTCAGGCGCAGCAGGCGCACGCGCCGCGCCGCCGCCAGGCGCGCCGCCTCCTCCTCCGTGGCCACCACGCCGCGCAGCAGCAGCCGGCGCCCGGTTTCCTCCGCTGCCGCCAGCAGCTGCCGCTGCCGTGCCGGGGTGCCGAGTGCCGCCGCCGCCGCCGTTTCCGCCTGCAGTGCCGTCAGCGCCTGCGTCAATCCGTCCCGCAGTTCCGCGTCACGCGTCAGCTCGAGCCGGAAAACCCGCGGCGCGTTCTCCGCCGCCAGCCGCCGCTGCGCCGCCGTCAGCTCATGGTCGGTAAACTCCAGTGCGGTCGGCACGATAATCGTCTCCGGCGCCCGCTCACCCGTCTGGACGTCAGGCCACTGCGGCGCCCGCAGCGAACTCATCGCCGTCAGCAGCACCACCAGCAGCGCCAGGTAGAGCGCGCGGCGCGAGAAGAGCACCGCCTGCCACGAGGAGCGTTCCGGGACCGGGCGCTGCGGGTCGGCAGCGTCGCGGTCCGGCGCGGTGAAGAACATGCTACGCCTGCCCGCCCGCCGGCGCCGCCGGCGCTTCCGGCACACGCACCCGCAGGTGCAGGTCGCGCACCTGCTCGGGCGCCACCGTCCCCGGGGCGTTGGTC
>CAZWUZ010000330.1:0-3763 GCA_964637655.1 uncultured bacterium | reverse complement strand
CGGGCTGGGGACGGGCTTCATGCGGCATTACAACGAGGCAGCGGCGGGAACACGGGATGAACAGTTCGCCACCTTCCTGCGCGGGATTGCGGCCGTAACGCTGCTGCTGGTGCTGGTGGCGCTGCCGCTGCACGGGTGGTACCGGAACGCCTTCCTCACGGCGGATACGGATGCGGCGTTCTACCCGGTGATCCTGCTCTACGTGCTGTGCAACGCGCTGGTCTACGCCCTGCTCATCCGCTTCCGCATCGCCGGGGAGGCACGGCAGTTCCTGCAGGCGAACCTGCTGCTGAACGGCCTGCGGCTGGTGCTGGTCTACGGGGCGGTGCTGCTGGCGGGGCTCGGGGTGACGGGCGCATTCTGGGGGATGCTGCTGGCCAACGCGCTGGTGGCACTGCTGCTCATCGTGCGGCTGCGCGCGGTGCTGGCCGTCGCGCTCCCCGCGGGGGAACTGCGGCAGCGGCTGCGGCGCTACGCGGCGTTCGGACTGCCGCTGGCGGCGACGGGACTGGTTTTCTGCGGTCTCGAACTGCTCGACCGCCTGCTGCTGCAGTGGCTGACGGGTGACGCGACGCTGGTGGGCATCTACGATTTCAACTACAAAATCGCCGCGTTGCTGCTGCTGCTCATTACCCCGCTGCAGATGCTCTGGCCGGAATACATCTATACGCGCGGCGGGGGGACGGACCTTGCCACCTACCGGCTGTTTGTCATGGCGCTGACCGCGGGGGCGCTGCTGCTGGTCATGTTTGCGCCCTACCTGTTCCTGCTCACCCCGGTGCATGCGTACGCGGCAGAGCCCGGACTCATCGCGCTCATCGCGCTCGGCTATGTGCTGTACGGGCTCTACTCGTTTTTCTCGGTCGGCTACCACCGCGCGAAGAAGCCGGGCTACATCCTTGCGGCGGCGCTGCTGGCGCTGCTGGTGAATGTGGTGCTCGACCTGCTGCTGATCCCGGTCATGCCGCTGGCGGGCGCGGCCTTGGCGACGGTGCTCGCCTATGGCGTGCTGCTGCTGGCGCTGGCGTGGCTGCGGCGGCGGGCGCAGGTGAGCGATGTGAGTCACCGGGCGGCATGGCGCGGACTGCTGCCCTGGCTGCTGCTGCTGCTGGCCATCTGGGGCCAGTTCCAGCTGTGGCACCTGCCGCTGCCGGTCGACCTGCTGCTGCGCGGCGCGGCGGCGCTGGTGGTGCTCGGGGTGCTGGCGGGAGAACTGCGGCGGGTGATGCGTACGGCGGCGGGGTGAGCGGTCAGCGGCGCGGGCGGGTACGCCAGAGGAAGAAGAGCGTCGCGGTGACCGCGCCGAGCCCGTCAGCCAGCATGTCCTTCTGCGCGTCCCAGATGTCGCCCTGCGAACCGAGCACGGCGAGCCCCGCTGCCGGGTCGCCCAGCACCGCATACTGCCATTCGAAGATCTCGTAGAGCGCCGCGACGGCGAGAATGGCGCTGACGGGAAACAAGCAGAGGACGCCGCGCGCGCGGGTGAGGTTGCGGCGGAGCAGAAACTCGGCGAGCGGCCAGGCGTAGAAGCCGACGGTGAAATGCGCGATACGGTCGTAATGGTTGCGCGAAAAACCGAACCAGTCCGTCACCCAGTCGAACGGCACCAGCGCGAAGGTGAAATGCCCGCCGAGCGTGTGCAGGAAGACGAGAAAGCCCATGAGCGCGTAGGCGGTAGTGGAGAAGGCGAAGCGGCGGTAGGTGGCGGTGAGGGTGCCGACGATGAGCAGGATGGGGAGGTTCTCCGCCCACCAGACCGTGCGGTCGTACGGGGCGATACCGAGTATGGTAAAGTAGACGAGGTAGAGCGCGAGCAGCAGCCGCGCGGTGCGCGGCGGCGCGGGGGTCAGGGCGCTCAGGTCGAATCGCGCATCCGTCTGCATGCGCGGCAGTATAGCAGGTGAGCGGGAGCGGCACAATGGCAAAACCGTACCAACGTATCGTCTGCTGGCTGCGGCGTGACCTGCGCCTGCACGATAATACGGCGCTGTACCATGCGGCGCGCGACGGCGCGGAAGTGGTTCCCCTGTTCGTGTTTGACACCACGATTCTTGACGGCTTGCCGCGCGACGATGCGCGGGTCGGGTTCCTGAAGGAAGCGGTGCGCCACCTCGACGGGCAGCTGCGTGCGCGGGGGACACGGCTGGCGCTGGTTTACGGCGACCCGCAGCGCGAATTGCCGCGCCTGCTGCAGCAGTGGCAGGCGGACGCGCTCTACCACAACGCCGCGCTGAGCGCGGCGGGCCAGGAGCGCGACGCGCAGGTGGCGAAGCGGTGCGCGGCGCAGGGCGTGGCGGTAAAGACGTTCGACGATGCGCTGACCGTGCCGCATGGCCTGCTCCCCCCGCGCAAGGTGTTCTCCGCGTTCTACCGGCTCTGGCGGCAGCACGCGGCGCCGGCACTCTTCCCGCTGCCGCGGCGGTGGCGGATGACCGTGGCAGTGCCGGAAACGGAAACGGTGCTGCGGCGGGTGCGGGGCGGCAGCAGCGCGTGGGACGCGGCGTGGGGCAGAAAGCGGCTGCGCGCGTTCGCCTACGGTGACTATGAGCGGACGCGCAACCTGCCGGGCCTCGATGGCACCTCGCGGTTGTCGCCGTATATCAGGTTCGGGCTTATCTCACCGCGCGAGGCGCTGCACGCGGCGCGCGCGCGGGGCGCGGAGACGTTCATCAGCGAACTGGCGTGGCGCGAGTTCTGGCATCATATCGCGCGGCATTTTCCCGACGCGCTGGTGTGGGAATTCCAGGCGAAGCGCCGGCACCTGCGCTGGGAGAACGACGGGAAACTGCTGCGGGCGTGGGAGCGGGCGGAGACGGGGTACCCGTATGTCGACGCAGGGCTGCGGCAGCTGCACACGGAGGGGTGGATGCACGGGCGGGTGCGGATGATGGTCGCGTCGTTCCTGTGCAAGGACCTGCTCTGCGACTGGCGGCCCGGCGAGCGGCACTTCGCGCGGTGGCTGCTCGATTACGATGCGGCGGTCAATATCGGCAACTGGCAGTGGTCGGCGTCGGTGGGGGCGGACCCGAAGCCGGTACGCATCTTCAGCCCCCTGCTGCAGGCGCAGCGGTTCGATGCGGACGCGGCGTATATCAGGCAGTGGCTGCCGGAACTTAAACACCTGCCGGCGGCGCAACTGCATGACCCGCTGACGCACCGGCTGCCGTACGTGCAGCCGGTGGTCGACCATCGCGTGCAGGCGGCGAAAGCGAAATCCATGTACCGGGGCGGACGATGAAGCAGGTCGGGGTGGGGTGCGGGGCGCTGCTCATCGATGCGGCAGGGAAAATCCTGCTGCTGCAGCGGGGGCCGGCGAGCCGCAACGAGGCGGGCTGCTGGGCGCGTCCCGGGGGCGCAGTGGAATTCGGCGAGACCGTTGCCGACGCCGTGCGGCGCGAGGTGCGTGAGGAACTCGGGGTGGAAATCGAACTGCTCGACAATCTCGGGTGGACGGAACAGTTTCTGCCGGAGGCAGGGCAGCACTGGGTGAGCGTCGGCTTTTGCGCGCGCATCGTCAGCGGGAAACCGCGCATCAGGGAACCGGAAAAGACGGCGGCGTTCGGGTGGTTCGCCCCGGACGAACTGCCGGCCCCGCTGAGCGCAACAACGGCGCAGTCGATCAGGGAATATATGCGGCGGCTGGCCTAACCGGCACCCCCACAAGCGACTGCGGAATGCTGACTACCGCAGGCTGAAGCCTGCGGCTACCACTGCAGATGCGAATAAGCGTATCTATTCACCCTCATCCAACCTTCCCCCTCAG
>CAZWUZ010000329.1:0-3791 GCA_964637655.1 uncultured bacterium | reverse complement strand
CTGCCCGAGCCGCGCCCCCGTCTCGCGCTGCCGTTCGAGCGCCTCAGTCAGCTGCTCGGGGGTGATAATCCCCGCGTCGACAAGGATATCCCCGAGCCGCTTGCGCTGGAACCCGCCCATGACGCGCTACGCCTGCCGTGCCGCCTGCTGCTGTTTCAGCACGGCCATAATCTTGCCGATTTCGAATTCGAGCTGCGCCGTTCCGTCAAGATGGTTGTCCACGACGACAAAGGGGATGCCGAGGGTGTGCAGGTCGTCGTGGTCATCGGTACGGTAGGTTGCTTCCATTTCCTCACGCGAGACGAGATGGTCGTCACCGCCCGCCGCCACCGCCGCCTCGTGCCGGCGCACGTTGCGCTCCCAGCAGATGGCAAACGGACAGAAGATATACAGGAGCAGCGACGACTGCCGCACCTCTTCGCTGAAACAGGAACGGATGGAGCGCACCATGTCGGGACGGGCAAACTCGATAAACACCGCCGTGTCCGCCGCCCGCTCGCGCAGCACATCCTCGTTGACCATGGTCAGCAGTTTATCCCACACCGCCGGGTTGGTGACGAGCCAGCCGTGTTCGCCCGACTTGCGCGACCAGGTGCGCGGTTTGCCCGCCGCCTCCGCCTCGTCATCCGCAACAAAGCAGGCGTGCAGTTTGGGGAAATCGTCGATACGCAGCACCCGCGACGCGATACCCTCGTCCTTGAGGCGCTGTTCGAGCCGGCGATAGATTTCCGACTTGCCGCACCCCGGGGTGCCCAGCAGGAATACCTGGAAAGGTTTGCTCACGGGTGTTCTCCTATTCCGCCATGACGCTGTCGAAAATCGCCTTGATGTAGCGCGACTCGTCAAGCATGATCTGCCGGCCGTTGATCAGGTCGTCCTTCTCCCGCACCGCGGTCTCGATCACCACGGTTTTGACCCCCTTCTTCCGGAAAATACGGAAGATGCGTTTCCAGTCATCGGCTTTGAGCAGACCGGCATCCTGGTGCAGCGGGGGATGAAAGAGGACCTTTTCCGGCACGAAGTCACCGATGTGGATCTCGTGGTAGTAGTGCGCCGGGATGGCCTCGTACGCCGCGTCGGGCGGATAGGGGATGTCGGCCGTTTTCGCCACGAGGGTGAAGGTGTGCGCCAGGTCGAAACAGTAGTAGATCTCGACTCCTTCCGCGCGCACGCGGTCAAGCAGCGGCAGCGACTCCTCGGGCCGCACATGCGTCGGGTCCCACTTGGTGTTGTTTTCGAGGTGCAGGGCGATCTGTTTGCCGTTGGCGTAGCGCCCCAGTTCGACCAGCGAGCGGAAGAGATGCTCGTCACTGATCTCGAGGTAGCGACCCGTCGCCTGGTAATAGGGAATGGAGCCGGGATGCATCACCGCGCTGACGCAGCCGAGGTCGGCGGCGAAATCAAGGTAGTGCTTGAGCATGGCGCAGGCCGCCACCCGGTCCTCCTCCTGGAACCCGCAGGTGCCGATGGCGGTGAAGGTGTAGGGCAGGTGCAGCGACAGGGTGATATCCTTCGCCTTCGCGTAGGCCGCCAGTTCCGCCCGCAGCGCCGCCGGCATGCCGAGGTACGGGTTGGGAATCCCCCCGTCGAGTTCGACATGGGTCATGCCGCACGCGATGGCCGCGTCCACCTGCCGCCGGATGTCCTCCTTGAACTTCGTCTGGTAGGTGGCGTCCATATCGGGCACCGTCAGCGTCCCGGCACGGAAACGCTCCTTGTCCGCCTCCGGCATGTAATCGTACTCCAGCAGATTGGTGAAATTCCGTCCCAGTCGCATGCGTATCCCTTTCCCTGCGTTTTTTTATTCGTCGTAGCTGCGGTCACTATTGCGGCTGCCGCCGGACCGCGCACCGCTGCCGCTGCGCTGTGCCGTGGCGCGGTACTTGTCGAGAATCTGTTCCTGCACCTGCTGCCAGACCGACTCCGTGCGGAAACTGATGACCGGCACAAAATTGCTTCCCTGCTTCACCGACGGCAGCGAGACCGTCGCCTCCGTCCCGCGCCCGCTGATATGGAACCCGCCGATGGCCACGGCATTGTTGAAGGTGACATCGGCGAAACTGCGATTGATGTAGACGTTGGTGACTTCCAGGTCAGCCGCCGTGCCCTTGTCGAACGTCCCGTCCTCCGCGAACGCCTCGATGGCCGTCTGCAGGCGTTCGACTGCCGTCGCCGCCGTGCGGAACGGCGCCTTGACATGCGGGAAGAAGCGCGACTCGCCACCGTCGCGCGGGCGGCTCTCGCTGCCGGGGAACTTCACCCCGTCACCGATGCTGATCCCGCTGACAACGATCTCGTTCCACAGCGTGGCGGTATAGTTATTGCCGTCCTTGGCAATGGCACTGATGAACACGTCGCCGGCCGGGCGGCCGCCTTCCGTCCCCGCGCCGTCGCCGCTGCCGCTGCTGCTGCTGCCGCGCTGCGACAGTTTGACCGCATCCGGTTCCAGCCCCTCCTGCAGGGCGTAGGCCTTGAGCAGTTCCTCCTCGATTTTGACCAGCAGTGTGTCGTCGCTGATGGTCACCGATGGGATATACTTGCGGTTGACCTGCCGGCTCGGCCATGACACAAAGAACGTCTTGTCCGCGTTGCGGTCAGCCATGAGGCGGATGCCGGTGATTTTCAGGTTGTCATTGAGCACCAGCGTGGCGAGAATGGTGGGCGCACGCGGCGTGCTGCTGCTGCCGCCTTCCGCGTCACGCGCCTGCGCCCGGTCGTTGCGCTCGCGCGACTGCCGGCTGCTGCCGCTGCCGGAGCGGCTGCCGCTGTTGTCACGCGGCTGGATGACCGTGATTTCAATGCCGCCGTATGCGAGCGGAGCAATCTCGCCCGCCGGAGCCGGGATGGAACCGCCGCCCGCCACCGCCGTGACTGCCGCCTCGATGTCACTGAGCAGCGTTTCGCCGTCCGGGCCGGCCGCCTCGAGATACGGCTTCGGGCTGCCCGTGCGCGGCTTGTAGGCGGGCATCTCCACCGCGCCGTTATCGCAGGTAATGCCGCTGACCACCAGTGTGTTGTTGACGGTCACGTTGTAGTTGTCGCCATCCGCATCGCAGGCCGTCACCGTGAAACTCGGACTCCCCTGCAGCTGCGCCACCCCGCCGCCCGTTGCCGTGCCGCTGGTTTCCGTGTCACCGCCGCCGCAACTGCAGCCGCCCAGCAGCATCAGCCCCGCGGCCAGCGCCGCCACCAGTACCATCATTCCCCTCTTCATCGCGTTTCCTCCGTCCGCGCCGTGCGCGGCAAGTTGTCGTCGCTACTGCAGGTACGTTCCCGCCAGCAGGGCCAGCTTTTTCCGCGTCAGGGGCGGCACCTTCTTCGGGTCGGACATAATCGCCCCGGCCAGCGCGTGCCGGCAGGCGCAATCAGCACTGTCGAGTGCGGCGATGAGGCGCGGCAGCATGCGCTTCGCCGCCTGCACGTTGTGCGTCATCGTCGCCACCACCGCGTCCGCGGTAACATGCTCCTCGTCCTCTTTCCAGCAGTCGAAATCCGTCACCAGGGCGATGACCGCGTAGCACATCTCCGCCTCGCGCGCCAGTTTTGCCTCGGGCATGCAGGTCATGCCGATGAGTGACGCGCCCCAGGCGCGGTGCAGGTTCGACTCCGCGCGGGTCGAGAACTGCGGACCCTCCATGCAGACGTAGGTGCCCCCGGCCGTCACGGCAATCTTTTCCGCCTTCGCCGCCGCCACTGCCGCCCGCCGCAGGCGGTCGCAGAACGGGTGGGCGAAGGCAACGTGCGCGACCACCCCGTCGCCGTAGAAGGTGCCGGGACGGCGGAAGGTCTTG
>CAZWUZ010000328.1:0-3837 GCA_964637655.1 uncultured bacterium | reverse complement strand
CCGGGCGCGCGACGGCGGAGACGACGCTGCCCGACGCGGCCTATGCCCTGCCGGGCGAAGCGTGGTGCGCCGCCGCCGGCGGCGACGGACGGTATGCGGTCGGCAGCGCGGACGGAACCGTGCACCTGTTCCGCACGGAGGGAGGTGCCTGACATGTGCAAGGGTTTCTGCAGTGACGACGGCCCGCCGCCGCTGACCATGCCCGAGCAGATGGCGCGACTCGAGCAGCAGGGTGTCTACCTCGAGTACCGCGAGGCGCCGCCGCGGTTCGCGCCGCTCATGCATGACGCCAAGAAACGGCGGCTGTCAGTCAACCTGCCGGCCGGCTGCACGCGCGGCTGCGCCTACTGCGTGCAGGAGAAGGATACCTGGTATCAGGCCCTGCCCACCGGTACGGATGCGCGCAGTGTGCCTGCGGTGCCCGCACTTTCGCTGGGCAACGTGCGCCTCGTCCTCATCCAGCGCAAGCCGCTGGTCCTCTCGCTGTTCGACACCACCGACGCCCTGCTGCTGGCCGAGGACGCGCGCGGGCATGCCCGCCTGCGCCGCCTGCTGCGCTTCGTGCAGCGCGAGGCCAGTCAGCATCTGGTCATGCTTACCGTGCGCCCCACCCGGCGCGCGTCCTATGTGCCCGCCTGGCTGCGCGACCTCGCGCGGGACTGCCGCCTGACCGTCTTTGTCAGTGTCGGGTCGCTCAATCCGCGGCTCGACGGCGACCTGCCGGCCGCGGTCGCCTTCCTGCGCATCTGCCGCGACGCGGGCATCCACGCGGTGCCGCTCTGCAAGCCGCTGGTGCCGGAATGGTACGACGCGCAGGCCGCGCAGCCGCTGCTGCGTGAGGTGACCGACGGAGCGCAGGAACTGGTGGTCGGCGGGTTGAAACTGGCGCCTGCCATCGTGCAGAATCTGCAGGCGGCCGGCCACCCCGTGCCGCAGGGCGACTATCGCGACACGGAAGCGCATCTCGACAGCGGCTTTCTGCACGAGTTTGCCGGGCAGGTGCAGCGTCTCGCGCCGGTGAACATCTACAAGCATCGCCTCTGCGCGATGTACGAGCATCACGGCCTGACCTGCGACCTCAACTGCAACGAGAAGGAATTCTGCCTGAAGAAAAGCGGCAGATAACGGCGCGCTGTGTGGACAGCACGCCCGGCCACCAGCTTTTACCCCTGGTTGTAAAAGTATACATAGCATCCTAACGCAGCCGTAACATGTTGTTATGCTGGATGTTGCCCATGAAAAACCTCAGCAAACTAAACTGCATATTGATAAATCATTTGACAATATGCATATCATCTTGTATAATAGTTTTACAGGAGGAACGATATGGTACTGCATGAATTATTCCGCCTGGACGAGATGGCGCGAACGGAAACAAAGCGCAAGGCCTGGCGGAAACGGGAATTGTTCAACCGGCTCCAGTCGGAAAAAGGCCGCCATTTTTGCGGCATAATCGGTCCGCGTGGCGTGGGGAAGTCAACCATCCTGCGCCAACTCGCGCTGACGACAGAGCATTCCTTCTACCTCTCGCTGGACACCATGCGCGAGGTGGAGCTGTTCGCTGTGGCCGAGTCGCTGGTCACGCGCTATGGCATCCGCACGCTGCTGATTGATGAAATCCATCACGCTCCGGACTATGCTGCGACACTGAAAAAAATCTACGACTTTCTTGACCTTGCGGTGGTCTTCACCAGTTCGATGGCGCTGTCATTGACGGCGACCGCTACCGACCTCTCCCGGCGGGTCAAACTGCTGCAACTCCCGCCGTTTTCCTTCCGCGAATATCTGTTGTTCCGCGACGGCATCGCCCCGGCGGCGCTGACGCTTGACGACATAATCGCCGGCCGGTTCAGTCCGGAACATCTGCGCACTGAACACCGTTTCGCGGAGTATCTCCAGGGCGGACTCATGCCGTTTGCGCTCGAAGAACCGGAACCCCTCACGCTCTGCGGGAACATCCTCGCCAAAATCATCGAACATGATATCCCGGCCGTGGCCCGCCTGTATACGGAAGAAACGGGGCTCATCAGGAAGTGCCTCGAGTTTATCGGCCGCTCGCCGGTGGATGGCATAAATTTCACTTCACTGGCGAAAAACACCGGCATCACGAAATACAAGGCCGAGCAATACCTCTCACTCCTGCATCAGGCCTATGTCATCAACATGATTTTCCCGTCGGGGACTAACGTGCTCAAGGAGCCCAAGGTCCTTATGTGCCTGCCGTTCCGGTTGCTCTTCCGTGAGTATGCCGGGGTGCTCGGTGAACTGCGCGAGGATTTTTTTGTCGAGACCGCACGCCTGGCCGGACTGACCATCACCTACCTCAAAACCACGCGCGGCGGGAAGACCCCTGATTACCTGATCCGCCATGCCGACGAGGATATGGTCATTGAAATCGGCGGTAAGGGCAAAGGACGCGAGCAGTTCAAGGGCATGCGCAGCAGCAAAAAACTGATTCTCAGTCACGCAGCGCTGAATACCGGCCTGCACCGTCCGCTGTTCATGGCGGGGTTCCTCGAAGGCGCTACCTGACAGATCGCCTGATGTGCGACGGTAGCGTCAACGGCTTGCTGCCGCGGCAGGTGGTATGCCATACTCGCATCGTCGGGTAAGGGGGCGTTATGAGCCGGACCGGGAAGACCATAGGCGAAACCGTCAGCATCAGGGGAGTTGAAATCCACCTCGTTGATCCGCCGCAGTTGAAGGTGGAGTGGGTGGGGATGCGCGAGCCGCTGGAACAATTACTGGCCGCGTGGCGCGAGGATGGGGACGACCCGCCGATGCAGCCGCGCATCCTCGGTCGGCCGGGCGTGGGCAAGACCTCGCTCGCCATCGCCGCCGCGCATGCGCGCCAGCAGGCCCTCTACATATTCCAGTGCACCGTGGACACCAAACCCGAGGACCTCATCATCTCGCCGGTCATCGCTGACAGCGGGAAAATCCGCTATGTCGCCTCGCCGCTGGTGTCGGCCATGTTGCGTGGCGGCATCTGCCTGCTCGACGAGGGCAACCGCATGAGCGAGAAGAGCTGGGCGTCGGTGGCGCCGCTGCTCGATATGCGGCGCAGCGTGTTCTCGCTGGTGGCGGGCGTGGAGATCACGGCCGACCCCGCCTTTCGCGTCTGTGTCACCATGAACGAGGACGCCTCGACCTTCGAGGTGCCGGAATACATCATCTCGCGGCTGCAGCCGGGCATCAGCATGGACTATCCCTCGCGCGAGGAGGAATTCCGCATCATCCGCGGGCAGTTGCCCGGCCCGGGCGATGAACTCATCGGCAGGGTGGTGGATTTGCTGCAGCGCGCGCACCGGCGCGAGCAGGAACTGTCGATGCGCGACGGGCTGAATATCGCCCGCTTCGCCGCGCGGCTGCGTGCCGATGGGGTGGTGCAGGACGACGACGCGGCCTTCGCGCAGGCGGTCAGGCAGGTGACCGGCAGCGACCTGCAGCCCGACGGCCCCCGCGGGGTGTGATGTTGTTATGTGGCCTATGTGGCACAGGCGCCCCCGCCTGTGCGAAGTTGATTATGTGGCCCATGTGGCACAGGCGCCCTCGCCTGTGCGAAGTTGATTATGTGGCCCAGCCGCCCTCGGCTGGGATTTCGGCGCTGCCCGGCCGCGACGCGGCCTTCCGCCTCCGAATCATCCATCATCAATCGAAAACCATCAATCCCAAGGCTTCTGGAGAGCCGAGCAGAAGCCGCCGCGAGTCCAGACGCTCGAGCCCGTAGGAACGTAGCCCACCTGCCTCTTCCGATCGGTCTTGCGGAGTTCAAAAGCCGCCAAGCCCACCGAAATGCGTAGGGCGTCCCCCGAGTTCGCCGATCTGACGGACGCG
>CAZWUZ010000327.1:0-3878 GCA_964637655.1 uncultured bacterium | reverse complement strand
GACCAGGGCCTTCTGCCCGTAGCCGATCACGATTTCGAGCGGGTCGACCTGCAGCAGCGCCAGCGGTTTCTCCGGCGGTTTGGCCGCCGGTTCGGGCGCCGCCGCCGCGCGCGCCGCCGCCGCCGCCGCGTCCGCCGTGCGCAGGTTGATCGAGCGGGCGAGCGCGCCGAGGAATCCGGCCAGCGCCCAGAGCGGCAGCAGCGGCATCCCCGGCACGATGCCGAGCACGAACAGCACGCTCCCCGCGATATAGAGCGCCTTGGGCTGGCGCAGCATCTCCCTGGTCAGGTCGCGCGAGAGGTTCTCGTCGCTGGTCGAACGGGTGACGATGAGGCCGGCCGCCACGGCGATGAGCAGCGACGGGATCTGCGCCGCCAGCCCGTCACCGATGGTCAGCAGCGTGTAGGTCTGCAGCGCCTCGACCAGCCCCTCGCCGCGCATCCACATGCCGATGATCAGCCCGCCGGCGATATTGACGCCGGCAATGATCAGCCCGGCGTAGACATCACCCTGCACGAACTTGGCGGCGCCGTCCATCGCCCCGTAGAAGTTCGACTCGCGCTGGATGTCGAGCCGCTTCTGCGCCGCCTCCTCCTGCGTGATGTCCCCGCGCTGCACCTCGCCGTCGATGGCCATCTGCTTGAGCGGCATGGCGTCGAGGGTGAAGCGGGCCGCCACCTCGGCGATGCGGGTCGCCCCCTTGGTGATGACCATGATCTGGATAATGACCAGCACGAGGAAGATGATGATGCCGAC
The DNA here is from genome assembly GCA_964637655.1 of uncultured bacterium. Classification (GTDB taxonomy): domain Bacteria; phylum DAOPZR01; class DAOPZR01; order DAOPZR01; family DAOPZR01; genus CAZWUZ01. The sequence continues at coordinate 3,122 of CAZWUZ010000327.1, read as the reverse complement.
GACGTAGTTGCCGCCGACGACGAAATCCCCGAAGGCGGTGATGATCCCCTCGACCCCGCTCTTCCCCTCGAGCAGGATCTTGCGCGTCGAGGCGACGTTGAGCGCCAGGCGCAGCGCGGTGGTCATGAGCAGCACCGAGGGGAAGACGGCGAAGTCGACCGCCCGCGGGCTGTAGACCACGGTGAGCAGGATGAGCAGGGCGACGGTGACGCTCGCCGCGATCCCCAGGTTCAGCGTCCAGGTCCAGACCGGGAGCACCATCATCGCCAGCACGAGGATGATGCCCAGCGCCAGCAGCAGATCGCTGTTGCGCAGCAGGCCGCCCAGCAGGCCCGGTGCCGCCGCGTCGCTCTCGTTCGTCATCGTTCAGTTCCCCTTCCGTCAGCCGGCCGCCGCGCGTGGCGCCGCCGCCTGCAGTGTTCTCAGGATATCCACCACCGCCCCGAAATGCTGTTCGGGAATGGTGGCGCCGAGGTCGACCTCGGCGTACAGCGCCCGCGCCAGCGGCGGGTTTTCACAGACCGGGACCCCGGCTGACTGTGCCACTTCGCGCAAACGCAACGCCAGCGCGTCATGCCCCTTGGCCACCACCGTCGGGGCCGACGGCTGCGGGTCAAGCTTGAGGTAGGCGAGCGCCACCGCATAGTGCGTCGGGTTGGTGATGACCACGTCCGCGGTCGGCAGCGCCTCGAACATCCGCTTGGTCATGGCGATCTCCCGCGCCCGCTTGCGGATGTGCTGCTTGATCTGCGGGTCCCCGTCCTGCGAGCGCATCTCGTCCTTGGTCTCCTGCTTCGTCATCTTCAACTGTTCCTTGTGCTCGCGCTTCTGGAACCACAGGTCGAAGAACGCGAGCAGCAGCAGGAAGACGCCCGTCTTGAGCGCGAAGCGCATGATCGCGTCGAGAAACAGCAGCGTGCCGCTCATCACCCCGCTGTTGATGGTGTCGAGCATCGGCGCGAGCGACCCGCTGATCTCGGCGTAGGCCAGCCAGGTGATGACCACCAGTTTGAACAGCGATTTGAGCAGATTCATCGCCACCTGTTTCGAGAAGATCATGCGCTGCATGAGTTTTTTCGGGCTCGGCAGCAGGTTCTCGGGCCGCGGGCGCAGCGGCTCGAGGGTGAACAGAAACCCGACCTGCGCGAGGTTGACCGCGATACCGGTCAGCACCGCAATGGCGAAGGCGGGGGCCGACAGGCGCAGAAACTGCCAGAGCACCTGCAGCAGCAGCAGCGGCTCGCTGCCCGGGTCGAGCGCATGCAGCACGGCCGGGGAGAGGCACCAGCGCATCAGCCCCGCCAGCTCCATCCAGACCCACGGCAGGTAGAAGTACAGCCCGATGAAGCCCGCGAGGATGCCGGCGGCCAGCGGCAGTTCCTGCGACTTGGCCACCTGCCCGCGCTCGCGCGCCTTCTGGTACTTGCGCGCGGTCGGGTCCTCGGTGCGCCCCTCGTCCTCGGCGGCGAACCGCTGCAGGTCGAACGTCGCCTGCAGGCGCGCGGCCAGCGCCGCGGCGGCGGGCGACGGCGGCCAGGGGCGGACCGGCAGCAGCACGCTCATCCGCCCGCCACCGTGAGGAAGCGCCCGGCATCGCGGAACAGCAGCGCGAAGACCTTTTCCGTCGCCAGCCCGAGCGGCGGCACGATGGTGATCAGCACGAGCATGCCGAAAACAATCTTGACCGAAAAGCCGAGCATCATGACGTTGAGCTGCGGCGCCGCGCGTCCGAGCAGGCAGAGCGCGATGTCGACGACAAACACCGTGCCGACCACGGGCGCGGCGATGATAAACGACAGTTCGAAGAGCATCCCGAGCGCGGCCGCCACCTGCGTCAGCATCCCCCCGGCGGTGCCGAGCGACAGGGCGGGACAGACGGCAAAGCTGCGCACGACGGCGTCGAGCAGGAAGCGGTGCCCGTCGATGGCGATGAAGATCAGCGTGGCGAACAGCCCCTGCAGCTGCCCGATGATGGGCACCGAGATCTCCGCCATCGGGTCGATCACCTCGATGAAACTGAGCCCCATCTGGTTGGCGGCGAACTGCCCCGCCAGCTGGAAGGCCATGAGGTAGAGGTTGGCGAGAAAGCCGAGCGCCAGGCCGATGGCCACCTCGTTGAGCGCCGCCCAGGCCAGCGCCCAGGCGTCACCCCCGGCGTAGGCGTAGCCCGCCGCCTGCACGGGGGGAAAGACCGCCAGCGCGATGCAGGCGGCCAGGCCGGTGCGCACGCGCACCGGGATGAGGTTGCTGCCGAGGAACGGCATCTCGACAAAGAGCGCGCCGACGCGCAGCAGCACGAGGAAAAAGAGCTGCACGTGGTCGACCAGCCGCTCGAGCGTCATCACCGTGGTCATGCGGCGCGCCTCACGGGCCCAGCGTGGGGAACATGCCCCACAGGCGGATGGTATAGTCCATCGTGTACGACAGCATCCAGTTGCCGAAAAACGCCGCGGCCAGCAGCGTGGCGATGATCTTCGGCACGAAGGTCAGCGTCTGCTCCTGGATCGAGGTGGTCGCCTGGAAAATGGCGATGAACAGCCCGACGATAAGTGACAGCCCGATCATCGGCAGCGAGATGAGCACGGCGACAAGCAGCGCCTGCTGCACGATCTGCGTGGCGGTGGACTGGTCCATGCCCTACGCCCCCGGGTGGTAGCTGGCGACAATCTGCCCGACCAGCAGGTTCCACCCGTCGATCATGACAAAGAGCAGGATCTTGCAGGGGAGCGAGATCATCACCGGCGGCAGCATCATCATGCCCATCGACATGAGCACGGAAGCGACCACCATGTCGATGACCATGAACGGGATGAAGAGCAGCACCCCCATGGTGAACGCCGTTTTCAGTTCGCTGATCATAAACGCGGGAATAAGCACGTAGGTGGGCACCTGCTCGCGCGTCGCGGGGCGCGGCAGCTTGCCGATCTGCACGAAGAGCGCGATGTCCTTCTCGAACGTGTGCCGGAACATGAAGGCGCGGGTGTGCTTCACCGCCACCGCCAGCGCGGTCGGCTGGTCGATCTGCTGCTGCAGGTAGGGCTGCATCCCCTCGCGGTTGATCGCCCCGAAGGTCGGCGCCATGATGAAGAAAGTCAGAAACATGGCCAGGCCGATCAGGATCT
>CAZWUZ010000326.1:0-3889 GCA_964637655.1 uncultured bacterium | reverse complement strand
CAAGGGTGCGGATGGCGACGCTGGCGCGGACGTTGGCCGCGTCGGGCAGTTCCCCCTCGATGACGGTGACATAGCGTGCATAGCTGTTGGTGATGATGCCGCCGTAGCCGTCGAGGCAGGCGAGCGGCAGCGCCGTTCCCTGATTGAACCAGAGATACCCGTACTGCGCGACGCGCGCGGTTAGCGGTGATTCCCCGGCGGCTTCGCGGCGGATAACCTCAGCGAGCGGGCGCGGCGGTGTGAAACCGGCACGCGGGCGGAAATGCACGTAGTCGCCCGCCGTCAGCACGTAGGGTGGCAACAGGAGCAGCAGAAGCAGGAGGAGCCACGGGCGCGGGGCGAGGCGTCCGCGGAGCAGCAGCAGCAGTCCGAATCCTGCCAGCAGCAGCAGCGTGGTGCCCAGCGCGGTCTGTGCGGTCTGCAGGTGTTCCGGCTGCAGGCGGTCGAGGTACCAGTCCAGCGGGCGGGTCTGCCCGACCGCGAGACGCGTATAGGCAAACAGTACCCAGCGGCGCATCAGCGCGAGCACCGTCGCGGGGAAAAGGTTCAGGATGAGCAGCGCGGCGGTCAGCACCGCGCTGTACGCGCCCCAGGCCAGTGCCAGCCAGCGCAGGCGGCGGCTGCGGTCGGCCAGCAGCGGCAGCGCGTGCGCGGCAAGGGTGGCGGCGAAAAAAACGTAGACGAGCAGGAAGCGCATCGGCCCGCGGAAGAGCGAAAAACCGGGGACGTACGTGCCGAGCAGCACGAAGAGCGGGGAAAATTTGCCGAGCGCGATGAGCAGGGCCAGCAGCATCATCACCGCGCAGAACCACGGCAGCGGGTCGCGCCGGCGGATGAGCGGCACGAGGAAGAGCAGCGGAGTGATGGCGCCGAGGTAGGGGAAAACCGTGCCGTCAGTCATCCCCCACTGCCGCCAGAGAGCGGGCGAGACGATATTGAGCAGCTGGTCCGGGGTGAGCGAGTAGCTGGTGATGAATTTCCAGGAGATGCCGGCCGCGCGGGTGGAGAGCTGGGTCAGGTACCAGGCGGGGAAGAGCCCGATGGCGCTGAGCCCGACGGCGAGCACCAGCACGATGCCGACACTCCCCATGAGTTTCAGCGCGCGGGTGCGGTCGCGGCCTGTCAGCAGGATGCGCAGGGCGCTGAACAGGTAGAAGAGGACGAAACTGACCATGGTATAGAAGGTGAACTGCAGGTGCCCGGCGAGGATCATCAGGGCGAGCGCGAGGGCGAGGAGCAGCGAGCCGGCGATCTCGGTGCCGTCGATGACCACCTGCCCGGCATAGAAAATCAGCGGGATCCAGACGATGGTGCGCATGACGTTGTCGATCTCGCTGACATGCACGAGGACGAAGGGACTGAAGCAGAAGAGAAAGGCACCGAAGACGGCGGCGCTGAACGGCAGCTGCACGCGGCGCAGCCAGAGGTACATGAACAGGCCGCAGACGAAGAGATGGAACATCGCCCCCCCGATGAACTGCACCGGCACCGCCAGCCAGCCGACGAGCAGCGACACGGGATAGAACGGGCTCCACAGCGGCATGGCGTAGAGCGGGAAGCCGCCGTACTGGTACGGGTTCCAGCAGTCGAACCGTCCGTCCGCCTGCGCCTCCTGCAGGAACAGACGCACCGGATAGGAAAAACTCATGTAGTCGTTGTTGACCAGGTACAGGTCGTTGAGCACGTAGGGGTGAAAGAGGAAGAGGATGGCCGCGGCCAGCCCGCCGCAGAGCAGCAGCGCGTGGGCGGTACGGGAGCGCATCATGCCGCGGCCCGCCGCGCATAGGCGTTGATCAGTCCGACCCCGACCACCGGAATCAGCCGGTGCGCGTACCGGCTGGCACCGGTGGCGCGCAGCAGTGCGTGCAGGCGCGGCGCGTAGCGTGCGAGTTTGTCGAGCGCGTAGCCGATCCGGATATAGCGGCGGTGTTCCTCAACGCTGGCGAGGTACAGTCCGTGTTCCGCGAGCAGCCGACCCAGCGTGGCGGGGGTGAAATGTGCCACGTGCATGCGCATCAGGAACGGGTAGCGTCCGCCCAGCAGGCGTGCCGCCGGCGCGTCGAGGTTGTGCGTGGAGAGTGCGAGCAGCCCGCCCGGGCGCAGGTGCCGCGCGATGGCGGCGATGGTGGTGTGCGGCTGCGGCAGGTGCTCGAGCACATCCCACAGCGTGATGCAGTCGAACTGCCGGTCCGCCGGCAGGTCGGTGAGGGTCGCCCCCGCCACCTCGAGCCCGTACGTGTCGCGGGCGTGCGTGGCGGCCCAGCGCGACGGTTCCAGGCCGCAGACGGTGTAGCCGGCGGCCCGTGCCTGCGCGGCGAACTGCCCGGTGTAGCAGCCGACATCGAGCAGGGTGCCCGGCGGCGGCTGCAGTTCCCGCAGGCGCGTGAGCAGCGCTGCGAAGGTACGCTCCCGCCCCGCCTGCTCGCGCAGGTACTGTTCGTCGACCACGTCCGCGTACTGCGCCAGCAGCGTCGCCGGCGTTTCGCACGGGTTGTTGTAGGTCATACCGCAGCGGCGGCAGGTGACCACCTGCCGGTACTCGCTCCAGAAGATGTTGGTGCAGGCAAACGCGGCGGGCGTGGCCTCGTCGCTGAGTGCGCCGCGCCAGCGCACCCGCGCGTCGTCAGCCCCGCACAGCGGGCAGGGCACCTCCTGCCACATGGCGTCAGCCCCGCAGCCGCAGGCGCACGACGGTGAGCAGCGCGCGGATGATCTCCTGCTTGGAGATCTTCGAGAGCCCCTCGCGGCGGTCGACGAAGATGATTGGCACCTCGCGCACGCGCGCCCCCGCCTGATTGCAGCGGTAGAGAAACTCGAGCAGGAAGGAGTAGCCGTTCGAGCGGATGGCACCGATGTCGACCGCGCGCAGAAAGGCGGCGCGGTAGAGGCGGAACCCGGCGGTGTTGTCACGCGTGGTGAAGCCGAGCAGGCAGCGGGCAAACGCGTTGGCGCCGCCGCTGAGCAGCTGCCGGTGCACCCCCCAGTTGACCGTGCCGCCGTCCGGGACGTAGCGCGAACCGATGGCGATGTCGGTGTCCGGCTGCGCGATGGCGGCGGCGAGCGCGGGGAGGTACTTCGGGTCGTGCGAAAAATCGGCGTCCATGGTGCCGACCACATCGTAGCCCTGCTCCAGTCCGTAGCGCAGCCCGGCGACGTAGGCGGTGCCCAGGCCGAGTTTGCCGGCGCGGGAGATGAGGTGCACGCGCGGCTCGCGCGCGGCGCGCTCGCGTACCAGGTCGCCGGTGCCGTCGGGCGACGCGTCGTCGACTACTACCACCGCGCAGTCGACCGGCTGCGCCAGCAGCTCGTTGATCAGGCGCAGGATGTTGTCGCGCTCGTTGTAGGTGGGGACGACCATGAGCAGGCGCATCAGCAGTTCTTCCTCCCGCACAGGCGGTAGTGCAGCAGGGTCCACAGGGTAAGCACCCCGTCGCGCCAGCCGATTTTCTTCCCTTCGACATAACTGCGCGGGTTGAAATGCACCGGGACCTCGCAGATGGGGATGCCGCGCAACAGCAGCTTGGCGGTTACCTCCGCACAGAAGTCAAAACCGTCGCACTCAAGCTGCAGTGAACGCAGCAGTTCCGTGCGCAGCACCTTGTAGCCCGCCGCTTCGTCGGTCAGGTGGGCGCCGAAGAGCAGGTTGGTCCACCCCGTCACCGCGGCGTTCCCCAGCCGGCTGATCAGCCGGTAGCCGACCCGGTTCTCCGGGCGCAGGAAACGCGCTCCGTAGACCGCGTCCGCCTGCCCGGCCAGCAGCGGGGCGAGCAGGGCCGGGTAATCGACGGGATTCAGTTCGAGGTCGGCATCCTGCACGATGACGATGTCACCGCGCGCCTCCTGCAGGTCCTTGAGCTGACGCTCGTACTGCTCGCGCACATCCTCGGGC
>CAZWUZ010000325.1:0-3936 GCA_964637655.1 uncultured bacterium | reverse complement strand
GGAGGCGGATGACGCCACCGATGACGACGCGGACGATGCAGCGGACGGCGACGATCCGGACGCTACCGACGGGGAGAAGGGCTGATGCTCGACCCACGCTGGCTGCGGGAGGAGGCGGCGGCAGTGACCGCCATGCTCGCGGCGCGCCGGTCGGACGCCCCCGGCGCGCGCTGGCAGGAACTCGATGCGCAGTGGCGCGCGGCCACCGGCGCGGCGGAAACGCTGCAGGCGCAGCGCAATGCCCTGGCGAAGGAGATCGGGGCGCGCAAGCGCGATAAACAGGATGCCGCTGACCTGCTGGCGCAGGCCGCCGCGCTGGGTGACGAGTATGCCGCGCTCGAGGAGCGACGGCGTGCGCTCGAACAGGAGCGCGATGCGCTGGCCCTCGAGCTGCCCAACCGCCTGCTGCCCGCCACTCCCGCCGGACCCGATGCGTCGGGCAATGTCGAGGTGCGGCGGTGGGGGACGCCGCGGCAGTTCGACTTCGCCCCGCAGCCGCACTGGGACCTCGGGCCCGCGCTGGGCCTGCTCGACACTGAGCGCGCGGCGAAACTGGCGGGCGCGCGCTTCAGCGTGCTGACCGGTGCCGGCGCCCGTCTCACGCGGGCACTCGCCGCCTTCATGCTCGACCTGCACACGCAGCAGCATGGCTACACCGAGGTGGCGCCGCCGCTGCTCGTCAACCGCGCCGCGATGACGGGAACCGGCCAGCTGCCGAAGTTCGCTGCCGACCTTTTCCGTACGGCGGATCCGGAACTCTACCTCATCCCGACGGCGGAAGTGCCGCTGGCCAATCTCTACGCCGGTGAAATCCTCGAGGCGGACACCCTGCCGCGGCGCCTGACTTCCTGCACCCCCTGCTTCCGCGCCGAGGCGGGCGCGGCCGGCAAGGATACGCGCGGCCTCATCCGCCAGCACCAGTTCGACAAGGTGGAACTGGTGGCGCTCACGCGCCCGGAGGAGTCCGCGGCGGAACTCGAACGCCTCACCGCGGCGGCGGAACACGTGCTGCAGCTGCTCGAACTCCCCTACCGTGTCATGGCGCTTTGCAGCGGCGATATCGGGTTTGCCGCGGCGCAGACCTACGACCTCGAGGTCTGGCTGCCGTCGCAGCAGGACTATCGCGAGATCTCCAGCTGCAGCAACTGTCTCGACTTCCAGGCGCGGCGCATGAACCTGCGCTGCCGCGCGGGGAAGGACAAGCCGCAGTTCGTCCACACCCTCAACGGCAGTGGACTGGCCGTCGGGCGCACCTGGATCGCCGTGGTGGAAAACTGCCAGCAGCATGACGGCAGCATCGCGGTGCCCGCGGTGCTGCGCCCGTATCTCGGCGGTTGTGACCGCCTCGCGCGGGACTGATCCCGTGGCGGCCGCCGGTATCCGGCCGCGCCGCCGACCGGCGCTTCCTGCCGTCGCCCCATGCTGCGCCTGACCGAACTGCGGCTGCCGCTCGCGCACAGCGACGCTGATCTCGCGGCTGCGGTGCGCGAGCGCCTGCAGGTTGCCCCCGAGGCAGTGCTCCGCTTCCAGGTCTGCCGGCGTGGTCATGATGCGCGCAACCCGCGCTCGCTCTGCCTGGTCTATTCCGTCGATGCCGAAGTTGCCGATGAAGCAGCGGTCGCCGGACGCGTGCGCGGCGACCGCCGCATCGCGCCGACCCCGTCGGGCGGCTACCGCTTCCCCGTACCGGCCGCGTCACCCCCGGCGCTGCGCCCGGTGATCATCGGCACCGGCCCCTGCGGCCTCTTTGCCGGTCTCGTGCTTGCCGAACAGGGCTACCGCCCGCTGCTGCTCGAACGCGGCGCCCCGGTGGCGGAGCGCGCGCGCGCGGTCGCGCGTTTCGCGGCAGGCGGCGAGCTCGACCCGGAAACGAATATCCAGTTCGGTGAGGGCGGGGCCGGAACCTTTTCCGACGGCAAACTCTACACCCAGATCCGCGACCGCGCCTGGCGCAGCCGCAAGGTCATCGACGAACTGGTGGCCGCGGGTGCTCCCGCGGAAATTGCCGTCCTCAGCAAGCCGCATATCGGTACCGACCGGCTCGGCGGCGTGGTGCGTGCCCTGCGGGAGAAGATTATCGCGCTGGGCGGCGAGGTGCGTTTCCACAGCCGGGTGGATGACCTGGTGGTGGCTGACGGCGGGGTGCGGGGGGGGGTGCTGGCCGGCGGCGAAACCGTCGCTGCCGACCGCGTCATCTTCGCCGGCGGCCACAGCGCGCGCGCTACCATCCGCTGCCTGCAGGCGCGCGGGGTGCACTGCGACGCCAAGCCGTTCGCGCTCGGTCTGCGTATCGAGCATCCGCAGGCACTGATCGATACTGCCCGCTTCGGTCCGCACGCCGGGCATCCGCTCCTCGGCGCCGCCGACTACAAACTGGTGCACCATGGCAGCGACGGCCGCGCCGTCTTCAGTTTCTGCATGTGCCCGGGCGGGACGGTGGTGGCCGCGGCGTCGGAGGCGGACGGTGTTGTTACCAACGGCATGAGCCGCTACGCGCGTGATTCGGGTACCGCCAACAGCGCGCTCGTGGTCAGCGTCACGCCCGACGATTTTCCGGGCGGACCGCTCGCCGGGTTCGACCTGCAGCGGCGGTGGGAACAGGCGGCCTTTTGCCTCGGCGGCGGCGCTCACCATGCGCCGGTGCAGCGGGTCGGCGATTTTCTTGCCGGGGTGCCCTCCCCCGCGCCCGGGAGCGTGCTGCCGACCTATCGTCCCGGTGTCCGCTGGTGCGATCTGCGTGCCGCGCTGCCCGCGTTCGCGGTGCAGGCACTGCGCGCGGCGCTGCCTGCGCTTGACCGGCAGCTGCCCGGGTTCGCCCTCCCCGATGCGGTGCTCTCCGGGGTGGAGACCCGCACTTCGTCGCCGGTGCGCCTCACCCGCGGCGAGGACGGACAGAGCATCTCGCTGCGCGGCTTCTACCCGGCCGGCGAAGGTGCCGGCTACGCGGGGGGGATACTCTCCTCGGCGGTGGACGGCATCCGCACCGCTGAACTGCTGGCGCAGCAGGGTGCCGGCAGCGGCGTTGACGGCACAGCGGCACAGTGTTAGGATGCCGCTCTCGGCGCGTCCGCGCCGGCAGACGGCATGGACGAAAGGAATACCAGTCATGCGACGGTATCTGACCGCGGCACTCTGCCTGCTCACGGGGGGGCTCGCCGCGTGCGGCACCACTGCCATGGCGCCGGCCGGCGAGGTGGTCATCTATGCCTCGGTCGACCAGAACTTCTCGGCTGGAGTGCTCGCTGATTTCCAGCAGCAGACCGGTATCACCGTCAGGGCGGTGTTTGATGCCGAGGCGGCCAAGACCACCGGGCTGGTCAATCGCCTCATCGCGGAACAGCGCAATCCGCAGGCGGATGTGTTCTGGAGCGGTGAATTCGTGCAGACCGTGCGGCTGCAGGAGGCGGGAGTGCTCGCCCCGTTCAGTCGCGACACCGCCCCGCTGCCGGCGGGCGCTTACTGCGGGCCGGGCGGCAACTACGTGCTGTATGGCGGCCGCGCGCGGGTTTTTCTCGCTGACCGCGCCGCCTGTATCCGCCTCTTCGGCAACGCCGACTCGCTGCCGCTCGACGTGCTGCTCGACGGGCGGATCCCGGCGGCACAGGTGGGGATGGCGCTCCCCCTGTTCGGGACGAGCACCACGCAGGCGGCGCTGCTCTGGGCGCGTGACGGCGCCGGGCCGGCAGCGGCCTTCTACCGCCGGGTGCAGGCGCGCGGCATCCATCTCGCCACCGGCAACGCGTCGGTGCGCGACCGCGTGGTCGACGGGCAGCTGCTCTTCGGGCTGACTGACAGCGACGATGCGGCGGCTGCGCTCACGCGGCATGGCGACCGGCTCATCGCCGTGCCGGTCTGTCCGCCGGTAGTCATCCCGATGACCGTGGCGCTCATCGCCGGCCGTCCGGTCAACCCGGCGGCGCGCCTCCTGGCGGAACA
>CAZWUZ010000324.1:2788-3952 GCA_964637655.1 uncultured bacterium | reverse complement strand
GTGACTGTCGGTCACATACCCCTCGCTATTGTCCTGGAAGCCGCCGTCCCGCGTGTAGCGCATCCCCTGCGCCGTCTCCACGGTGAAGAACCCCGCGCCGTCGAGCGCCAGGTCAAGCGGGTTCCCCGTCGGCCGCAGCGAACCCTGCGCGAAATCGGTAAAGATCTCGTCGATGGCCGCCCCGGTGCCGAGTTCGCCGACCGCGGGACGGCGGTCGATGGTGCCGGACGGCACCTCGCGCACGTCGTCGTTGGTGCGGCGGATATCCATGGCGGGAAACTGCATGAAGACCGTCTCGTCCCGCTTGAAGCCCGCCGTGCTGACGTTGGCGAGGTTGTTGGCGATGACGTCCATCTGCCCCCACGTCGCCAGCATCCCCGCAGCGCCGGTATACAGTCCGCGCAGCATATGCGCCTCCTACTTCCAGAACGCGCGGCGGATGTCTGCCCCCAGCGCGTTCAGTTTCTGTTCGAGTTTTTCGTAGCCGCGGTCCAGATGATAGATGCGCGTGATTTCCGTCGTGCCTTTGGCCACCAGGCCGCCGATGACCAGCGCCGCCGAGGCGCGCAGGTCGGTCGCCATCACCGTCGCCCCGGTCAAATGCCGCACCCCGTTGACCATCACCGTGTTCCCCTCGATGGTGATGTCCGCCCCCAGGCGCAGCAGTTCACCGACGTGCATAAACCGGTTTTCGAAGACCGTCTCGCGGATAAAGCTCGTCCCCGGCGTGACGGTTGCCAGCGCCATCATCTGCGCCTGCATGTCGGTCGGGAAACCAGGATAGGGCTGCGTGCTCAGGTTGCAGGGCTGCTTCACCCCGTGCTTCGCCTGCAGCGTGACACTCTGCGGCGTCGTGGTGATCTTCACGCCCATCCCCTGCAGTTTCTCGATGAGCGCCGCCTGCCACACCGGCTTGAATCCGGTTACCGTGACCGTGCCTTTGGTCGCGGCCGCGGCCACCAGGTAGGTGCCCGCCTCGATGCGGTCGCCGATCACCTTGTGCGCGCCGCCATGCAGTTCCTTCACGCCCTCGATTTTCACCACCGTCGTGCCCGCCCCGCTGACTTTTGCCCCCAGCAGGTTGAGAAACTGCGCGAGGTCCTCGATTTCCGGTTCGCAGGCGGCATTGCTGATGGTCGTCGTCCCCTTCGCCAGCGACGCCGC
>CAZWUZ010000324.1:0-2778 GCA_964637655.1 uncultured bacterium | reverse complement strand
TCGAGCGCGATGGCTGCGCCTTTCAGTCCCGTGGTGTGTGCCTCGACAAAGCCGCGCTTGAGCTTGATCTTCGCGCCCAGCGCCTCGAGCCCCTTGAGGTGGATGTTGACGGGACGCGCGCCGATGGCGCAGCCCCCCGGCAGCGAAACCTTCGCCTTGCCGAAGCGTGCGAGGAGCGGACCCGCCACGAGGAACGAGGCGCGCATCGTCTTGACCAGTTCGTAGGGTGCTTCGTGCGAGGTGAGGGCGGGCATCGCCAGTTTCACGCGGTGCGCCCCGGGCGTCAGCTGCGACCCGAGCGAGGCGAGCAGGTTGCACGTGGTGCGGATGTCCGCGAGTTCCGGCACGTTTGTCAGGGTGACGTCCTCACCCGTGAGCATCGTGCCGATCAGAATGGGCAGCGCGGCATTCTTCGAGCCCGAAACTTCGACCTCGCCCTGCAGCCGTTTGCCGCCCCTGATGATGATCTTGTCCATGTCCCGACCTGTCCCCCCATTGAGACGGCATGCAATCACGCCATCCCCTACTATGTCGGAGCCGCACGTTGGGTTCTTTAGTATTTTTTCAGGGGTCGGTTTCCAGGTAATTCTCCGTCGCTGATACGCCAGCAGTGCCGCGCCGCGAAAGGATACAAAATCGCCGGCGCGCCCCATACCCTGCCCCGGGCCGTCAGCGATGGTTTATCTTATTGGTATGGCTTGCTTTATGAATTCATGCACGAACGGTTCGAGGAGGTCAGGGGAGCCGTGACAGGACTCGCCCGCCGCGATGCAGCACCCCCGGCACTCGTCCTTGCGGGCACAGGGCTGGCAGTACTCCGGGAGTGCGGCACAGAACGTCCGGTTGGCCGGACCGTTGATGATGGCCGCGTAGGGGGCAGTGAACACATTGCCGATGATGCGCGGGGAATGGTTGCAGGGGCGGACGTTGCCCATCGGGTCGAGCGTGTAGTAGGCGCGCTCCGTTCCCGCGGCGCAGAAGCCGGTGGTCAGGTGCGTGAACGGACGCATATCGATGAGGCAGGGGGGGAGCGCGATGGAGCAACTGACGGGCAGCCCGTAGTTCCCGCTCAGGGTGTTCGCCGTGCGCAGCGCTTCCGTCAGTTCCGCGGGTGACGCCTGCAGGCGGGCGAGGTTGGCGAAGCCGCGTCCGCCGGGATTGAACCGGTTGAACATCACCCCGTCGAGCCCGAGCGCCACCGCCAGTTCGAGCGTTTCGCGCAGTGTCGGGAGGTTCAGCCGCGTGGCGACAAAGACGCCGATCACCCGCTGCTGTTTCGCCTTGAGGCGCGCCATCGCCAGCGTCGCCGCATCGAAGGCACCCGCCTGTCCCGAGAGTTCGTCATGAATGGCGCGACGTGACGAGAGGAGCGGCAATTCGAAGATGCTGACGCGGCCGGGCGTCAGCGCGGCTAGTTTCTCCTCCGTCAGCAGTCCGCCGTTGGTGATGAGGTTGACCCCGACCTGCCGCGCGTTGAGGTGCGCGACAATGTCCGGGAGGTCGTCCCGCAGCAGCGGTTCGCCTCCCGTCAGCGTGACGAGGGTGGCGCCCGTCGCATCGATGACGCGATCGATGGCATCAATGAGTTTTTCTGTCGGCAGTTCGCCCTGCGGGTATGCCCGTTCACCCGTCCAGACATTGTAGCAATGCAGGCAGCGGTGCTGGCAGCGCGGAGTGACCTCGACGACGAACGACTTCGGCAGCGGCAGGGCGGCGTCAGTCACGTCGCTGCAGCGCGTCACGCGTCGCTGCTGACAGGAGGCCCCGATGCTTGAAGCGCAGCCAGCGCTGCCGCAGTTTCTGCAGCATGCTCCGTTCCAGCAGCAGCATCGGACCATACATGTAGCACGTGCTAATAGCAGAACGTGTGTCGTCAACCACTTCTTCCGGAGTTGCGAACGGCTGCAGCAGCACCAGCAGTTTGTACATTACCCCCAGCAGCGCCGCCGGCACGAGAAACGTGAATACCGATCCGGCAATCAGGTCGGCGCGCCGGTGGTGGGCACGATAGCGCAGCAGCAGCCGGATACCCTGGTAGGCGCTCATGCCCACCAGCACGTTGAGAATGATCAGTCCGCAAACGGTCTTCAGTTCATCGTTCACGACGCACCTACTGACGGCGCAGAACGACAGTATAATACTCGCTGGAGGGCGGGGCGAGGGTCAGAATCAGCGAGGTACGGTCGGCGGAAATCTGGGCGGTGCAGGGGACGGTCTGTCCCTCCGCGGTAATCGTTCCGGCAAGGTTCTCCCCGCCCGCGACGCGCAGGTCGATGGTCGCTTCGCCGCGATGGTCCGTGCCGGTGATGCGGTTTCCCGCGACGCGCAGGTAGAGGGTCGCCGGTTCCGTCGGGTCACCATCGACCACCAGCCACGTCCCCGCGTAGGCAGCCGGAATGCCGTTGCCCGCGGGGCCGGGGAGTGACGGTTCAGACGGAACGCCGGGCACCCACTGTCGCACCGTCGCCGCACCGCCCGGCGCATACCAGAACCATGCCGCCGCGCCGAGCACGACGCCGGCGGCCAGCACGAGCAGCAGGCAGCCGCATCCCGCGCCCGCCCAGACCCAGCCGCTGTTGCCGCTTTTCCCCGTGTCTGCCATATCGTGATTATCCTTCGCCCGCACCGCCCTGTCAACATGACCGGAACATCTCGTTCTTTCTCCAGCCGTCCTCCGTGTTCTCCGTGTGCCCCGTGGTAATGCATCTTCTGTACAGCCTTTCACCACGGAGTTATCATGTAGAGGAAAAGGAGAAAACCTCACCCCAATATGGTAAG
>CAZWUZ010000323.1:0-3955 GCA_964637655.1 uncultured bacterium | reverse complement strand
GAGCGGGAGGCCCGGGCTGCCGGCATTGACCACCATGAAATCGACAACCGTGCCCTGCCCGGCAGGCGCTGCCGCCGGTTCGGTTGCCGGCGCTGTTGCCGGGGCCGCCGCCTGCGGGGTTGCCGGGGCGGCCGCGGGCGGGGCGGCAGGAGTGGGAGCAGCAGTGTTCCCGGTGCAGGCAGCACAAAGCAGCGAACAGCAGACAGCGGTGAAAAGCAGGCGCATAATGGCCTCCTTAGGTAGGGTGGCGGCATCCTATCTTGCTTTGCTGCCCGCTGCAACTCCTCCCGGCGGTTGACAGGCGGCAGGCGCGGCATTTATGATGGCACCCATGACCGACAGCACTCCGCACGCCGATCTGACTGCCTTCCCCTGCTGGTTTGTCTCCGATGCCCACCTCGGGGCTGACGATGCCGCAACCGAGGCGCGCAAGCACGCCGCGTTGCAGCAGATTGTCACGGCGGTCATCGCGGCGCGCGGCACGCTGGTCATCCTCGGCGACCTGTTCGATTTCGGCTTCAGCTACCGGTCGTACGTGCCTGCGGCACATAAGCCCGCGCTCGAACTCTTCCTGCAGCTCCGCCAGGCGCGCTGCCCGGTCTACTACCTGGCCGGCAACCACGACTGCTGGTACGGCGACTACCTGACCCGCACCTTCGGTTTCGCCTTCTATCCCGACCGGCTCGAACTGCGCCATGACGGGAAGCGTTTCCTTGTCGCGCATGGTGACGGGCTGGCGGCGCGCGAGGGTGGCTATCGCCTGCTGCGGCGTCTGCTGCGCTCACCCTTGAGCGTCGCGCTCTACCGCCTCATCCCCGCCCGTGCCGGGAGTGCGCTGGCCCTTGCCTGCTCGCGCCTGTCGCGCGCCCACGGCCGCCGCCAGCATCCACCCGACCCACAGCCGCTCGCGGACTTCGCCCGTCGCCAGCATGCCGCGGGCTATGACGCAGTTATTCTCGGGCATGCGCATGCCCCGTTCCAGCGCGGTTTCGAGCAGCACACGTACGTCAACACAGGCGACCTGCAGGAGCATTTCACCTATGCCACCTATGACGGTAACTGGCAACTCCACCAGTGCTGAAGCATGCATAAACCGTCAGGACGGGACATGCAACGCATTGGCTGGTGGCTGACGGGCGCAGGAGCCCTCGTGCTGCTCGTACTGCTGGCCGGGCGCTGGGTTTTCAGCATACTCTTTGGGCCGATGATTACGAGCGATTACGATGGTCCCGTTGTCCCGCCGGTTGCCAGGGTGGTGCTGGCGAGACCAGCCGGGGCGACTGGCGCGGCGGTTACCGGCATCGTGCGTGTTCCCGCCGGTACGATCCAACCGGATTGCGTAGCGCTCATCATACATCTTGAGGATGTAACGCTCGCGGACGCCTCCGCCAGCGTCGTCGCCATGCAGGAAATCGAGGCCCCGCGCGCTGATTCCTACCCGTTTGTTCTCGCCTATGATCCCGCCACGCTTGACCCGTCACATCACTACTCGCTGTCGGTGGTGATCGACGATGCGACGCGCCCCCTGCTGCGCACGACGCAGGCGTATCCTGTGCTGACCCGCGGGCATGACACCAATGCCGGCATCATCGACGTGCAGCCAATAGTCCCGTGATGATGTCCCCGCGCGAACGTTCGGACGGCGCATGGAAGTAGCCGGCTACACGCCCGTCTACGGGCAGCTTGGACTGTACGCGCTGGCCGCGCAGGTGGCGGTCTACGCCCTGCTCGCCTGGCTGCTGCTGCGCCTCGCCTTGGGGCCGATGACCTGGTTTTCCGGCTGGCGCCAGCCGCTGGTACGCGCGCTGCTACTGGCGCTTGTTGTCGGGGTCATGGTCATCCCGGTTAACTTCTGGCATAGCCGGCTTTGGCCGGGCATGCCGCTGCTTTTCTGGATGGTGAACGCGTCCTACATTGACGGCATGCTGGCGGCTGGTTTCCTGCCAGAGCAATGCCGGGAATTGATTCCCACGGGCAGGTACCGGGCCATTGCCCTGCTGGCTGCCGGGTGGGCGGCGGCTATCTTCATCGTATTGGTTGCTGCGCGGCGCTGGGAGTGGCAGCGCCGGCTGCCGCTCGGCATGCGCGTTGTCCGCCTGACCATCATCGCCGGCGTAGCCGTAGCCAACCTTTGGTCGCTGCCGTTCTATTTCGCGACGAGTGAATTTCCGGGTATGCGTGCCACGGAACACTTTCCCTGCGGTGCGGAAGTGACGGCGTGGAGCGAGGGGGGGAATATCGTTTCATGGCTGCCGCGCACGTTCTGGATGCAGGTGCGCGGCGGCGGTTTCCGGCAGCCGCGCACGCTGATGTTTGGCGGCGGCTACAGCATCCGCCGGCAGGCCTTTGCCGATGGTGACTATGCGGTCATTGAACGCTACGCGGCTACGGATGTTGTCGGCTGGCAGCCCACGCTGTCGCTGACCTTTGTCGCCGCCCGCGAAGGCCGGCTACGTACGATTGCCCTGCCACAAGTCCGTCTCGAACTGGTGCAGCAGATACGTCACGTCCCGGCGGTAGCACCGCACTATGGCATGGTCTATCAGTATGCCGTTCTTTCGGTGGAGAGGCCTGCTGACGGGAATGAGGGAATGCTCGTTTTCAACCGGATGGGCCGGGTCGTGGGTGCGATTGCTTTCCCCTACGGTCATGGTTTGCCCGGGTGGTGCCTGCAGGCGTACGATGAGCAGGATAACACACTGACGCTCAGTACCTGGAACCAGACCTTTGCCCAGTCGTTCAGTTGCCGTCTGGCTGACTGGCCTGCTGCCCAGGCAGTCAACTTTGACGAATGGGAGCGGGCGGAAGCACGGGAGCGGAATCTGCGATGAAGACGGAAAAAGCCGATCCATTTGCGGAGAAGGCGGCGGAGTGGGACACTAATCCCACGCGCGTGGCGCTGGCAGAGGCAGTGGTTGCGGCGCTGCGCGCGCAGTTGCTGTTTGCTGCCGGCTGGCGCGTTATGGAGTTCGGGGCCGGCACGGGCCTTGTCACGCTGCAACTGGCACCGCTGGTCAGGCATATCGATGCGGTGGACGCCTCGGGCGCCATGCTCGCGCGCCTCGCGGAAAAGGCGCAGCAGCAGAATCTGCCGCAGGTCTCCTGCGTTTGTGCCGACGGGGAAACGCACTCATTGCCCGACGGACCGTATAACGCCATCGTCAGCGCCATGGCGCTGCATCATGTGCGCGACACGCAACGCCTGCTGCAGGCGCTGCACGCCCGACTGCAACCGGGCGGCTGGCTGGGTCTCGCGGACCTCGATGCGGAGGATGGCAGCTTCCACCCGGACGCCACCGGCGTCTTCCACAACGGGTTTGCCCGCACAGCACTGCAGGCCCAACTGGGTACGGCGGGATTCCGGGAAATCGTGTTCCACGATGCCTGGTGCGTGCGTAAGCCGGCGCCGGGCGGCACGCGCGAGTACCCGGTGTTCCTGGCTGTCGCGCGGCGCGCATGACGGTATTCTTGCTGTGCAATTTTCCTGCGGATTGACGGCTTTGGGTGGTTGTAGTAGTATGCGTGGCGGCAAGCGGAGGGCGCACACGGCCTGATGGCGGATAAACCGGAAACCGGACAACCTGCAGCGCCGCAACTGGATGAACTGGCGGCGATGGAACAGCGCCTCGCGACGCTGCGCAGCGGACTGCAGACTACGGAAACGTCGCGCACGGTCCAGTTGACCCCGTCAGGGGTGAGCACTGCACCGGCTGACAGTGATGCCCGTGACGGCAGCGGCTCTTTGCTTTATACCTTTCCCTGGACGACCGAAAACGAACTGACGACTGCTGAATTGCGGGCCCTGCTGGTCATGGGCAACATGGCGCACCTCAGCGTGCATGCGGGGCAGCTTGTCGCTGCCTCGCTGGCGGATAGTGCCGCTGCCGTGCAGTTCGAAGCGGGTGAAAACGTTCTCTATGCCGACAGCGGCCGGCGTCTCTTTGCTGCGGTCGAG
>CAZWUZ010000322.1:0-3958 GCA_964637655.1 uncultured bacterium | reverse complement strand
GGCAATTCCCCCATGCCCTGATCAGGAAGCATTTCCCCGGGGTAATCATGACCCGCGTGACGACCCGGCACAACTACCGCAACACCATCCCCCTGCTCAAGGAGTTCATTGACGCCGGTCATCAGAACATCATTTTTTCCTTCAACTACAACGAGGCATGGACTGCCGCCGAACTTGATGAACTGACCGATGTCTATCGCGAGATGGCTTCGGTCTACCGGGAACTGTTCAACCGTCACCTGCCGGTCTATCTCAATCCTATTGAAGACCGGATCCATACCGGGATACGCCGGCTCGACGGCCCCAGGAAAATCTGCGATCTGGCCAATACGCAGGTGGCGATCGATGTGTCGGGCAAGCTCTACCCGTGCGTGCAATTTGTCACCAACTGCCCTGCCGGTTCAGAATTCGAACTTGGTGACATCTACACCGGTTTCAACCGCAACCGTCCGGCCTGCGTCGAACGGAACTGCAGCCCCCGGGCACAATGCGCGAATTGTGATTTCAACGGACGGTGTACCAACTGGTGCGGCTGCACCAACTGGAAAAACACCGGAAAGATCGAAACAGTACCGCAGATTGTCTGCGAACATGACCGGCGCCTGATCCCCGTCGTGGATGAGCTGGCGAACGACTTGTATGCTGCCGATCCGGAATATTTTCTGCATCGTTTCTATGCAGTCGATTACATGCTCGACCGTGCGGTCAGCCAGTCTCTCTGCCCGGAGGCCACCGATGCCCGATAATGAACTGCGTAAAATCAACGGCTATGACGGGGTCAAATACCCGCAGGGAAATACCGGCGAGAAAATCCGGAACCGGCGGATCGAGGCGCTCATTGCCGGCGGCGTGCTGCTCACCGTCATTTCCGGGGGTACGCTGGTGTATCTTTACCGCTTGCCAGCGAACGGCAGGACGCCGTTCGCAGCCGGTACGCGATTGCTGCAGGAACTCAAGTACATTCTACCCGACAAACTCAACCTCGATCCGCGCGCCTGGTTTCCCGCCACCGAAGAATCGCAGGACTGCGGCCCTCCCGGACTGTCTTTCATGACGTACGGCGGCAGTTCGTAGATTTCCCGCACCATAGCCGTCGCCGCGACGTGTCGGACACTGCCCGCGGCCTGCCGGAGCAAGTCACCGCCGGTCGGCTCTTACACCCTGCCGGCAGTCATCGTGGCGCCCGGGGTACCGCTTTGTCACCCCGCTGTCAGAGTTCCGCCAGGCGCGCGAGGATGCTCTGCAGTTCAGCGTCAGGCGCCGCGGCCAGGGGCGGCTGCGTACCGCGCGCATGGTTGCTGTGGCGGTCGAGCCAGAGCACCTTTTCCGGCGTCACCTGCTGCGCCATGGCGTTGTCGCGGTTGCACCACGCATGCTCGCACAGCGCCACGACCGTCCCGTAGAAGATGTCGGCACGCTGCGACTGCGCCACCTGCCGCCGCTTGAGCAGCAAGGTAAGGTCGTGCAGCGGGGGCGCTGAGGTAAGAAAGCGGATATCCGCATCCGGCTGCCACTGCCGCAGCAGTTCCGTCGCGCGGAACACGGTCTGGTAGCGCGTCTCGTCGTCCGTCTCCCAGTCGAGGATGGCCACGGGCGAGTACAGCACGGGGGGCGGCGGTCCGGCAGCGACGTTGCGGATGCGCCCGTCGGGTGCCGGCCCGCCGATACCCGCCGCGGCATCACGCAGGGCATCGAGCAGCGTATCGGCAATCGCCGCACGTCCCTGCGCGCGGGTCACCGCCAGCATCATCGCGGTCTCGCGCCCGATGGCCGCGATGATACCGGGCCAGTACGCGCATTCCTCGCCGCCGCAGATGCCGCTCCCCGCCCAGCGCCGCCAGAAGCGGACGCGGTTGCGCAGTTTGTAGTAGTGGTAGGCGGTGGTGCGCCGGACGTTCAGCCCACCCGCATGCCAGGCGCGTGCCGCGGGCGCGGCAATGACCTCCCGCCCCTGCTCACGCGCGCGGCAGCACCAGTCGATATCGTCCCAGTAAAGAAAGTAATCGTCATCCATCTGCCCGATATCGGCGAGCGTCTCCGCGCGTATCATGAGCATGCAGGCACCCGCGTAATCGACGGCCACCGTATCGACGAACGTGCCGTCGTCGTAGCGGCGGTGGAAACGCGGCAGCAGCCAGCCCGTCTGCGGCAGCAGCAGCGCCCCCGTCTCCTGGATGAGTTCCGGGTCATGCGCGAAGAGCACCGTCCCGGTCACCATCCCGGCCCGCGGCTTCTTTGCCAGCACCGCGACGAGGTGTGCCACCGCGTCAGGGGCCAGCGTCACGTCATTGTCGAGCAGCAGCACCGCGCCATACCCGCCGCGCTGCATGACTTCCGCCAGCCCGAAATTGAAACCGCCGGTACCCCCGAGATTGCGCCCCGTCGGCAGCACCGTCACATCGTCGGCGACCGCCTCCGCACTGCTGCCATCCGTGCTGCCGTTATCGACGACAAACAGGCGCAGGTCAGCGGCAACGGTCTGCGCGCGCAGTGAATCGAGCAGCGGGCGCAGCACCCCCGGACGGTTGTGGTGGCAGATGACGACCGCGACGGGGAGCATCAGACGTGGATCAGGTTCGCCGCGGGGAAACCCGCCTCGCGCAGCTGGCGTTCGATATCATAGCGGGCGAGCGAGGCGATGAGAATGACGCGGTCAGCGGGCAGTTCGGATTTCAGTTCCGACGGGAGCACCACCGGCACCCCCTCCACCTGCGTCCCCGAGAGCGCGGCATTGTTGTCGAGGAAGAGCTTGGCGTCGAGCCCGGTCCGGCGCAGGCGGAAGAGCACCGCCTTGCCCGCGCTCCCCGCCCCGAAGATATAGAACGACGCCCCCTGCAGCCGGAGTTGCGACAGGCGCGGCTGCAGCCAGGCGATGCGCGTGGCATGCCGCGCGATGGTGAAGACCAGCCCGAACAACGCATAGAGCAGCAGCAGGATGATGGCCAGGTCCGGCACCGCAAAGAGCACCGCCAGCGAAATGATCAGGTAGAATTCACCGACGGTGAGCAGCCCGAGTTTCGCCCGGTAGAGCACGCGGTCGACCAGCAGGCAGGCGTCATGCAGCAGTTCCGCCTTCTCCCCGGCTTCCGCCTCCGGGGTGAAATTCCACACCTTGGCCGGGGCATGATGCTCGAGGTAGAAATGGAAGAAATGCTTGAGGGCGAGCACGACAAGAAACATCCAGCCGAGCATGACGGTAAACTGGCTCTCCGCGGTGAAGATCAGCGCACAGGTGACCGCGAGGATCTTGACCTGGTCGACGATGACATCCCACAGCCAGCCGAGCGGCGAGTACTGGCTGCGCACCCGCGCCAGCTGCCCGTCGAGCGCGTCGCAGACATTGGAGAAGTTGAGCAGCAGCACCCCGAGCAGGTTGAGCCACCAGCCGAAGCGCGGGAAGAGCAGCAGCGCCGCCGTCACCCCGGTGACGAGTGAGACAGCGGTGACATCGTCCGGGGTCAGCCCGGAGCGCGCCGCCGGCCTGAGCAGGCGCACCGAGAACCAGTAGTAGAACCGCCGCTCCCACAGGTCGGGTTGCGTGGCGAAGCGGGCGTACAGTTCGCGCGGGGTCAGGTGGGTAATATCCATAGCCATGCCGGTCGTTCTCTTCTCCGCCGCAAGGTATCCATGCACCCTCATCCAACCTTCCCCCTCAGAGAGAGGAAAGGGTGAGGGTGGCAATACGCCGCAAGTATAGCATATCGGGCGGGATGACCGCGGTCAGTGCGGCGGGAACACCGGCAGCGGCAGGTGCAGCGTATCGGCCAGCGCCTGCAGGTCGATGGCCTGCAGGCGGCGCCGGAATTCCGGGTCGCGCAGCAGCGCGGTCACCTGCGGGTCGTTGAGCATCCCCGCAATATCGCCCTGCTGCGCGCGGCGGCGCAGTTCCGTGTCGGTTGTCAGCGCCTGCAGCGGCGCGTATTCCGCCACGGCGCGGATCTCCGGCTGCTGCGCGATG
>CAZWUZ010000321.1:0-3959 GCA_964637655.1 uncultured bacterium | reverse complement strand
AGCGGGGTCGCCAGGTCGACCATGCCGTTTTTGCAGCGGTAGGCGCGGAAGGTGCCGTGCGGAATGTCACGGGTGAGCACCGTATCGCACTCGAGACAGTTGTGCAGCGTCTCCGGATGGCGACGGTGAAACTCCGTACAGGCCTGCTGCCAGCCGGTGCCGACCAGCACCTTACCCGCCATGTCGATGATGCCGATGGGCAGCCCGGTCAAGGCATGGAAGAGGTTCATCAGGTTCTGTATGGCGGGCACATCGATGATGTCACCAAGGTCGAGCGCCTCGATGCCTCCTTCCGGCGCGGTCAACTCGTTGAGCTTGTGCTGGATACGCTGCTCGCTCTCGCGCAGCGCCTGTTCCATCTGCTTGCGCGTGGTGATGTCGTCAACGATAACCGCGAACTGCCGCGGCTTGGGCGAGTAGGCACTGACGGCAAACCAGCGGTCGAGTGCGGCGGCATAATTCTCGAAATGAACGGGCGGGCCGCCCAACGCCACTTTCCCGTAGGTCTCGACCCAGTACTTCTCGGTGTCAGGCAACACTTCGAGTACCCGCCGCCCGATGAGGCCGGCCACCTTGAGCCCGGTGATGCGCTCAAGGGCGGGATTGACTTCGAGGAAGCGGTAATCGCAGGGCACAGCATCAGCGTCGAGGATGATCTCGTGCAGGGCAAAGCCCGAGGTCATCGAGTTGAAGAGACCACGGTAGCGTTCCTCGCTCTCGACCATCGCCTGCTGCGCCTTGATGCGCTCCGTCACGTCCTGCACCGTGCCGAGCGAGCGCAGCGGGGTGCCGTCGGGAGCATATTCCGTACGGCAGTTTTCGCGCACGTGCTTGATGGTGCCATCGCGCAGCCGCAGGCGGTGGACGATGAGGTAGGGAACGCGGTTGCGCACCGACTCGGTGTAGGTGGTGTTGACCAGCGCGCGGTCGTCGGGATGGATAACTTCGAGGAACGCCTCATACGTGGCGGCAAATTCCTGCAGCTTGAGGCCGAAGATGCGGTAGGTTTCGTCCGACCAGACGAGACGATTGGTGCGCAAATCGAGTTCCCAGTGTCCGAGGTGCGCCTGCGCCTGCGCCTCGTTGAGCCGCCGCGTGCTCTCGCGGTTTTCGGCTTCCGCCTGCTCGCGTTCGGTGACGTCGCGCGCCGCGGCGTAGATGACCCCGTCGCGGGCAAAGGAGCGCCACTCCAGCCAGCGCCAGGCGCCGTTGCGGTGCCGGTAGCGGTTGACAAAGTTGAGCACCGGGCGGTCAGCAGCGAGGGTCGCCACCGCGCTCTCCGTCACGCGCACGTCGTCAGGATGGACGAATTCCATGAACTGCCGCCCGGTGAGTTCCTGCAGCGGGCAGCCGAGCGTCAGCTCCCATTGCGGGTTGAGGCGCATGAAACGCCCCTGCAGGTCGGCAATGCAGAAGAGATCGACGGCGGTATTGAAATAGGTATCGAGTTCTGCGGCGCGTTTTTCCAGTACGCGATGCGCTGCGCGATTGCGAAGCAGCAGGAACAGCAGAAGGCAACTGACGGTGATGAAAGCAACCAGCAACAGCCAGTTCATGGGACACCGGCCCGTTGTGCGACATTATCAGATATCATCAGCCCACCTCGTCCGGGTATGCCCTGACATCTGCTGCCGTATTATGTTCACGAATATTGTATCCGTAAATCTCCGTTCGTGTCAAGTTTCACAATATTGTGGCGCAGAGCATGCTGCCGCACATCAGGTTGCAACCGCCGGTAGCGTGAGCGTGAAGATGCAGCCGCTCCCCGCGATATTCTGCGCGCTGGCGCTTCCCCCGTGCTGCTCGATAATCTCCTTGGCAATACTCAGCCCGATGCCGAGCCCGCCATGCTCGCGCGTGGTGGTCATGTCCGCCTGGTAGAAACGCTCGAATATCAGCTGTTCATGTCCGGGTTTGAGCCCGCGCCCGCTGTCACGGATAATAAAACGGACCGCGCCCTTCTCCGCCACCGCGCTGAGCGTGACACTGCCGCCGGGCGGGGTGAACTTGACCGCGTTGTCGGCCACGGTGAGCAGCGCCTGCAGCAGCCGGCGGCGGTCAGCCGTTACGCTGATGGCGGGTGCGGGTTCAGCATGCAGGGAGAGTTTCCCTTCGCGGGCCTTTCCCGCCAGCAGTGCCACCACTTCGTCGAGCAGTGCCCCGGCGTCCACCATTTCCCGTTTCAGCGGTTCGTCCGCATGGCTGCCGCGGGCGAAAAAGAGCAGGTTGTCGATCATCGCCAGCAGGCGGTCGACATTGCGCAGCATGATGCCACACTGTTCCGCCTGCCGTTCCGCGACCGGGCCCGACTGCCCGCTGCGGATCATCTCCGCGTAGCCGCGGATGGCGACCAGCGGGGTGCGCAGTTCGTGGGAGACGTTGGCGAGCAGGTGGTCCTTGATCCCGTCGATGGCGCGCAGGCGCTCGTTCGCCTTTTCCATATCCCTGCACTTATCCTCGAGTTTGCGCACCAGCGCCTCGTTGTATTCGCGCAGGTAGACCGTTTCGGGAGCCATCCCGTTGTCGGGCATCGTCGTGCTCCGGCCGCTGGCCAGCAGTTCCTGCACCGCCTGCACGATGACGTCCGGTTCCGCCGGCTTGCTGATGAAGCGGTCGGCCCCGAGCGACAGCGCGAATTTTTCATCTTTTTCGTCCGTGTAGGTTGCCGTGTAGAAGACAAAGGGAACCTGCCACAGCGCCTTGTCCTGTCGCCATTCGCGGCAGAGGGTGAAGCCGTCCATCACCGGCATGAGGATATCGGCGATGACGACCTCCGGGGGCTGCGCGCGCGCTTTCTCCAGCGCCTGCGCCCCGTTCTCCGCGGTTTCCACCGCGTAGCCGAAACTCTCGAGCATGACCTTCAGCAGGTAGACGTTTTCCGGCAGATCGTCGACAACAAGCACGCGCGGCATGTCAGTTCTCCCGTTCCACGTAGGGTTTGATCTGTTCGACGAAGGTGTCGGGGTTGATGGGCTTCTCGATGTAGGCGGTGGCCCCGGCGGCCAGCACCTTTTCGCGGTCGCCCGGCATGGCATAGGAAGTGACCGCGATAATCGGGACCATGGCCAGCGCGGCATCAGCACGCAGCGCCGCCGCCACCGCGTACCCGTCCATGCCGGGCAACTGAATATCGAGCAGGATGGCCGCTGGCGGTTCCGCCTGCGCCGCGGCGACGCCTGCAGGCCCGTCCCAGGCCTCGCGCACGGCATAGCCGTGCTTCTCGAGCAGGAAACGCATCAGGTACATGTTCTGCTCGTTGTCCTCGATGACCAGAATGGTCTTCGCCATGCTATGCCTCCGGCGTCAGCGGCAGGGTGACGGTGAACGTGCTCCCCTGCCCGAATTCACTGGCAACGGTGATGCTGCCGCCCATCAGTTCCGTAAGTTTTCTGCAGATGGAGAGCCCCAGCCCCGTCCCGTCATGCCTGCGCGTCAACCCGCTGTCGATTTGCCGGAAGGGACGGAAGAGCGCATCGCGGTCTTCGGGCCTGATGCCGATGCCGGTATCGCGCACCGCGATGTTGACCGCGGCCGCGGAGCGGGCAATCGTCACCGTCACGCTGCCGCGCTCGGTGAACTTGACCGCATTGCTGATGAGATTGAGCAGCACCTGCCCGACCCGCCGCTCGTCACCCTGCAGTTTCCCGCCCGTACCGGCCAGCGTCAGGGTCAGCCCCTTCTTCTCCGCCAGCGGACGCAGGCCCGCCACCGTGCGCTGCGCCACCGCGTCGAGGTCGAATGGCTCGCGCACCACGGTCATCTGCCCCGCCTCGATCTTCGAGATATCGAGCACGTCGTTGATGAGTGCGAGCAGGTGACGCGCGCTGCCGCGCACCATCTCGAGCTGCTTATGCTGTTCGGCGTTGAGCGGGCCGGGGAGTTCCTGCAGGATGATGCCGGTAAACCCGATGATGGAGTTGAGCGGGGTGCGCAGTTCGTGCGACATTGAGGCGATGAAC
>CAZWUZ010000320.1:0-3986 GCA_964637655.1 uncultured bacterium | reverse complement strand
GCCGCCGCTGATAATACACCCCTCGCTGACGATGGAGTCGATCGACTCCCCCTTGCGCCCCGGCTGGCTGAAAACGAATTTCGCCGGCGGATAGGGATGGGTCGTCGTGCGCAGCGGCCACTGGTAGTTGTAGAGGTTGAACACCGGCTTGACGTTGCGCAGGTCCATGTTCGCCTCGAAATAGGCGTCCACCGTCCCGACGTCACGCCAGTAGCCGCGTTCTTCCGGCGTGGCGCCCGGCACCACATTGTCCGCGAAGTTGTAGGCGAATACCGGGTAGTTGCGCTGCAGGTAGGGAATGACGTTCTTGCCGAAATCGTGGCTGCTGGTGGCGTCCTGCGCGTCCTGCTTGAGCACATTGACCAGCGCCTCGGTGGTGAAATAGTAATTGCCCATCGAAGCGTAGCACCAGCCGGGCCGCCCGGGGATTTCGGGCGGGTTTTCCGGTTTCTCGATGAAGGCGATGATGCGGTCGTTGGCGTCCGTGTGGATGATGCCGAACGCCGACGCCTCCTTCTTCGGCACCGGGATGGCCGCCACCGTCGCCACCGCGCCCTTCTGCTTGTGAAACTCGAGCATCTGGCGCACGTCCATCTTATAAACATGGTCGCCGCCGAACACCGCGACGTAAGCCGGGTCGTTTTCGTAGATAAGGTTGAGGTTCTGGTAGATGGCGTCCGCCGTGCCGAGGTACCAGTCATCCCCCGTGCGCATTTGCGCCGGCACCGCGTCGACATACTGCCCGAGGAAGCGGTTCAACTGCCAGCCGTTGGAGAGGTGCTTGTTGAGCGAGTCGGACTTGAACTGGGTCAGCACCTTGATGCGGTAGTAGCCAGAGTTGACCAGGTTGTTGAGCACGAAGTCAATGATGCGGTACTTGCCGCCGAAGATGACCGCAGGCTTGGCCCGCTCGTCGCACAGCGGTCCCAGCCGCGTGCCCTTGCCGCCCGCCAGTACGAATGCCAGCGTTTCCAGTGCCATCCTCACACCTCCGCCGTCGTTTTTACCGCAGCAGCCGCGCCGCCATCTCCGCCAGGTCGGAGCGCTCGCCTTTGGTGAAGGTGATATGCCCCGCCATCGCCTGCCCCTTGAAACGTTCCACCAGGTAGGTCAGCCCGTTCGAATCGGAATCGAGGTAGGCGTGGTCGATCTGGTACGGGTCGCCCGTCAGCACGATCTTGGTGTTGTTCCCCGCGCGCGTGATGATGGTCTTGATCTCGTGCGGGGTCAGGTTCTGCGCCTCGTCGACGATGATGTACTGGTCGGGGATGCTGCGCCCGCGGATGTAGGTCAGCGGTTCCAGTTCCACCACCCCGTTCTCGATCAGTTCGTTCATCTCGCTCTCGCCCATGTGCGCGTCACCCACCGCCGAGAAGAGGAACTGCAGGTTGTCGGAGATCGGCTGCATGCGCGGGAGGAGTTTTTCCTGCACGTCACCCGGCAGGTAGCCGAGGTCCTTGCCCATCGGGATGATGGGGCGCGAGACGAGCAGTTTCTTGTATTTCTGCTCGTCCACCGTCTTGTGCAGGCCCGCCGCCAGCGCGAGCAGCGTTTTCCCCGTGCCGGCGAAACCGACCAGCGTGACAATGCGGATGCTGTCGTCCATCAGCAGTTCGAGGGCGAAGCGCTGCTCCTTGTTGCGCGCCTTGATCCCCCAGATCTTCTTGTCCTCGTAGTGCAGCGGCACGAGTTTGCCCTTGTCCGCCCGGTACTGCGCCAGCGCCGTGTGCGACGGGTTCTGCTCGTCGGTAAGCATGACAAAGCCGTTGGTGAACAGTTTTTCCTTCGCCGCCGCCGGCGGTTCCCATTCGCGCTCGCGGAAGAAGGCGTCCACCGTCGCGCCCGGCACCTTCAGTTCGCTGTACCCGGAGTAGAGTTCCTCGATGTTGACCGTGTCCGTCTCGTAGTCGGCCGCATGCACCCCGATGGCGTCCGCCTTGATGCGCATGTTGAG
This sequence comes from uncultured bacterium, assembly GCA_964637655.1. Classification (GTDB taxonomy): domain Bacteria; phylum DAOPZR01; class DAOPZR01; order DAOPZR01; family DAOPZR01; genus CAZWUZ01. The sequence continues at coordinate 2,032 of CAZWUZ010000320.1, read as the reverse complement.
GTCCTTGGAGACCAGCGTCACCGGCACGTCGGGATTCTGCTGCTTGAGGTACATCGCCACCGCGAGAATCTGGTTGTCCGCCGTCGGCTTCTGCAGCCCGGCAGGGAGCATGCCGATGTCCTGGTGCTCGATCATGATGCGCACCATGCCGCCGCTCTTGAGGGTGACCCCCTTGCCCAGCGGCGACTGCTGGCGCAGCACGTCGAGTTCGTGCGAGGCGACGCGCGAGTTGCGCCCGACCTCGTCCTGCCGCCGCTTGAAGGTGTCCAGTTCCTCGATGACGATGAGCGGAATGACGACGACGTTGTCCGCGAAGGCGTGCAGGCAGCGCGGGTCATGCAGCAGGACGTTGGTGTCGATCACGAAATACTTCTTTTTGCCGCCGGTCATCTGGCTCTCCTTGTGCGGCTGCCGCCGCTGCTGTCATCCTACCATACTTCCGCGCCGCGTGTCAGTGGCGGAAATGCCGCTGCCCGGTCAGCACCAGTGCCACGCGCTGCGCGTCCGCCGCCGCGATGATGTCCGTGTCGCGCACCGAGCCCCCGGGCTGCACCACGGCCGTAATCCCCGCCGTTGCCGCCAGGTCGAACCCGTCGCGGAACGGGAAAAACCCGTCCGAGGCGAGCACCGCGCCGCGCAGGTCGCGCTGCTCCGCGCGTGCCTGTTCCAGCGCGAGGCGCACCGACGCCACGCGTGACATCTGGCCTGCGCCGACCCCGTACACCTCGCCGTCCTTGACGATGACAATCGCATTCGATTTGACGTACTTGACCAGCCGCCAGGCAAAGGCGAGGTCGCGCCACTGCCGCTCGTCGGGCACGGCGCGCGACGCGACCTTCTACTCGCCCAGCCCGGCGAGCCGGTCGCGCTGCTGTTTGAGGATGCCGCTCCCCACCGAGCGGTAGTCCCATTCCGCCGCCGCCGCCTGCGAGTCGTACGCCAGCGCCGCCAGTTTCGGCTTGTGCGCGAGGATACGCCGCACCTCGTCGCTGAACGACGGGGCAACCACCACCTCCCAGAAGCGCCCGGTCAGCAGGTGCGCCGTCCCCGCGTCGAGCGGGCGGTTGAGCCCGAGGATGCCACCGAACGCCGCCGTCGGGTCCCCGCGCAGCGCCCCCTCGTACAGCTCCCGCGCGCTGCCGCCTTCGCGCGCGCCGCAGGGGTTGCTGTGCTTGGTGATCACCGCCGCCGGGCCGTCGCATTCGCCGAGGTAGCCGAGTACCGTGTCGAGGTCGAGCAGGTTGTTGTAGGAGAGTTCCTTCCCCTGCAGCTGCGTGAAGGGGAGCGCGCCGTCGGGCCCGAGCAGCACCGCCTCCTGGTGCGGGTTTTCGCCGTAGCGCAACGGCAGCCGCCGCACCAGCGGCAGGCACTCCCCCGCGCCGCCGCTCAGGTGTCCGTGCACCAGCGCGTCGAAGGCCGCGGTCACGCGGAAGGCCTCGGCTGCCAGCGCACGCGCCGTCGTCCGCCGCACGCCGCCGTGCTCGCGCAGTTCGCGCAGCACCGCCGGGTACTGCGCCGGGTCACTCACCGCCGCCACCGCCGCGTGATTCTTCCCTGCCGCGCGCAGCAGCGTCACGCCGCCGATGTCGATCGCCTCCGTCAGTTCCTCGTCGCTGCGCCCCTCCTGCAGCCGCTTCGCGAAGGGGTAGAGGTTGACCACGACCAGTTCGAATGGCTGGAGGTTTGCCGCCGCCAGCTGCCGCTGATGTTCCGGGTTATCAGGCAGCGCGAGCAGCCCCGCGTGCAGCGCGGGATGCAGCGTCTTGACGCGCCCGTCGAGCATCTCCGGCCACCCGGTCAGCGATTCGACCGTCGTCACCGGCAGCCCCGCGTCACGCAGCGCCTGCGCCGTGCCCCCCGTGGCGCAGAGTTCCACGCCGCGCCCGTGCAGCTGCCGGGCGAATTCGACCAGGCCCTGCTTGTCGCTCACCGAGAGCAGGGCGCGTTTGAGGCGGATCATGTCAGGCAGTTCTCCCTTCGGCAGTATACCCCACGCGCAACGACAGCGTCAATGCGTTGATGTCACGGCCCG
>CAZWUZ010000319.1:0-3994 GCA_964637655.1 uncultured bacterium | reverse complement strand
TCGCGACGATGTGATAGTGGGGCTGATCGTAGAGGGCCTCGGTGGTCAACCACATTGCCCAGTCGAGGGTCCGCTTCGCCGAGCACGACGGGCAGAGCCAGTTCTTACACGAGAACGGCACGATGAACGCGTGCTTGCAGTCCGCGCATTGGAAGGTGGCGAAACCCTCCTCCGGACAGCCGCATTTCAGGAACGCGCGGAAGGAGCGCTCCACCTCGGGTCGCAGCGGGCCGTAGGTTGCCGCGAAGCGGCTGTCGTAGACGCGCAGGAACTCGTCGAGGTTATCGCGCACCACCTGATGCAGTTTCGTCTTCTGCTGGTAGCGTGGGCGATATACGTGCGGGCGGTCCGGCAGCATGGCGGGGATGAGGCCCGACACAGGGGGATTCGATTGGGGTGCGTGGCGGTGAGTACAGCCCTGTTGAAGGACGACCGTGCCTGCCATGGGCAACCCCCTCCCACACAAGCTGTGTGGGGGAGGGCCGCCAGCGACCCCGGCCGCGCGCCCAACTGCGCGGTTTTCTCGGTGGCGACCATCTTACTGCCGGATCCTCCGCTTCCGGCAGCTACCTCCCGATCCTTAGCTGCGAGTGGCCAAGTTCCGCACGTAGTGCGGTATAGTGGCCGCGAGTAGCAAGCCTGCCCCGCAGGGGGCAACCGGAACAAAGTGACGGTTGCCTTACCGCATAATTATACCACAAGCGCGCGAGGTAATGGGGCTTTTTTCACCGTACCGCCCGTCAGCAAAATATCCGTTGACGCCTGCCGGCGGCGGTGGTACAATAATTTTGTGGACAGTGGGATACTGCTATACTACCGGCAACTGCGGGCTGGGCGTGTTCCCGTTCCGCACCCCGCAGTCGGCGGACGCGTATCTGCGGGGGTACGCCGGCGTCTTCGGCGACGGGCGGGCGGCCTGGCGCGACCTGGCGGGGTATGCCGCGGCGGTTGCGGGCGTTTCGCCGACCAACCTGGCCCCGCTGTCGGCCTACGGGCCGCTGCGACTTGCCGTCGCGGGGAATGTCGCGCGGCCGCTGACCGCGGCGGAAGCGCGCGCGCTGGGTCGATGCCTGCGGGCGGAGCTGCGGGCGGGCACGCGCGGCCTGTCGCTGGGGATGATCTATCCGCCCAACAGTTACGCGGACGAAGCGGAACTGCGCCGGGCACTGGCGGTTTTGGCGGAGGTTCCCGGGCGGGTGCTGGCAGTGCACGGGTGGGACGAGGGCAACCGCACGGTTGAAAGCGTGCGCCGCGTGCTGGCACTGACCCGTGATTTCCCGCTGCGGATCGAACTGTCGCACCTCAAGGCCTACGGCCGCGCCAACTGGCACAAGTACGCGCAACTGACGCAGCTGGTGCGGCAGGCCCGCCGCGCAGGGCAGGATGTCGGGTTCGACTGCAATCCCTACGCGGCGGGGAGCACCACCGCCAACGCCCTGCTGCCGGCCTGGGCCCTGGCCGGCGGCCCGGCGGTGTTCTGCCGGCGCCTGCGGGAGCCGCGGGTGGCGGCGCGTTTGCGCGCGGAACTGGCCGCCCCGGCCGGCGACTGGGAGAATTACCTCCGCATCATCGGCGCCGGCCGCATCCGCCTGACCAACCTGCAGCGGCACCGGCGGCTGAACGGCCAGACGATTGCGGCGGTCGCCCGCGCGCTGGGTACCGACCCGGTCGGCGCGGTCTGCCGTGTGATTGCGGATGAGCAGGGTCGCGCGTCCATGCTGATGTTCTCGATGGACGCGCGGCGCACGGCGCGGTTGTGCCGGGAGCCGCTGGCCGTGCCCGGCAGCGACGGGCTGTTCGGCCGGGGGATGCACCCGCGCGCGTTCGGCATGATGCCGGCGTTCTACCGCGCCGTGACGCGCGGCGCCGGGGCATTGACCCCGGCGGCGGCGCTGTGGAAGATGACGGCGCAGCCGGCGCAGCGCTTCGGCCTGGCGGACCGCGGGCGGCTGGCGGTCGGTTGCGCGGCCGACCTCGTCCTCCTCGACCTGCCGCGTTTCGCCGCGCGGGCGACGTACGACCGTCCCGCGCAGACCCCGACCGGGGTGCTGGCGGTATGGGTCAACGGGGTGCTGGCCTATGACGGTCGCCGGGTAACGAATTGCCCCGGCCGCGTGCTGCGGTGTCCGGTGACGGCTGGCGGCGTCCGGCAGACCCGGTGATGGCCGTATCCGCTGTTCTCCCGGGCGACACGGCCTGGTACTCGCGGCGCGGGCTGCTGCTGGCCCTGGCGCTGTATGTCGCCGTCGCGGTGCTGCTGGCTGCCCCGCAGGCGCACCTGTTCGGCGATTTCATCATCGGCCCGCCGGAAGACAACCTCTACTATTTCTGGAATTTCTGGTGGGCGGAACGGGTGCTGACGGAGCCGGGGCTCACGTTGACGGCGACGACGGCCATCTACTACCCGCAGGGCAGCCGGCTGGTCTGCAATGATTATTCATTCTACAACCTGGCCGTTGCCATGCTGCTCCGCCGGTTCCTGCCCCGGCCGTGGGTGTATAACCTGGTCGTGCTCCATTGCCTGGTCTTCGCCGGGCTCGGCGCCTACCTGCTGATCTGCTACCTGCTGCGCAACCGTTATGCCGCCCTGCTGGGGGGCATTATCTACGGCTTCAACCCGGCGCAGCTGGCGTCGGCGCAGCATCACCTGAACCTGATCGCCATCCAGTTCATGCCGCTCTTCATGCTGTTTTACCTGCGCGCGCTGCGGCATGGGCGGGCGCGTGACCTGATGCTCGCCGGCATGTTCTTCCTGCTGAACGCCCTGTGCAGCTGGTACTACCTGCTGGCCTTGCTCATCTTCGTTGTGCTCGGGTACGGCTACCTGGTTTTGCGGCGGCGGCAGCTGCTGCTGTGGCCGGTGGTGGCGCGCACGGTGCCGGTGGTGACGATACCCTGTGTCCTGCTGGCGCCCTGGCTGGTGGCGCTGGTCGAGGCGGGGGTTCGCCATCCGGAGATCAGCCGCGCCACGCATGACGTGCTGGTCCTCGACGCCGCCGCCCTGGTCCTGCCGTACCCGCACCATTGGCTGTCCGGACCGGCATGGCTGGACGTCGTCAACCGGCGCCTGACGGGCAATGCCTGGGAAAGCACCGTGTACTGGGGCGCGGCGGTCCTGGTGCTGCTGCTGTCCGCCCGCGTCTTCTGGCTGCCCGCGTACCGGAAATTCGTCCTTGGCCTGGCGGCATGCACCGTCCTGGCCATGGGCAGTCATCTGCATGTCGGCGGCTACGTGACCCCGCTCCCCCTGCCGTACGCGGTCCTGAAATCAGTGCCGCTGTTCAACCTGGCCCGGGCGCCCGTCCGGCTCAAACCGCTGGTCTATCTTTTCCTGGCCATCCTGGCCGCCGTCGCGCTGCATGAACTCTGGCAGCGACGGCAGCGCGCCTGGCGGATCGCGGCGGTGGCGCTGGCGCTGCTGATTGTCGCGGAGTACTGCGTCCCGCGCCGTGAAGTCACCCTGATCGAGGCGCTGCCGGTGTACGGCATGCTCCCTGCCGGCGGGGAAGCGTACGGCATTCTTGACCTGCCGGGAGGCGATGCCCGGTATTCCCTGCTGGCCATGATGTACCAGACATTCCACCGGCAGCCGATCGTCGAAGGGCACAATGCGCGGAAACTGGGAACCGCCCTGCGCGATTACCTGGAACTGGCGGACCTGCCCCGCCAGCACCGGCAACTGGCCGAACACCGGGTGCGGTATATCGTGCTGCACAAGGACTGGCTCGCCGAGCACCGTTCGCGCGACCCGCTGCCGTCGGTGCCGGCCTACCGGGCGGAGTATCCTGCCGTGTACGAGGATGGCACGACGCTGTTGCTGCAGGTCTACTGACGGCCGGCGTCAGTAGCGGCTTTGCACCCAGGCATGCTGGATGCGCGTTCCCGGCTGCAGGCGGGAGAAGACCTGCAGCCCGCTGCTGACCCGCCCGATGATCGTGTAGTCCATAAGACATTCAATCCCGCCTCCGCGCACTTTTCTGCTGCTGACCGTATC
>CAZWUZ010000318.1:0-4026 GCA_964637655.1 uncultured bacterium | reverse complement strand
CTCAGTTGCCCGCGTTCGCTTTTTCCCGTGCCACGGTGAATTCCGCGGCGTCGTCCCAGACCTCCGGCGCCCACACCTCGCCGACGAGGGCGAATTCACGCCGGGCGACTGCATGCTGCCCGGCCCGCACGGCGTCGCGCGCAAAACTGTTGTGGATGAGGTGGTGGTCAGGGTATCGTGCTGTTGCCTGCTGATAGAGCGCCAGCAGTTCCGCCCAGACCTCCGCGTTGTAGTAGCCGTCCCGTTCGCCCTCATCCGTCCGCCAATACAGCTCGTTATGGGCGTTGGGTAGCAACAGGAACAGGCGGGGGTTGTGCGGGCCGAGCGCGCTGCCGGCGCGCGCGAACTGCAGGGTCTCAGCGATCGAGCCGCGCCACTTGGGATAAAGGTAGGTCTGTTTGCTGAGAAAAGCGCGGGTATGGTACGGGTCGGCAGCGATGGCCCGCTGGAACCATGTTTCCATTGCCGCGCTGTCCGGGTTGCTCCCCCGTTCGACCACCAGCATGATGGCCGAACTGTTGGGGTCGGCCGGATTCAACTCGTAGGCGTAGGCGAGTTCGGTGCGGGCAATGTCCAGTCGTTCGCGAAACAGTTTTTTCATTTCCGGCGTCACGGTGTTCGCCCAGCCGGTGCCGCGCGCCTGCCAGGCATAGAGGATGAAGTACATGCCGCGCAGCGTATGCAGGGCGGGTGAAGCGATGTTCTGCCGCGACCATTCCTGCAACAGTTCGCCGGCATTTTCCGTGGCGGGCAGTTCGCTATAGAGCGTGATGAGGTTCTCCCGGCAGACGGGGTTGGTTTTATCAGCCAGTTGTTCCGCGACGTACCGGTCGATGGCGGCAAAGTCCCCGGCTGCAAATTGCCGCTGGAGTTGCGCCATATCGAGCGGTGCCGGTCCGGTCCGGCGCAGGGCCTGCCTATCCGGCGCGCAACCGGCCGCCATGAGCAGGCTACACAACAGCCAGCACCAGACCGTCAACTGCGCTATCCTGCTCATGGAGTTCATACGCATTGCTCCCTCCGCCGTCCCGCGCAATTGCGCCTGATATGTATGTCCAATTCGTAGCAACATTCTACTTTTGTCCCCGTACACCGTCAATACGGACCATAAATGGGGACGGGTGTTTACAAATTAACTAACTTTTCTGTACGTGCCATATAAGGCATCGCAACGGACTTTTTGTAAGATATACCCTTGCGTAGCAAAGTGCTCGAAACGAAAGTTTGTTAATTAGTTAACACCCGTCCCCATTGTTTCAGCGGTCGGGGCCGGTGGTGAGCACGGTGCTGATGCGTCCGTGCAGTTTCCACCCCTCGAACTGACTGACATCGGACTGCATGTGCCACTCACGGCAGGACAGGCGGTGCGTGCCGTGCGGGTCGTAGAGGAAGAGGTCGGCGCGCGCGCCCGGGGCGATGACGCCGACGCGCGGATAGAGTCCGAAGAGTCTGGCGGCGTTGGTGGCCAGCAGGCGCCCCATCAGCGGCCAACCGAAATTCCGCTTGCGCATTTCCGTGAGCATCAGCGCCGGCCCCGTTTCCACGCCCGCCAGGCCGTAGACGTAATTGACGAAACTGGCGCGGCCGCGGTCCTTCTGCTGTTTCGTGAACGGGCAATGGTCGGTGCCGAGGCAGGAAATAATCTCGTCGCGCAGCAGTGCCCAGAGCACCTCGCGGTCGGCGGCGGTGCGCAGCGGCGGGGTGCAGGTGTAGCGGTGTCCGTCGCGGCGGCGGTAGATGCTCTCGTCGAGGAGCAGATACTGCGGGCAGGTTTCGGCGGCGACGTCAAGACCGGTCGCCTGCGCCGCCGCGACGGCACGCGCGCCCGCGCCCGTCGACAGATGCACGATGTAGAGCGGGGTGCGGCATTCGCGCGCGAGGATCAGCGCCTGCGTCAGGGCCATGATTTCCAGCACGGCCGGACGACTCTCCGGCAGGTACTTGGCCGCGCGTTTCCCCGCGGCGTGATACGTGCGCTTGAGGTATTCGGTGAGCGTGCCGTCCTCGCAGTGGAGCAGCGCGCGCCCCTTGACTTCGCTGATGGCGCGCAACGCGCGGTAGAGGAATTCGGTGTTCATCTGCGGCGAGTTGAGGTAGAGTTTGAACGAACGCACCCCGCAGGCGGCGACGTCGGCAATCTGCTGTTCGAGATCATCGCTCATACGCATGATGCCGGCGTGAAAGCGGACGCGATTGACCGCGCCGCGTGCTTTGCGCAGGTGGCGCGCATACGCCTGCACCAGCGTCTCACGCGGTTTTTCCTGATGGGCGAAATCGAACATGGTCGTCACGCCGCCATGCAGCGCGGCGGTGCTTCCGGAAACAAAGGTGTCGGATGACTGACGTCCCGGCCCGAGGTTGAGTTCGTGGTGCACGTGCGGGTCGATGGCGCCGGGGAAGACATACTGGCCGCGCGCGTCGAGCGTTTCGGCGCGCGGGACACGCAGGGACTTTCCCCAGCGGTGGATATGTCCGTTGCGGATGTGCAGGTCGGCACGCAGTGTTTTGTTTTCGAGTACCAGCGTGCCGCCGCGGATGATCAGGTCCATGGTTCCACCTCCACGCTGCCGGCCGATTTTCTGCACCCGCTCCCGCCGTGGCGGGAGAGGACAGGGTGAGGGCGGCAGAACAGGTGGCATCAGTCTACTATGTTGCGGATGGCAGCGAAACTGCTGGACTCCCGATTACCCATTTCGGGAGTGACGACCGGAAACCGGGGACGGGATGACGGACGGTTATTCGGGGGGGCGGTTGGCGGGGCCGGCAGGTGACAGGCCGGGCGTGTAGAGTGCATTCGGCAGCGGCGCGCGGATATCGTCGTCCGTAGCGAAGCGGCGGTCGACACCGGCGGAGACAATCTGGAAATCAAGGCCGGTGAGCAGTGCCAGCGAATGGTCGAGCAGGTCGATGCGGTAGGGAGCCTGCCACGGGTCGGTCAGCGGCACGCTGCGCGGGAGCAGCGGCGCCCACTGTGCCGGCCAGCCGGCGGGCCCGACTTCGAGTTCGGCCAGGTCGCGCGGGTAGGTGCCGACGATGGCGCGGTAGCGCTCCACTGCCGTAGCGATGTGCGCCATGTCGGCATCGCAGGTGGTACGCCAGTCGCCGCTGCGCGGACCCGTCCACTCGGGGACCGACGCGGCGCAACCGGCAAGGAGCAGCAGGTAGAGCGGCAGCAGGCGAATCATACCTGCTCTATACCTGCCTGCCGGCGCGGATGTCAAGCCCGCACCGCCGCTACCGCCAGCCGAGCGCCGCCAGCTCATCATCGTCGAACCCGAAATAGTGCGCCAGTTCGTGCACCACGGTCACCTGCACCTCGCGCCGCAGCGCGTCACCGTCGCTGCCGTACTCGTCCTCGAGCGGGAACTGGAAGACCTTGATCTGGTCGGGATAGAGGGGGAGAAACCCGTCGGTGCGCTCGGGGAGCGGCACGCCCGTGTAGAGGCCGAAGAGCGTCTCCTGCGCCGGGTCGAGCCCGACCGATTCGAGTTCCTCGTCTGTCGGCTCGTCTTCGACGATGATGGCGATATTGTGCAGCCGCGCGCGGATGGCCTCCGGCAGCGCGGCGACAGCGTCAGTGACGAGCGTGCGGAAAGCGTTGCGGTCCATGCGCGCAGTATGCCACGCCCTGCCGCCGCCGTCAACGCGTCGTGAGGAAACTTCAGTGTCACGGGCCACACGGAGGATTTTACTCTGCTGTTCACCGCAGCACACAGAGCACGCAGAGAGTGCGCTGTGTGTGCTTTGAGTTTGTCCTGCGGGCGACTACGGCACCCAGGGACGCAGCAGAACAGCAGCGGGCGAGGCAGAGCACACGGAGCGCCTGCGGTTCGCTGATGGCGATGCTGTTTTGCCTGTGGTGTAATGCCGCCCGCAGGGCCAGCTTCCCACGCTGTTCTCCAGTTTTTCTCTGCGTGCTCTGTGTGCTCTGCGGTGAACGCCTTTACGACTTTCTCCGTGCGCTCCGTGTACTGCTATGTAGAGAAATGTCAAATGAGAAAGCGTTCATCACAACCTCACACACCG
>CAZWUZ010000317.1:0-4031 GCA_964637655.1 uncultured bacterium | reverse complement strand
AGTCGGCAAGCGTGCCGACGAGATCGCGCAGGCACTCAGGGCCGGCATCCACATGTTCAACTGCGAGTCCTGGCCGGAACTCGAGAACATCAACCGCGTCGCCGCGGAACTGGGCGTCACCGCGCGCTGCGCGCTGCGCCTCAATCCCGACGTCGACGCGCACACCCACGCGCACATCACCACCGGGACCGCCGAAAACAAGTTCGGCATTCTCATCCCCGAAGCGGGGGAGATCTACGCCCGGGCGAAGCAGCTCCCCGCGGTACAGCTCTGCGGGGTGCATGTCCACCTCGGGTCGCAACTCACCGAGACCGGACCCTACCGCGAAGGGGTACGCCGCGCCGTTGACTTCACTAAAAACCTGCTCGCCCAGGGCTACCCGCTGACCACGTTCAACCTCGGGGGCGGGTTCGGCATCAACTACGGCGCTGACACGCCGCCGCAGGCGGACGAGTGGCGCGACACCATCCTGCCGCTGGTGCAGCCGCTCGGCCTCAAGATCATCATCGAGCCGGGCCGCTTCATCGCCGGCAACAGCGGCATCCTCGCGCTCTCCCTCACCTACATCAAGCGCACCCCGCGCAAGACCTTCTACATCACCGACGCGGGAATGAACGACCTCATCCGCCCCGCGCTCTACGGGGCGAAGCACTGGGTCTACGCGCGCCGCGAAGATACCCCGCGCGAGACCGCCGACCTCGTCGGCCCCATCTGCGAGAGCGGCGACTTCTTTCTCAAGGCGGGGCCCATCCCGCAGGTGCAGCCGGGGGAATGGCTCATCCTGCGCAGCGCCGGCGCCTACGGTTTTGTCATGGCCTCCAACTACAATGCGCGGCCGCGCGCCGCGGAGATCATGGTCGACGGCAGCACGCACCGCGTCGTGCGGGCCCGCGAGACCTATGACAACCTCGTGCAGGGTGAAACCGCATGAAAAAGCCCGCCCATCCCCGTCCCTTCGCCTTCTGCAAATTCAGCGGCAGCGGTAACGACTTCGTTGTCGTCGATCACCGCGAACGCTGGTGCGCCGACCCCGCGGAACTGGCGCGCCAGGTCTGCCGCCGCGGGCAGAGCATCGGGGCCGACGGGCTCATCCTCATCGAACCCGCCGCCGCGCCCGCGCACTTCACCATGCGCATCATCAATGCTGACGGCAGCGAGGCGGAGATGTGCGGCAACGGCGCGCGCTGCGCCGCCCGTTTCGCCTTCCTCGAACAGCTCGCTCCCGCGTCGATGCAGTTCGTCACCGGCGCAGGGATCGTCGATGCCGTCGTCAACACCGACGAGACCGTGAAAATTTCGCTCGCCTACGACGTGCGCATGGAGTTGAACACCGTCGTGCATCGCGCCGACGGCGCCCTGCGCGCCGATGTTCTCAATACCGGCGTCCCGCACCTGGTGGTGGCCGTCGACGACCTCGGGCTCGACAGCGTCGAGCGCGTCGACGTTGCCGCGCTCGGGCGCGAACTGCGCCACCATGCGCAGTTCCAGCCGGCGGGCACCAACGTCAATTTCGTCCAGCAGGTCAATGCCGAGACCATCCGCGTGCGCACCTTCGAGCGCGGGGTCGAGGGGGAGACCCTCGCCTGCGGCACCGGGTCGGTCGCTTCGGCCATCGCCACCGCCATCCGCAACGAGATGCGCCCTCCCGTCACGGTGGTCACCCGCGGCGGCGACCGCCTCATTGTCCATTTCCGCCTGACGGACGCCGGGGTGAGCGACCTGCACCTGCAGGGCGGCGCCCGCCTCGTCTACCGCGGCCAGGCCCTCGAATACCGCTGACCTTCTCCGCCCTGCTGTTCAGGCAACGTCCTGCCGCACGACACGGCATTGCCGCGGAACACGCTGTCGCCGTTTTCCGTGTGTTTCCTATCCAGCACAGAAACAGAAATGCTTTTTCACCACTGAGCACGCAGAGCACACGGAGCGCGTATGCTCAGCAGGCGGCAGTGCTGTTGTGCCGGTGATGTGACGCTGCCCGCAGGGCCAGCCCTCTTGCCGACTCACTATTTTCTCTGCGTGCTCTGTGTGCTCTGCGGTGAACGCCTTGCCGTTTTTCTCCGTGCGCGCCGCGTGCTCCGTGGTTCCCGCCGTCGCCGTTTTCCGTGTGTTCCGTATATTCCCTCTCCAGCACAGAAACAGAAATGCTTTTTCACCACAGAGCACGCGGAGCACACAGAGCGCATGCGGTCAGCTGGCAGCAATGCTGTTGTGCCGGTGGTGTGCCGCTGCCCGCAGGGCCAGCCCTCTTGCCGACTCACTATTTTCTCTGCGTGCTCTGTGTGCTCTGCGGTGAACGTCTCGTCGTTTTTCTCCGTGCGCTCCGCGTGCTCCGTGGTTCCCGCCGGGGCGATGTTCTGCGCTGTGCGGTTTTCTCCCGGTTTCCCGCCCGTGTTTCTGCCCGGCAGCACGTTGCCTTTTGCTGGCGGGTAATCTATACTTACCGCTACTTCATGCACAGGAGCGTGTTATGTTTTCCGGGTATATCACCGCGCTGATCACCCCTTTCCGCGACGGCCGCGTCTGCGAAAAGGAATACATCCGGCTGGTCGACTGGCAGATCCGCCAGGGGATCAGCGGCCTCGTCCCCTGCGGCACGACGGGCGAATCACCAACGCTGTCGCATGATGAGCATCATCTCGTCGTCGACCTGTGCATCCGCGCCGCCAAGGGGCGCGTGCCGGTCATCGCCGGTACCGGTTCCAACTCGACGACGGAGGCCATCGCCCTCACCCGGCATGCCGAAAAGGCGGGCGCCGATGCCGCCCTGCTCGTCACCCCCTACTACAACAAGCCGACGCAGGAAGGGCTCTACCTGCACTTCAAGGCAGTGGCTGAAGCCACCCGCCTGCCAGTCATCATCTACAACATCCCGGGGCGCAGCGTGGTCGACATGAACCTCGCCACCATGGCGCGCCTGGCGAAAATCCGCAACATTGTCGGGGTCAAGGATGCCACCTGCGACCTGATGCGCCCGCTGCGCACGCGTGTCGCCCTCGGCCCGAAGTTCTGCATGCTCTCGGGCGAGGATGGCACTATCACCGCTTTCCTCGCGCAGGGGGGACATGGCTGCATTTCGGTGACGGCCAACGTCGCCCCGAAACTCTGCGCGCAGCTCTACGCCGCCTGGCAGCGGGGCGACCTGAAAAAAGTGGCGCTGCTGCGCGACCGCCTGCTGCCGCTGCACGACGCACTCTTTGCCGAGACCAGTCCGGCCCCGGTCAAGTACGCGGCATCGCTGCTCGGCCTCTGTGACGCCGGCTGCCGGCTGCCGCTGGCCCCGCTGCAGGAGACCACGAAGACACGCATCCGCGCCGCCCTGCGCGGTGCCGGATTGCGGTAGGAGGACCACGGCCATGGACTGCACGAAGGAAAAAAACCTGGTCAAGTGCAACTGCACGTACGAACCCTGCAGTCGCAAGGGCAAATGCTGCGAGTGCGTGCAGTACCATAACGCCATGGGCGAATTTCCCGCCTGCTTCTTCTCCGCCGCGGCGGAACGCACCTACGACCGTTCCCTCGCCGCACTGGTCCGTGACCGCCGCTAACATGCCGCGCCATCATCACCGCCGCACCCCAGCGCGGCGGTTCGGGCTCTGGCTCTACCGCTGCCAGGAGCGCTACAACATGTTTTGCTCCCGCCTGCGCCTGGCCTTTACCCGCCCGCAGGTGCGCAGCAGCACCAGCACGCTCCCTGACGGGCGGGTCAAGAAGAAGATCCGTGTCTCCACCGCGCGCCCCTTCAGCAACTTTTCCCCCTACCTGCCGCCCAAAGCCGGGGTGCCGCTCATTCTCTGCCTGATTCTCGCCATGGCCGTGTTCCTCATTTTTGCCGAGGCCTACATCAACCGCGCGCAGATCGCCAAGATGGCCCTGCGCGGCCCGATTCCCGTGGAGGACGCCGGTGAGTAACGAACGCCTGACGGTCATCATCCCCTGTTTCAATGAGGGGCAGGTGGTCATCGACACCGCGCGCGCGGTGGACACGACACTTTCTGCCGCCGGCATCGACCACGAGATTATCATCGTCAACG
>CAZWUZ010000316.1:0-4038 GCA_964637655.1 uncultured bacterium | reverse complement strand
ACCCGGGGGACGGGCACCTTCCGTCCGCTGGCGGGGGCTCGCCCGTTTATCGGGCGGCAGGGAACAACGGAAACTGTCGGGGAATACCGCATCGAGGCCTTCGTGACGCAGGCGCGCGTCGACGGCGTCATCGCCGCGGTGCGCGAAGTGCATCCCTACGAGGAAATGGCGTACGATGTCTATCCGCTCGTCACTCCCGGCTTCGTGCCGAATATCGGGGTCATCGGCGACCTGCCGCGCCCGCTCGCCCTGTCCGCCTTCGCCGCAAAAATAAAGCGCGCGCTCAAGGTGCCGCGCGTGCATCTGGTCGGCAAGCCCCGGCGCAGCATCCGCCGGGTCGCGGTCTGCGCCGGCAGCGCCTCCGACCTCATCGACGGCGTGCTCGGGGCGGGGGCAGACGCGTTTTTGACCGGCGAACTCAAGCACAGCGCGTTTCTCGATGCGGAACATGCCGGACTGGCAGTTGTCGCGGCGGGGCATTTCCACACGGAGCGGCTGTTCATCCCCGCGGTCGCGGGCTGGCTGAAAACGCGGCTGCCTGACGGCCTGCGCCTGGTCATGGAGTCCCCCTCCCCTCCCGACCTCGTAAGTTAGTAACGAATTGAGGGACGGAGTCCCTGTTTTTGTTACTAACTGCGGGTCAGAGGGCGCGGGCGATAAAGACGGTGAAGTCGTCGGGGAGCTGCGTGGTGCGCGTGTAGCGGGTGACGCGGCGGTGCAGTTCGCGCGCCAGCGCCTCGGGGGGGAGCGCGCGGTCGGCGGCCAGCCAGCGATGCAGCGTGGCGATGCCGAGCAGCTGTTTCTCGGGGCTGCAGACCTCGGCCACCCCGTCGGTATACAGCACGATGCTCTCGCCCGGCGCCAGCGTCAGTGTCTGTTCCGCGTAGACGATGTTCCCGGTTTCCGCCGCGGTGAACATCCCCGGCGGGGTGCCCCCGTCGGCAAACTCGCGCACCACCCCGTCCTGCGTCAGCAGCAGCAGCGGTTCCTGCGAACCGCGCACGAAACGCACGGTGCGCGACCCCGGGGTCAGTTCGAGGTAGGTGACGCAGGCGAACTGCCCTTCGGGAAAATCGCGCACCAGCCGCTCGTTGAGTTCCGTCATTCCCGCCGCCGGGCTGGTCGCGGCCCGGAACGCCTCGGTCGCCGCCGTCTTGAAGAGCATCGAGAGGAGCGCGGCCGCCACCCCGTGGCCGGAGATGTCGGCGAACATCACCCCGAGCGTGCCGTCCTCCCCCCGCGCATCCGGGTAGAAATCGATCAGGTCGCCGCCGATGGCCTGCGACGGCACGAACCTGCTGCCGAAGGCGAACCCGTCGAGCGCGGGGAGGGTGACAGGGAGGATGGCGCGGTGGATGCGCCGCGCGGTCGCCATTTCGTCGCGCATCTCCGCGTCCCGCCGCTGCAGCTCCGCGGTCTGCCGCGCGTTCTCCCGCTCGAGCCGCGCGACGTGCAGTGCCCGCTGCAGCACGCGCAGCAGGTGGTCAGCGTCGAGCGGCTTGGCGACATAGTCGGCGGCCCCGGCGTGGATGGCGGCCATCGCGGTCTGCAGGTCACACGTCCCGGTGAGCATGACGACGGGCCCGGGATACGCGCGCTGCTGCAGCGCGGCGAGCAGCGCGCGCCCGTCCATGTGCGG
Organism: uncultured bacterium; assembly: GCA_964637655.1. GTDB lineage: Bacteria > DAOPZR01 > DAOPZR01 > DAOPZR01 > DAOPZR01 > CAZWUZ01. The sequence goes on along the minus strand of CAZWUZ010000316.1, from coordinate 2,399 downwards.
CATCTGCAGGTCGGTGAGCACGAGGTCGGGCGTCTCCGCGTCACAGGCGGCGAGCAGGGCGCAGGCGTCGGGGAAGAGGCGCGGACGGTAGCCCGCGCGGGTCAGCAGGCGCTGCAGCAGGCGGCACAGCATCGGGTCGTCGTCGGCGGCAAAAACCAGCGGCGGCGGCCCGGCGGCGGCGGGCGCCGATTCCGTCATGCGCGTCAGCGGTCCTCGGCGGCGACGATGGCCAGCGCGTCGCTGACCGCCGCCTGCTGATGGACGACCGCGGCCACCGCCTTGACGATGGCGGCGGGGTTGCGGTGCTGGAAAATGTTGCGCCCGATGGAGAGCCCGGCCGCGCCCGCCGCGCAGGCGTCGCGCACGACGGTGAGCAGCTCCTCGTCGGTCTCCATCTTTTCGCCGCCGGCGATGATGACCGGGGCGGGGCAGCCGGCGACCACCTCGGCGAAACTCTCCGGGCTGCCGGTATAGTTGGTCTTGATCAGGTCGGCGCCGAGTTCCGCACCGACGCGGGCCGCGTGCTTGACCACGCTGACGTCGGTCTCCTTCGTGATCTTCGGACCGCGCGGGTACATCATGGCGATGAGCGGCATCCCCCACTCCATGCATTCCTCGCCGACGATGCCGAAGTCGCGCAGCATATCCTTCTCGTCCTCGGCCCCGATGTTGACGTGGATGCTCACCCCGTCGGCGCCCATCTTGACCGCGCGGCGCACGCTGTTGACCAGCACCTTGGCGGTCGGGTCGGGCGCCAGCGTGGTGCTTGCCGAGAGGTGCAGAATGAGCCCGATGTCCTTGCCGCTCTTGCGGTGCCCGTAGAGCGGCAGCCCGAGATGGCCGAGGACGGCGTTGGCGCCACCCTCGGCGACCGCGTCGACGGTGGCGGCGAGGTCGATGAGCCCGGGAATGGGCCCGACCGTCACACCATGGTCGAGCGGGACGATGATGGTCTTGCGGTTGACGCGGCTGATGATCCGCTCGAGGCGGATATGCTTGCCCAGTTGCATGGTGTTCTCCTTTATCTGCAGACAATTGCAGCTGTTCAGCCGGTCAGTCCCCTCTCCTTTGGGAGAGGGCGACGCGCAGCGTCGGGTGAGGGGATCCGTTCGCCGTATCCGCCCTCGGCCGCTTCGCGGCTTCCTCTCCCGTCGGGAGAGGAAAACATGGAAACAGCTGAACAGCTACAGACAGCTCATTATACCCGAATGTCGCAGCGGCGGCAACAGGCGGAGAGTTGACCGTGCGTGCGTGGCGCGGTAGAATCACCGCATGACCCGAAAGCCGGTGCTCGCCATCGTCAGCCCGCTGCTGCGACGCGATCTGCACGACCCGCTGCGGTTTTTTACGCGGCTGGACGTGCATCATTTCTATGCGGACGTCGCGGGGGATGTCGCCGACGCCGACTGGCACGGGCGCGAGCACCGCTATCGCGGTGCGGGTGACTTGTATGCGAAACTGCGCGCGCTGCGCCCCGACCTCGTGCAGGGGTGCGAACCGGCATGGTTTCCCGTCTCGCTGCCGGTCTGCCGCGCCACCGCCCGCCTCGCGGCAGAGGGAACGCCCCTCTATTTTCCCATGCTCGAAAACCGCCCGCTGCATGTCAAGTTCGGCACCATCGGCGGGATGCTGATGCAACGCTACCTGAGATGGTATGCGGCCAAAGCGCGCTTTATCTACGCGGTGAATGCCGGGGCGGCGGACATCCTGGCGGCGGGCGGGGTGCCGGAGGCAAAGGTGAGAAGGCGTCTGTACGGGACCTGGGGCGTGGACACGGAGGAGTTTTCGCCCGGCAGCGCGGCGCGTGAACCGCTGATACTTTTCGTCGGGCGACTGGAAGAGGAGAAGGGGCTACGCCCGCTGCTGGCGGCCTTCGCGCAGGTGCGTCAGCAGTTGCCGCAGGTGCGGCTGCTGTTTGCCGGGGATGGTCCGCTGCGTGGCGAAATCGAGCGGTTCCGCGCACAGGGGCTGGAATCGGCCATCGAAATGCGCGGGACAGTGCCCAACCGCGAGATGCCGGAACTGTTCCGCCGTGCGCGTATCACCTGCGTGCCGTCACTGACCATGCGCGGCTGGGCGGAGCAGGTGGGGATGGCGAACATCCAGAGCATGGCGTGCGGCACCCCGGTGGTCTCGACTCTTTCGGGCGCCATCCCGGAAATCGTCGGGGATGCCGGCCTGCTGGTTGCCGAAAATGACCCTGTCGCCCTGGCAGATGCGCTGGAAAAGCTGATGATTGACGACACCTGCTGGCAGGCATATTCCCGCAAATGCCTGGATAGAGCAACACAATACTTTGATGCACATAAAAATATAACAAATATTGAAACGGAACTCCTGGCAGAAACCACTACGGCGCAATAAAAAATGTAACAAAAGGAACATTGACACCTATGCGT
>CAZWUZ010000315.1:0-4062 GCA_964637655.1 uncultured bacterium | reverse complement strand
AACACTGCTCGTGCTGCTTACCGGCGGCATCGGGTCGCCGTTCTTCGCGTTGCAACTGCTCCCGCTGCTCACGTTCGGCTTGTCGGGCGGGCGAACCTGGGCGCTCAGTTACGTCGCACTGCTCACGTTCGCCTACGTGGCGCTGCTGGCGTTCAGCGAAGCGCTGGCGGCGCGTGATATCCTCGTGCTGGTCATCGAGCTGGCGCTGCTCCCGGTCATCGGCTTCCTCATCGGCGACCTGCGCGAGGCGCTGCTCGAAGAAACGGGCAAGGCGAAACTGGCGGACGACCTGACCGCGACCAACCGCGAACTGGAGGAGCAGAAGGAACGCTTCGGGCGCATCGTTGCGGAACTCGACACGCTCTACAATTTCACCGTCGATATCGGCACCTCGACGGAAACCGACGACATCACCCGCGAACTGATGGAGCGGGTTACCGGCATCACCGGGGTCGAGCACATGCTCGTCATCCTCAAGTTCGACGAGGAACTGAAGGTGGCCGGGGCCAGCACCGGGCTGCGCGACTTCGTGGGGAGCACGCAGTGGGCGGAGAACCGCGAATCGGAGAACTTCGCACTGATGGCATCAGAGATGCTCGTGCAGCCGGAACTGACCGAGCACGACCGGCTGAAACTTCCCGCCGCGCTGCGCGACACCCTGCGCGAGCCGATGATGGCGACGCTGCCGCTGCGCGTCTCCAGCGAGGTTATCGGCGTGCTCAACCTCTACAGCGAGCACCGCGTCGAACTGGAAAACCGCCAGCTGATGCAGCTGCTGCTCACCTTCACCGCGCAGGGGGCGGTGGCGCTGCAGAACATCCGCACGCTCGCCAACCTCAAGAAGGCCTACCTCGAGGCGATTCTCGCCATCTCGGCGGCGCTCGACGCCAAGGACGCCTACACCAAGGGGCATTCCGACCGTGTGCGCCAGTATGCGCTGGCATCGGCGGAGCGTTTCGGGCTGAGCGAGAAGGACCGCGAATGGCTCGATATCGGCGCCATGGTGCATGACATCGGCAAGATGGGAATCGATGACGCCATTATCCGCAAGGACCGCGGGCTGTCGGACGAGGAATTCGAACAGATCCGCCAGCATCCCGCCATCGGGGCGCGCATCCTCGAGCAGATGGACTTTTTCCGCCCGTGCATCCCCGCCATCCGCCACCACCACGAGCGCTGGGACGGCAAGGGGTATCCCGACCGCATCGCGGGTGAAGCGATTGCCCCGATGGCGCAACTGGTCGCGGTGTGCGACACGTTCGACGCCATGACCTCCAACCGCACCTACCGCGCCGCGCTCGCCACCGAGGTGGCCATCGCGGAGCTGGTGAAGAACAAGGGGACGCAGTTCTCGCCCGGCGCCGTGGACGCGTTTGTTGCCACGCTGCGCGAGGACACGAAACTGCGCACCGAGATCGAGGAGCGCTACCAGGTCTGGCAGTACCTCTGGCAGGCGAACCAGGAACCGCCGGCTGCAACGGCGGCACCCGCCACCTCCGCCTGAACCGGACATGCACATCATCACTGACAATCCGTACTGGCTCGTCGTGCGTCGCGCGCTGCATACGCAGCGTATCGGGGCGGCGTTCTGGGTGCTGTTTGTCGTGCTGCTCTACCTTGCCGCTGGCGACTATCTGCTGCTCGAAACCGGCGGCTATCTCCCCGACCCCGACACGCGCATCTTCCATGAATCGATGAAGGTCATCGCTCTGGCCGGATGCGGGATCGCTAACGGCGTCCTCGGCTTGCTCACGGCGCTGCTGCCCTCGGCAACGGTCAGCGGTATCTGCGAGGAATGGCGGCGTGGCACCATCCATGATGTGCGCGTCACTCCGCTGCCGCCGCAGCAGATGCTCTACGGTATCGCGTTGTCCCGTCTCTGGCCGGGACTGCTCGTACTGCTGCCGCTCTTCCCGTTCCTGCTCTACCCGCTGCAGGAGAGCATAACGGGCGAGTGGCTCATCTCGTTGCTGGCGCGCTTCATGATGCTGGCTGCCGGACTGCTCTGCGGCCTGCTGGCAGTGTCGGTGACGCGCGTGCGTTTCGCCGCCACCGGCCTCGCCTACCTGCTCTTTGCCGTCATCGCCCTGCTTTCCTGCCGGTTCGAACTCTGGCACGTCAATGCGTTCTCACTGCCGTATCTTGCGCTTGCCGGCGCCTTCGCGCCGTCTCTGTGGGCCGGTGCCGGACTCGCGGGGTGTTATGCCCTCTGGCGTGCGGGACTGCCGTCGCTTGACCGCCGCCTGCAGGAAGACTGAAATGTCTCTCGTCCATGCTGCTTGCGTCTGCCGGCAACAGGGTCATTCCCGTCCGCAACGGCTGTGGCTGGCATGGAGTGCTCTGGTTGTTGTCGCGCTGGCCGTGCTGTTTTACCGCGCGAGCAGCACCGGTACGCCGTTCTACTGGTTCACGGCAATCGCCGATGTGCTGCTGTGGCTTGCCGTGCTCCTGCCCGGGGCGGCGATTGTCGCACTACACGCCGCGCGAACGGCGGGCAACTTCGACGACCTCGTCCTGACCGGCCTTTCCCTGCGCCGGGTGTTCTTCCTGCTGCTGTGCCGGTCACTCCTCCCGGCGTTCATCCTGTACGGCCTGCTCGTCGCCGCACTGCCCGGCGTCTATCTGTGCGAAGATGCCGCGATGGCACTTGTCACCCCGGTGCAGGTGATGACGTTGTATGTCACCGGCCGTTGCTGTCTCCTCGGGCTGGCCGTGTTGTGTGTGCTCAGCGCCACGCTGCTGCAGCGGACGCTGATTGGCGCATTGCTGCTTGGCTACGGGCAGTACGCCCTATTCGCGTTGGTGTACCTCGATCTGACCAATGCCCTGCGGCGGACAAACTTCCTGCCGGACCATTCCACCGCACCGCTGTTCTGGGCCTTTCCGCTGCTGCTCGCCTGGCTGGTGTATCGTTATGCTGTGCGCACCTGCCCGGACACCATCTTTGCTGCCACGCCGGAGAACTGACCATGACCACCGCTGTTGAACTCAAGGAGCTGCATCGCACCTTCGGCGCGACCGTTGCCGTGGACCATCTCACCTTCAGCATTCCCGCCGGCGAAATCTGCGGCTTCGTCGGTGCCAACGGCGCGGGGAAGACGACCACCTTTCGCATGCTCGCCACGCTGCTGTCGCCCAGCGCCGGCACCGCCACCGTCTGCGGGCATGACATCCGCAGCGCCCCGCAGGAAGTACGCCGCCGCATCGGCTTCATGCCCGACCGGCTGCCGCTCTGGCAGAACCTCACGGTCGACGACTACCTGCAGTTTATCGGGGCCGCCTACGGGCTCCCCGCGGCGCAGGTGCGCAGCACCGCCGACGAATTGCTGCACCTGGTCGATCTGACGGAGAAGAAGCAGACGCTGACCAGCGCCCTGTCGCGCGGTATGCAGCAGCGGCTGTCACTCGCCCGCGCGCTCATCCACGACCCGCAGGTGCTCATCCTCGACGAGCCGGCGAGCGGGCTGGACGCGCGCGCGCGCATCGAATTGCGCGACAGTATCCGCACCCTTGCCGCGCACGGCAAGACCGTGCTCATCTCCTCGCATATTCTGACGGAACTGGCGGACATCTGCACGTCGATTGTCATCGTCGAGAAGGGAACACTGGTGACGGCGGGACCCACGGCCGACCTCGTGCGCGCGGTGCAGCCGCATCCGGAGCTGCGCATCGCGCCCAAGGCAGACGCTGAGCGCTGCCTGCAGGTGCTGCAGGGGATTGACGGCATTGCTGACGCGCGCCTTGACGGCGACGTTATCCGCGCGCAGTGGCAGGGTGACCCGCAGCAGGTGAACAGCGTGCTCGTCACGCTCATCGGGGCGGGGCTCGACATCACGGAATTCCAACTCAGCGACGGAACGCTGGAAAACGCCTTCCTGCGCCTGACGAAGGGCGAAGTGCAGTGAACAATCTGCTGCTGACCCGCTGGCGCGCCGCGCACCGCACCCGGCGCCGTACCCGCTACGGACTGATTGCGCTCGCGGTCATCGCCTACGGGTGGCTGGCGGCAACCCTATGGCTGGCGGTATACGCCACCAAGATCGCGGCCGCGGTCACGATGGT
>CAZWUZ010000314.1:0-4098 GCA_964637655.1 uncultured bacterium | reverse complement strand
GCGCTGGGCGTGCCGGTGGCGGGGACCCCGCACGTGCAGGTCGGGCATATCGCGCTGATTCACGCGTTGTGCCACCTGGTGGAAGAGGATTTGTACGGCTGAGGAGAGCGGACCATGGGCAGAGTGACCACCGCGGCGCTGCGGGCGCTGACGGGCAAACTGGCGGGCACCCGGGTGCTGGTCGCGGGCGACCTCATCCTCGACGCGTATGTCTGGGGGGCGGTGCAGCGCATTTCGCAGGAGGCACCGGTCCCGGTGGTCGCGGTGCAGGGTGAGTCGCTGGCGCTCGGCGGCGCGGCCAACGTCGCGGAGAACATTCGCGCGCTTGGCGGTGTGCCGCTGCTCATCGGGGTCACCGGCACGGACCCGGCGGGCGAGGAGTTGCGCGGCCTGCTCACCGATCGCGGCCTGTCACCGGCCGGCCTGCTTACCGACCCGGCGCGTCCGACCACGCGCAAACTGCGCATCATCGCGCAGTCGCAGCAGGTGGTGCGGGTGGACCGCGAGGTGACGGCACCGCTCGACGCGGGACTGCGCGCGAAGTTTGTGGCGACGGTGCAGCGGGAACTGGCGCAGGCGCAGGCGCTGGTGCTCTCCGACTACGGCAAGGGGGTGTTCAGCCGGGAACTGATCCGCACGCTCATCGGGCTGGCGCGACGGCGCGGGATTACCGTGCTGGTCGACCCGAAGATCGAGCACTTCGCGCAATACGGCGGGGCGGGGGTGATGACCCCGAACGTGCACGAACTGTCGGGCGGGGTCGGGCAGGCGCTGCGCACGTACGACGCGCAACTGGCGGCGGGTGAACGCGTGCTGCGGCGGCTGAAACTCGAGGCGCTGCTGGTGACGCGCGGGCCCGACGGCATGCTGCTGCTCGAACGCGGCCGGCGGCCGCTGACGGTGCCGACGGTGGCGCGCAAGGTGTTCGATGTGACGGGCGCTGGCGACACGGTGATCAGTGTGCTGGCGCTGGCGCGGGCGGCGGGTGCCTCCTATGCCGCGGGGGCGATGCTCGCCAACCACGCGGCGGGGATCGTCGTCGGCAAACTCGGTGCAGCCACGGTGAGCCCGGCGGAACTGCGGGGCGTGCTGTGAACGGCAAAGTCATTACCGCGGCGGCCTTCGCCGCGCAGCGGCGGCCCGCGAAGGTGGTCTTCACCAACGGCTGTTTCGACCTGCTGCATGCGGGGCATGTCGCCTGCCTGCAGGCGGCGCGCGCGCTCGGGGAGTGTCTCATTGTCGGGCTCAACAGCGACGCCTCGGTGCGCATGCTGGGCAAGGGGCCGGGCCGGCCCGTCAACAGTGAACATGACCGCGCGGCGGTGCTCGCCGCGCTCGCCTGCGTCGATTATGTCATTATCTTTGCGGAAGCGACCCCGGCGGCATTGATTGCCGCGGTACAGCCCGACGTGCTGGTCAAGGGCGGGGACTGGAGCCCGGACACCATCGTCGGCGCGGATACCGTGCGCGCGCGCGGCGGCGAGGTGCGCGCCATCCCCTACGTGGCGGGTTATTCGACGACGAACATGCTCAAACGGGCGCAGGCGGAGCGGGTGCTGGCGGTGATCCCGGCGCGCTACGCGTCGACCCGGTTTCCCGGCAAGCCGCTGGCGCTGCTTGCCGGCCACCCGATGATCGAGTGGGTCTACCGGCAGGCGGCGGCCGCGCCCAACGTCAGCGCGGTGGTGGTGGCGACCGACGACGAGCGCATCGCTGACGCGGTGCGCGCCTTCGGCGGCGAGGCGGTGCTGACGGGCGACTGCGCGTCGGGCACTGACCGCGCGGCACGCGTGGCGGCTACGCGTGACGAGGAAATCATCGTGAATGTGCAGGGGGACGAACCCCTGCTTGCCGGGTCGGCGGTGGCCGGCGCGGTGCAGGCGCTGCGCGACGACCCGTACGGCGAGGTGGCGACGGCGGCGGTGCCGCTGGCTCCGGCTGACGCGGACAACCCCAACGTGGTCAAGGTGGTCTGCGACGACCGCGGCTATGCGCTTTACTTTTCGCGCGCAGCGATTCCGTTCCATCGCGCCCCGTTGACTATGGCGCCGCAGTACCGGCGGCACCTGGGCATCTATGTCTACCGGCGTGACGCGCTGGCGCGCTGGGCGGCGCTGCCGGCGGCAGACCTCGAAGAACGCGAGAAACTGGAGCAGTTGCGCTGGCTGGCGGCGGGCGGGCGCCTGCGCGTGGCGACGGTGGCCGGCGAGCCGCTCGGGGTGGACACGCCGGAGGATCTCGCGGCGGTCGCCGCGCGCCTGCACGCCAACCCGCAGGAAAATATCTTTGCTGGGGGCAACCATTGACATGAGCGACGTGCGGACGGTACAGGTCGGGAACGTCACCATCGGCGGGGCGGTGCCGGTGCTGCTGGCGGGGCCCTGTGTGATCGAGAGCGCGGCCATTCAGCGCGAGACGGTGCTGACCGTGGCGGAGCAGGCGGCGGCGGCCGGCATCCCCTACATCATGAAGGCCTCCTTCGACAAGGCCAACCGCACCGCGCGCGGCGCGTATCGGGGCCCCGGGCTCGACGAGGGGCTGCGCCTGCTCGCGGACCTGAAACAGGAAACCGGGGCGCCGCTGGTGGTTGATGTGCATCTGCCGGAGCAGGCGGCGCCGGTGGCGGCAGTGGCTGACCTGCTGCAGATTCCCGCCTTCCTCTGCCGGCAGACGGACCTGCTGCTGGCGGCGGCGGCGACGGGCAAAGCGGTGAACATCAAGAAGGGGCAGTGGCTGGCGCCTGAAGATATCGTGCATGCCGCGGAGAAGGTGCGTGCGGCGGGCAATGACCGCGTCTGCATCACCGAGCGCGGCACGGCGTTCGGCTACCACAACTGGGTGGTGGATATGCGCGCGTTCACTGCCATCCGCGCGCATGGTCTGCCCGTGCTGTTCGATGGGACGCACAGCGTGCAGACGCCGGGCGGGCAGGGGGACAAGTCGGGTGGCGCCCCGCAGTACATTCTGCCGCTGGTGCGGGCCGCGCTGGCGGCGGGTGCGGACGGGATCTACCTCGAGACGCACCCCGATCCGGCCACGGCGCTGAGCGACGGGCCGAACATGCTGCCGCTGGCGCGCCTCGGCGAACTGCTGCGGCTGCTGCAGATCATGCAGCGGGCGCGCGCGGAGGGGGGCTGGTAATGGACGCGACCCTGGCGGCGGCACAGCGGACACTGGACCTGGCGGCGCAGGCGGTTGGCGCCCTGCGGGCGCGACTGGATGCGGAGTTTCTGCGCGCGGTTGACCTGATCGTCACCGGCCGCGGCCGGGTGGTGGTTTCGGGCATGGGCAAGTCGGGCGCGATAGCGCGGAAGCTGGCGGCGACGCTGGCGAGTACGGGCACCCCGGCCATCTTTTTGCATCCGGCCGAGGGGAGTCACGGCGACCTTGGCATGGTGACGCGCGGCGATACGGTCATCGCGCTGTCGACGAGCGGGGAAACAGACGAATTGAAACTGCTGCTGCCGGCATTGCGGCGTTTGCAGGTGCCGGTCATCGCGTTGTGCGGGCGGCGCGAGTCGACGCTGGGGAAACACAGCGACGTGTTCGTCGATATCGGGGTGGGGGAGGAGGCGTGCCCGCTGGGACTGGCCCCGACCACCTCGACCACGGCCGCGCTGGCGATGGCGGACGCGCTGGCGATGGCGGTGCTGTCGCGCCGCGCGTTTTCGCGCGAGGATTTTGCCGCGCTGCATCCCGGGGGGGCGCTCGGGCGGCAGCTGCTGGTGCAGGTCGCGGACCTGATGCATACCGGTGACGCGCTGCCGGTGGTGCGCGAGACGGATGATTTCACCCGCGTGCTGTGCGCGATGACGGAAAAACGGCTCGGCTGCACGGCGGTGACCGACGCGCGGGGGGTGCTGACGGGCATCATCACTGACGGCGACCTGCGGCGGCTGCTGGAGCGGCATACGGACGTGCGCGAGCTGACCGCGGCCATGCTGCAGACGCACAACCCGCGCACGCTGGCGCCGCAGGCGCTGGCGGCGGCGGCGCTGGCGGAGATGAGCGAGCACAAGATCACCTCGCTGCTGGTGGTGGAAGAGGAACAGCGGCCGGTCGGACTGTTGCAAATCCATGACATCATGCAGGCGCGCA
>CAZWUZ010000313.1:0-4098 GCA_964637655.1 uncultured bacterium | reverse complement strand
CCGCAGCCAACCCGAGCGCCCGCTTCTTCTGACTTCTGACTCCTGACTTCTGACTTCCCTCCCCTATTCTCCTAAGCGCCGCCTTCAGTTCCCCCGCCGCCTGCCACCGCGCCTCCGGATCATTCTCCAGGCACCTGCCGATGACCGCGTCCCATGCCGGATCAAGACCCTCCACCACCTGCGATGCGGGTTTGGCCATCCCACGCAGCCGCTGGCCCGTGATCATCCGGTACATCATCACACCAAGCGCGTAAAGGTCGCTGCGCCCGTCAGCCGGTTTGCCTTCCTCCTGCTCCGGGCTCATGTAGCCGTAGGTCCCCAGCACCGACCCCGTGCTGCTGCGCTCCTCGCGCCGTTTCTCGACAAAGGTGCTCTTCTCGCCCAAACTCAGCGACCGCTGCATGCTCTGCGCCACCAGCGTGCGCACCTGCTCCTCGCCGACCACACGCGCCAGCCCGAAGTCGCAGATCCTCGCATCCGCGGCGGACAAGTCCTTCGAGGTCAGCAGCACGTTCGCGGGCTTCAGGTCGCGGTGGACCACGCCATGCCCGTGCGCATGGCAAAGGCCGTCGCAGAGCCCGAGCATCAGCCGCCGCACCGTCTCCGGCGCGAGACGCCCCTCCACCGCCAGCGCCTCCTCCAGGTCGTACGGCTCCCCCGTCCCGTCCGCCGCGACAAAATCCATCACCAGATAGTAGCGCCCGTTCTCCTCGTCGGAATGCGTGACATGCACGATATTCGGGTGCTGCAACCGCGCCATGGTCTGCAGCTCCGTGCGGAACCGATCCACGAAGCCCGGCCTTCCCGAAAACTCGGCCGGCAGGATCTTCAACGCATGCAGGGTCTTCTGCAGCCCGTGCCGCGCCAGGTACACCTGCCCCATGCCGCCGCGCCCCAGCAGCCGCACGATCTCATACCGCCCCAGCCGCGCGCCCGGCGCAAGCTCCGCACGACGCCCCGCGCCCGGCCCGGCCAGCGTCACGTCGTCACTTATCGTTTGCCGTTTTTCATTCATTGTTCACCTGTGCCGCTCACTGCCCACTGCCTACTGCCCACTGCTCTCCTTCACTCCCGCTCCACTTCTGACTTCTGTCTACTGACTTCTGTCTACTGACTCCAGACACCGCGTCGTCCATTTTCTGAGCGGATACGCCTCGACCTTTTCGGCAAGCGCATAGGGCTCCGACTCCGCCGGATGGAGCACCCACAGGCGGTCGAGCTTCAGATCCTCAACCGCGATACGCATGGACGGCGTCAGCTTGGGCGCGTCGCTGGCCTTGAACTCGAACCCGTACCGCCGCCCCTTGCGGACGACGAGCAGATCCAGCTCCGCGCCCCGCTGCGTCGCCCAAAAATAGGTGTCCCGCTCTCCGACCTGCGCCAGCACCTGCTCCAGCGCGAACCCCTCCCATGACGCGCCGAGGCGGGGATGCGCCAGCAGACCGTCCATCCCTTCCGTGCCGAGAAAGAAGTGCAGGAGACCGCTGTCCCGGAAGTACAGCTTGGGCGACTTGACCTGACGCTTGCCCAGGTTCTCGAACCAGGGCTGAAGCAGCCGCATCACATACGAACCGCACAGGATGTCGAGATAATGGCGGGCCGTCGCGGGCGAGACGCCCAGCACGCGCCCCAGGTCCGCCAGGTTCAGCACCTGCCCGTGGTAATGCGCGGCCATGGCCCAGAAACGGCGCAGGGCGGCGGCGGGCACGCGGATGCCGAGCTGGGGGATGTCGCGCTCCAGAAACGTCTGGACAAAGCCCTCGTGCCAGCGCCCGGCCGCCGCCGCGTCTTTCGCGAGATACGCGGAGGGAAACCCGCCCCGCATCCACAGGCGGTCCTGGTTCTCCGCGCCGACTTCCGCGACGGTCAGGCCGGGGACGTGCAGGAACTGCGCGCGCCCCGCCAGCGATTCGGAGACGCCGCGCATCAGCTCCGGCGAGGCGCTGCCCAGCAGCAGGAACCGCGCGGGCACCCCCTTGCGGTCGCACAGCGGCCGCAGGAGCCGGAACAGGTCAGGCATCCGCTGCACCTCGTCCAACACCACCAGGCCGCGTTTGCCCCCCAGGGTTTTCTCGGGCAGGGCGCGCAGGCTTTCCATCCCGGCCGAGGTCTCCAGATCATACCACGCCACATCCCCGCGCCCGACGCAGAACATGTGCGCCAGCGTGGTCTTGCCCACCTGGCGCGCGCCCAACAGAACCGTCACCGGCGCTTCGCCGCTCCGCAGCGCCAGCTCCCTCAGCAAGGTTTTTCTCTGAACTAACTCATGTTGCATATCGGTATGCTATCTGATGATTTTCAACATGTCAAGAGTGAAAATCAGAAGACGGAAGTCAGAAGACAGACGTCAGAACAAACTGCACCTCTCATGCCGCCGCGCCCCAGCAGCCGCACGATCCCGTACCGCCCCAGCCGCGCGCCCGGCGCAAGCTCCGCCCGCCGCCCCGCGCCCGGCCCGGCCAGCGTCGCGTCCTCATTCAGCGTATTCGGACTGTCGCTCATCTTTCACTCCGTCCTCCCCCGCTTCCAGCAGCCAGCGCCAGGCCGGCACGATGCGGACGCCCTCGCGTTCGCCCTCCTCGTTCCACGTGACAACGGTACGGCCAGCCTTCGGGTGCAGCGGCAATGCGTCCGCCAGCCCCCGGAACTCCCTCGCCGCCGTGCCGGCATCCGCCAGCGACCAGCACGCCTGCACAAACCGCCATCCCCCGCCGCCTTCGTAGACAAAGTCGACACCGGTCTTTTGCGGCGTCACCACGTAGTCCGGGCGCAGGCCGCCCGCCCTCAGCGCCGTGAATACCGCGCCCTCGAGTGCCGCGCCCCTGTCGCCCGTGATCCCCGGCGAGAAGGCCCGGCACAGGCCCGTGTCCGCCGCATACACCTTTTTGGGATTCACCTGCCGCCTGCGCAGCGACCGGTCATGCACCTCCACTGGAAAGCAGAAGTAGGCGTCATGCAGATGCTCCAGAACGTCGAACAGCAGGCTCTTGCCGCACGCGATGCCCGCCTGCGAGAACGACGCCGCCAGCCGCGTCACGCTCAGCAGTTGCCCCGGATTCTGCGCGACGTGCCGCGCCAAGGCTTTTGCCGCCGCATAGTTGCCCAGCCCGTGCCGCTCGATCACGTCACGCAGGATCACCACGTCCGCATACTCCTGAAGCACCGTCCGCCAGACGTCCTCCTCGCATTTCTGGACTTCGGGAAACCCCCCCGTGCGCAGATAGCCTTCCGCCGCCTTCGCCAGCGCGTAACGGTCGCGGTCGCCATAGACCGGCCGCTCCGGCACGCGCACGCCCTGAAACCGGCAGTACTCACGGAAAGAAAGCGGGAAGACCTCCGTGGCCAGCGACCTCCCCCGCATGGCCGTGCCGAGCTCCCTGCTCAAAAGCTTCGCCGACGAGCCGGTCAGCGTGACCTCCACCCGCTCGGTGTCGAGAACGCGGCGGACGAACAGCTCCCACTGGTCGACCCTCTGGATCTCGTCAAAAAAAAACCAGCAGTTCTGCTCCTTGAGCGGCGGGTTCGCGCCGTAAAACGCCTCGACGATCCACTGCAGGTCGCCCACCCGTACCCCCGCAAGGCGGTCGTCCTCGAAATTCAGATAGAGCAGCCGCTCGCGCGCCACCCCGGAGGCCAGCAGCTCGCGCATGGACTGGAAACAGAGCGACGTCTTGCCCGTCCGCCGCATGCCGGTCAGCACCGACACCTTGCCCGGCATCTTTCTGACGCGCACGTCACGCGGCACCGTCTCCGGTATCCGCCGCGTCAGCGCCTCACCCACCAGCCGTTCGATCACCGTTCTCATGTCTTGAATATATCCCTCTTACAGGTACGGTTTCAAGTCAAAACATCTTTTTTCTAAGCCTACTTATCTCAACTCGTTACTCGCCCGCAGCCCTGGAGGGCGAGGCTGCGCCGAGCCGCGCCGGTCCACGCTAGTACGGCGGTACGTCCCGGACCGCCGAAACCACGCGCAAACGCCACCCGCGACGCCCCGCCGCAGGCTCGCCCCCCAGCACACCACAGACCTGGAGGGCGAGGCTGCGCCGAGCCGCCGGTCCACGCCAGTACGGCGGGACGTCCCGGACCGCCGCAACC
>CAZWUZ010000312.1:0-4100 GCA_964637655.1 uncultured bacterium | reverse complement strand
GTCGGCGATCAACGACAAGCAGGTGTCGGCCATCGACACTGAACGGGCGCTGCTTGCCGGGGTGATTGCCGGCGCGTGGCGCGACGGCGACTGCCGCCGGAAACTGCTCGCCGACCCGGTGGGCGTGCTGACCGCGGCCGGCCTGACGCTTTCCGCCGGCTGTCGCGTGACGGTACTGGAGGATACCAGCACCCTCAGGCATGTCGCCATCCCGCCCGCCGTGCGGCTGCACGCGGCGGTGAAGGAACAGTTCGCGGCGCTGCTTGCCGGCCTGCTCCCGCTGGCGGGCGGCATCGAACTCCGGTTGCATCAGGAGAGCGAAAACGAGCGCTTTCTCGTGCTGTCGCTCCCCCCCGTGCAGGATGCACCGCTGAGCGAAGACGAACTGAAAGCGGTTGCCGGCGGCATGGTTGTCGGTGTCGGCGGCAACGGCGGGACCGGAGGGGCCGGCGGCAATGGCGGCAACGGTTTCTTTTTCGTTTATGGCAACGGCGGCAATGGCGGGAACGGCGGGTACGGCTGAACGGCACCGGAGGTGCAGCCGGGGACGGAAGTGCCTGCCGCAGAGGTGGCGGCGGCGATGGCGCTTTACCGGCAGGGGAACGAAACCGCTGCTGTGCAGCATCTCGAACAGTTGCTGGCCGGACAGCCGGATTCGGTGCTGCTGCTGACCACCCTTGGCGAACTCTATGCCGGCACGGGACAGTACCGCGCGGCGCTGGCCTGTTTTGAGCAGGTGCTGGAGCGTCATCCCGGCGAGGCGCGTTGTCGCCTCGGGCTGGCACGCTGCCTGGCCTGCCGCCCGTATCTGGCGTTGCGCCTGCGCTCGCGTCAGCAGCTGACCGATTGCCTGGCCTGTGAACACCTCGAGGCCGCGCCGCTGATTCCGGCCGCGGCGGTACTGCTCGGAAATTCACCGTTGCTGACCGATGATCCGTTGCTGCAGGTGGTGTTGCGCAGCGATATCCTGACCGACCTGACAATCGAGGATGAACTCACCCGGCTGCGCCGGCAGTGGTGTCTCAACCCGCCGCGCACAGCACCGGAACTGGCCGGCGCGCTGGCAGCGCAATGCCGGCTCAACGAGGGGGCCTGGGCGGTGAGCGCGGAGGAAGCGGCGCGCCTCCCGTCGGCGCCGGGCTGGGTGCGCGCGCTGTACGAACCCGGCAGTGCTGACCCGGAACTGGCGGAGCGAGCGAAGAATATCCCGTCGCTGACCCCGATAGCGGACGGTACCTCGGCGCAGGTGCGCGCGCTGTATGAAGCACACCCCTATCCACGCTGGTTCCGGCTGACCCGCGGCGCACGGGTCACGCTGGCGGAACACCTGCACCTGCTGACCGGCGGCACGTGGCAGCCGCCGGCATTCCTGCAGCGCCCGCGCCTGCTGGTGGCCGGCTGCGGTACCGGGCAGGAACTACTGACCGCCGCCGCCGCGTGGTGCCCGGCCTCGGTCACCGGGATTGACCTCTCACGCAGCAGTCTGGCCTATGCGTCGCTGATGGCACAGCGTGCGGGGATTGACGTCGAACTGTATCAGGCGGACCTGCTCCGGCTCGACGGCTGGGAACGGGAGTTCGATGCCATCATCTGCACCGGCGTGCTGCACCATCTCAACGATCCGCTCGACGGCTGGCGCCGCCTGCTGCGACTGCTCCGCCCCGGCGGGGTCATGCTCGTCGGGTTGTACAGTGCAACGGCGCGCCGCGGCATTACTGCCGCGCAGGCAGCAGTACGCGACATGGGCGTGCCGCCGACTCAGGATGGCATCCGCGCGGCGCGGGCGCACCTCAGCGCGCTGCCGCGTGAACATCCTGCCTTTGGCTGCACCGCGCTGCGCGATTTCTACCACCTTGGCGGCTGCCGCGATATGCTGTTCCACGTCCGGGAACAGTGTTTCACGCTGCCGCGCATCGCCTCTGCGCTTGATGAGCTCGGGCTGTCCCTGCTCGCCTTCGCCACGGACAGCGAGGCGCGCCGGTTGTACCGGACGCTCTGCGGCCCGGGCGACAGTTGCGCCTGCTGGGCGAAACTGGAGGAATTGTATCCGGGCCTGTTCCTGGGGATGTACCGGTTCTGGTGCCGCAAGGCGTAACCCCGGCAGCATTGACGCGGCGGGGGGCGGGTGCTATCCTGTCCGCACGACGAGGTGACGCTCATGGATGCGAAACTGCGGCAACTGCAGAAACAGGTGTTCGACGAGATCAAGGAAAAGACCGCCATCCCCGATTTTTCCTGTCTCGACTGCAGTATTGATCCGCGCATCGCGGAACTGCGCACGCTGGTCAGTGACACGCTGCTCACGCGTTCGTCGGAGACGGGGATCGCCATCGACCGCGCGGCACTGCAGGCGATGACCACCGACATCGTCAGCGACCTCGCCGGCTACGGACCCATCAGCACCTACCTCGCCGACCCCGCGGTCACCGAGATCATGGTCAACGGTCCGCACGAAATTTTCATTGAGCGTGGCGGGGTGCTGCACGATACCGGCAAACGCTTCATGGACGAGGATCACCTGCGGCGGGTGGCGGACCGCATCGTCTCCCCGCTCGGGAGGCGGCTCGACGAGACGCAGCCCTATGTCGACGCGCGGCTCCCTGACGGCTCGCGGGTCAACGTCGTCATCCCCCCCGTGGCGCTGAATGGCACGCTGCTCACCGTGCGCAAGTTCCCCGAGCAGCAGATGACGCTGCCCGACCTCATCAGCAGCGGCTCGCTCCCCGAGACGGCGGCGCAGTTCCTCACCGCCTGCGTCTGCGGGCGGCTCAATGTCATCGTCTCGGGCGGCACGGGTACGGGGAAGACGACGCTGCTCAACATCCTCGCGCGCACCATCCCGGCGCACGAGCGGCTGATCACCATCGAGGACGCCGCGGAACTGCGCCTCGGGCGCAAGAACCTCGCGGGGATGGAAGTGCGCCTCCCCGACGTCGAGGGGAAGGGGCGGGTGAACGCGCGCGACCTGGTGCGCAACGCCCTGCGTATGCGCCCCAACCGCATCATCGTCGGCGAAGTGCGCGGACCCGAGGCACTCGACATGCTGCAGGCGATGAACAGCGGGCATGACGGCTCGATGTCGACCATCCATGCCAATACCCCGCGCGACGTGCTCGCGCGGCTCGAAACCATGGTGCTGATGGCGGGGCTCGGGCTGACCACCGACGCCATCCGCGCGCAGATTTCCTCGTCGGTGCAGATTATCGTCCACCTCGACCGCTTCCCCGCGGGGAAACGCTGCGTCACGAAAATCTGCGAAATCCAGGGGATGGAAGGAAACACCATACTGCTGCAGGACCTGTTCGCGTGGGGCGGCAGCAAAGAAGCGGCACGCCTGCAGGCGACGGGGCTCACCTCGCGCTACCTTGACGTGCTCAAGGAGCGCGGCTGCCCGCTGCCTGCCGACCTGTTCCGCACGGTGCGCTGAAGCAGTACTGGCGCGCCCGGCAGGATTCGAACCTGCGACCATCGGATTGATCCGCCTGTGACAGCGAAAACCCTTGACAAATATGTCAATATATGCGATATACTACGACAAGCGTATGGTATCGCATATTTACGCATGTGATAAGGACGGTTATGCCTGAACGATTGAACGCATTCATAACGAAGCGGCGGTCACAGGGCGGGTACTCGTTTACTGTGGACGAGGTCAGGGCATTTCTTGGTGTTTCGGAAAAAGCGGTTGAGCAGGCCATATTCCGGTATCAGAAAAAAGGGCTGATTGCGCTGGTGCGTAATGGTTTTTATGCCATTATCCCCCCGGAATATTCGCGGAGCGGGATGCTGCCCTGCCACTTATACATTGACCAGCTGATGGCCTGGTTGAAAAAGCCATATTATCTTGCCCTGTTTTCCGCTGCGGCGCTGCACGGGGCCGGGCATCAGCAACCGATGGCGTCAGCGGTGATGACGGTACGCCCGCGATTGCGGTCAATAATGAACAGCAAAAACAGCATTCATTTTCCCATTGCCGGCAAATGGGATGAGCAGGATATCGAAAAGAAAAAGACCGATGCCGGGTATGTCCGGGTTTCGTCGCCCGAGCTCACAGCGCTGGACCTGCTGTATTACCTGCGTCGGTCGGGCATCAACCGCTG
>CAZWUZ010000311.1:1725-4155 GCA_964637655.1 uncultured bacterium | reverse complement strand
TGGGGTGACGTCGAGCAGGCGATGATAGCGGTTGACGGCGAGGGAAAAGTTACGGTCGCGCATCGCCATCTCGGCAAACATCTGCAAGGCGGCGGTATCGTCCTCCCAGCGCGGCGCCTGTTCCACCACCGTAATGACCGTGGCCGGAAGCGTATCAGCAGTCGTGCTCACGATGTCAGCGGGCGGCAGCACCGCCGCGACAGCAGGTAGCGCCGGCGCGGGCGGCAGCGGCGGGGTAATATCCGTCACCGGCGCTTCGGGCACTGTATCGGCAGGCACTTGCGGCGGCAGTTCCGCAGCCGGAGGCGCGGCCGGCACCGTGTCAGGCAGGGGGAGCGGACGCCCCAGCAGCTGCACGGCATCGGCCGCCATGAGAGATTCAGGAAAACGCTGCAGGAAGGAACGGCAGTACGCATCGCGCCCGGCGGTGTCGCCGGCGCGCTCGCAGAGCAGCGCGAGATTGATCAGTGCCGCCGCGGCAATTTCCGGCTCAGCGGCGGCGGTGGCGATTTCTTCGAGCGCCTGCCGCGCCTCGACGGTGCGGCCGCTGCGCGCAGCCGCGAGCGCCAGCAGCAGGTCGCGCCCGGTCAGTTCCGCCCCCGCTGCCGGAGCCGCAACCAGCAGCACAAGCAGCAGCAGCGTACGCATGACAGGCGCGGCGGACGCGGGCTACCGGCCGACCAGCCCCCGCACCGCCGGCGCGGCAGTCGTCGCCTGCTGTCCGAAACTCCCCTGCATCGGATAGCTGGGCGCGTAATCGCGACGGCCGGGGCTCTCGACAAAACCGCGCATCGAAACCGGAATTTCGTCGTTTTCCACACCCTCAACCGTGCGCGCCCAGACCACGGCCCCGGTCTTGGCATTGACAATGCGCACATGCAGGCGGGTCAGAGCATGGCGCTTGACCACCCGCTCACTGCCCACCGTCTTGTTCGTGTCGCGGTACTGCAGCCCGTGCTCGAGCACGCGGTAGCCGACGAGATAATCCGCCGTCGCCAGGCGCGCCTTGAGCACGCCTTCGGTGCGCGGATCGAGAACATGCAGCGGCTGGTCGTAATCGAAGGTGTGCGCGTCGAGCAGCTCATGCCCCGGGCGCGGCACGCGCTCGGTTTCGACCGTCCCGTCGCGACGACGCACGACCGCCGGGCTGTCGATCCCCTCGAGCCAGAAGTAATCCCTGATCGCATCGTGGGAAACCGTCTCGTGCGGCAGCAGCAGGCGCTCGATCGTCGGCGTTCCTTCCTGGAAGACCAGGCGCAGCATCACGTCAGGATCGCGTTCGAGCGTGCGGATGCCGGCAATGTCGAGCGCCTCGAGCAGCGCGTCTTCGACCTTTGCCTGCACGGGAACATCGCGAATGTCGATGCGTTCGAGCGAGGCAACCGCAACATTATTCGCCTGGGCCAGCGCCGGCGAAGCCGCCACCAGCTGCGCCGCCTCCAGCGCGGTCTTCTGCAGCATTTCGGCATTGATGGGAATACTGTAATCGCGTTCACAGATGTAGACCGGGCGCTCCACGACGGTTTCGCGCACGGTCTCCACCGGCGGCGACTGCACATAGACCGTTTCGCGCTGGCAGGCGCACCCCTGCACCAGCATCAACACCACCGACAATCCGGCCAGAACACAAAGTGTACGCTGCATGTTTCCCCCCCGCCATCCGGTCAGGATGGTCTTGTCTTTTCCCGCCGCCACCATAAGTTATTATGGTCGGCTTTGTCAACTTTCACAATGTTGTGCACGCTGTTCAACGTCTGCGGTCGTATGCCGACAACTGCTGCTGTGCCAGTTCGTTGTGCGGATCAAGTTCCAGCGCGCGGCGCCAGTCGGCAAGAGCGGCGCGACGTTTTCCCTGCAGGGCGCGCGTGATACCCAGATACGTCAGCGCCTCGGCATCCTCCGGGCGCAGGCGGGTCACCGCGAGGTACTGCGCCTCGGCATTGGCAAGATCATTGTTCAGATAGTAGGCGGTGGCGAGATTGAAAAGCACCTGCGGATTGTCCGGCAGGTGCATGGCGGCTTCACGGAAGGCGAGGATAGCGGCAACATAACGCTGCGCGTTGACCGCAGCGATGCCGCGCTGCAGGCATTCTTCGCCGAGCGCCCGGCGCATGTCCGTTTCGGTAAGAACTGACGTTTCCGCGGCCGCCGTCACCACCGCGGTCTCCGCCGCAACTGCCCCGCTGTCCGGCGCCGCGAGCGCGGCGCAGACGAGCAGCACAGAGGCAAAACTCATTTGTTCGCGCAGCAGTGTTTGAATTTCTTGCCGCTGTTGCACGGGCAGGGTTCGTTGCGCCCGACCTTCTGCTCCGTGCGCACGAAGGTCTTCACCTTCGGGGTTTCCTTCTGCTCTTTCTGCTTGTCGGGATTGTAGCCGTCGACGAAATACCACTTGCCATCCTCTTTGCGGAACTTGGCGCGCTCGTGATG
>CAZWUZ010000311.1:0-1707 GCA_964637655.1 uncultured bacterium | reverse complement strand
TTCTCCTTCGCCGCGATGATGTGCAGGCCGAGCCAGGCGGAGCCGGTCGCCCACTGCCGCGCATTGTGCTCGTCGAACTCTTTCTGCTTCTCCGGCGCCATCGTCGCCTTGAGGTAGGGAATGCGCGCGGTGGCAAACGCGGTGTAGCGCGAGCGCATCAGCGCTTCCGGGGTGGGCGCGTTTTCCCGCCCCTCGATGTAGGGCTCGCAGCAGGCTGTAAACTCCTTCTGGCTTCCGCACGGGCACGACATGGCTCTTCTCCTTGCCTGATGATGGCGCATCCTACCACCTCCCCGCCGTCGCCGTCAATATGCTATGATACAGAAGGTGCCATTCTTTCACAGTTTCACAGTATGCGAACTTCGGGTGAATTATGCCGCTGATCGAACCGATTATCAGACCTCCCGCGGAAGCCGACAGCCTGCTGCTGCAGGTCACTACCGGCTGCTCCGCCAACACCTGCACCTTCTGCGGCGCCTACACGGACAAGCCCTTCCGCATCCTGCCCTTTGCAGTCATCCGGCAGGATATCCGCGAGGCGGCGGCAGCATGGCCCGCGGCGCGGCGCGTTTTTCTGCTGGATGGCGATGCCCTGGTGCTCGGCAACGACAAGCTCATCCCCGTGCTCGACGAACTGCAGGCGGCGTTCCCGCGCCTGTCGCGCATCGCCTCCTACGCCAACGGCGACACCATAACCGCACGCTGCGACGGCGAACTGCAGGCGCTCGCCGCGCGAAAGCTGACGCTCGTCTACATCGGACTGGAGAGCGGATCGCAGGCGCTGCTTGACGCACGGCGCAAGCGCGCTACTGTTGCGCAGATGGTCGAGGCCGTGCAGCGCGCCGCGGCAGCGGGCATCAGGTCGTCGGTTATCGTGCTCCTCGGCCTGGGCGGGCAGGAACATTCAGCGGAACACGTGCGCGAAACCATCACCGCGCTTAACGCCATGCAGCCGCATTACCTTTCCTTCCTCTCGCTGATGCTCATCCCGGATACCCCGCTGGCAGAGGAGGCCGCGCGCAGCACCTTCCGCGAACTCGATGCCATGGGGATGCTGCGCGAGGCGCGCGAAATTCTTGCCGGGCTGGAACTGCGGCGCACGGTCTTCCGCTGTGATCATGCCTCGAATTTTCTGTCACTGGCAGGGCGGCTTCCCACGGACAAAAACACACTGCTTGCGCAACTGGATGCAGCACTCAGCGGCAGACAGCGACTGCGTCCCTGGTTTCTGCGGGGTTTATAGCCTGAATCGATTCAATCTTCCCCAACTGTGAAACTGTGAAAGAATGGCACCCTACGGGGTGGCGTGGCGGCGGCCGAAATTACTGTAGAGGTAGACGAGGTCGGCGGCATTGACGATGCCGTCGTGGTTGAGGTCGGCGCGAGGATCGTTACTGCCGAGGCGGGAGCGGACGTACGACGCGTCGAGGATGTTGATGCGCCCGTCGATAACAACGTCGCCGGCCGGCACTGCCGTCAGCGTGCCGAGTTCGACATTGCTGCTGCCGACACTGACCCCGTCGACGCGTATGTCCAGGGTCCGGTCAGGGCCCTCGATGAACAGGTAGTAGGTGCCGGTGAGTACCCCGGTAAACGCGAACCTGCCGTCGGCTGTGCCGATGTAGGTACTGTCGACCACCCCGAACTCATCGTACAGCCAGACCAGCGTGCCGCTGTCCTCCAGCGTCCCCTCGACAAACTGCTGCG
>CAZWUZ010000310.1:0-4161 GCA_964637655.1 uncultured bacterium | reverse complement strand
ATCCGGTGCGGTAGGGAGCCGGCCCCGGGCATCTCCGCGCCCCCGCCCGCCCGCTCGCAGCGCAATTCGCCCCGCACCCCGGTCCGGCCGGGCGGATTGAACCCCAACACCGACGGTACGGGGGGGGGAGGGACGTCGGGGGTGTTGCGCCAGCCGGACAGGTAAGAGATGACGGTCGAATGCCGCCCGAAGATGCCGCCGCGGCCGTCAAGCAAGTCGTGGCCGAACCGGCAGGCCAGTGACCAGAGGTTGCCTGGACGCCGGCACAGCCAGGCGGCGATCTGCCGCCAGAACGCCGGGCTGAAATAATGGGCACGGAAAATGCCGGCGACGATCACCCGCAATTCATCGAGGGGGATGTCACAGAGGGAAACGCTGGTGTGGGAGAGGTCGAAGGACTGCAGTGCTTCCGGGGCGACCCGGTCACGGAATTCGTCGAACAGCGGCGAACCGGGCATCGGCGTGACAAAACTGCAGGAGATGAAAAGGGGGTGGGCCCGCCGCAGGAAACGTTCCGTGGTGGCGATGGTTGCGCAGGTCTCGCCGGGGATACCGAAGATGACAAAGAGCGAATAGGGAATGGCGGCCGCACGGGTGAGTGCCAGGCCGCGATCGATCGCGGCAACCGTGAGGTCTTTCTGCAGGCGCTGGAGCAGGTCGTTGTTGTAGGTTTCAATTCCGTAGCGGATCTCGACGCAACCGGCGGCTTTCATCAGCGCCAGAAGGGGGGCGGAAACCCGGTCGACCCGCATGGAAACGGACCATTCAATCCGGAGGCGCCGGCGGATGATTTCTTCACAGACGGCCTGGGCGTGCTCCTCGCGGCTGTTGAAATTGTCATCCCAGAAGACCAGGGAACGGATGCCGCTGCGGATAATCGCTTCAATCTCGTCAGCGACGCTGCCGGCACTGCGGTAGCGGATGGTGCGGCCGGTTGCAAGGTGCTTGGCGCAGAACGCGCACTGCCACGGGCAGCCGCGGCTGGAGATAAGCGAGGCGGTCGCGCGTCCGGCAAAGACGATGTCGTAGTAGCGGTGCTGATCGACCAGGTCGCGGGCGGGAAACGGGAGTGCGTCGAGATTGGCGATGAGCGGTGGCGGCGGATTGTGCTGCAGCGTGCGGCCGTTCAGCCAGATGATCCCTGGCACCCCGTCCAGCGACGGGAAACGGGCAATCGTCTCCGCTACCGGGATTTCCGGCTCGCCGCCGACGATTGCCTCAGCCAGCCGCTGCCGCAACAGGTGTTCGGCCTGATACACGGCAAGATTGCCGAACAGGATGCGCAGTTTGCCGGGGAAGGCGGCAAGGAAATCGGTCGTGGCCGCGCTGGCTGCCGCTCCCCAGGGGAGCACCAGGCAGTCGGCTGCCTGTGCGGCCCGGTGAATTGCGGCCGGCGTACGCCGTTCCGGTTGCGGATCGATGACCGTGACCCCGTGTCCTTGTTGGCGGAGATAGGCGGCCAGGGAACAGAGCCCGAGCGGAAAGAAAACACCGCTCTTGTTCAGCTGGCCGCTGTGCCGGGGCAGCACGGGATCGACGCAGACCCCTGCATCGAAGGTGGTGGGGAACGAATTGACCAGCAGGACGTTCATGAGATCCGCCTGCCCGCGGCTGCTGTCTCGGCAATGCGCAGGACGCGCCAGGCAGCATGTTCGTCGCATGGTGACGGCCGCCCCGCGGCCACGCAGGAGCAGAAGTGACGGCAGGCGGGGAGAAACGGGTTGCGCAAAACCCGCCAAGGCAGGGTGAAGGCCTCGTCTGCCAGCAGCCGGAGACGGCGCAGCAGCGACCATTCGCGCCGGTGCGGCACGACACGGACCCGGCCGTAACGCAGGGTCGCGGTTCCCTTCGTGCCGATGACAGTGAGTTCAGGGGTCAGCCCCGGCGCGGCTACCGATACGGTCAGCTCTGCCAGTGCGCCGGACGGATAACGGAGCGTGACAGTCGCGGTGTCAGGGGATGGGAGCCAGTCATGCACGCACACGCCGTCGGCGGCCACGGCCGCCGGTTCGCCCAGGCCGAAGGAGAAGAGCAGGTCGATGAAGTGACAGTGGAATTCCCGGAACAGGTCGAGGGCGGGATCGGTCAGCAGTCCGGATCCGGGTGGCTCCATCGTCGTGCGGAACAGGCGTACGTAGCGGATCTCTCCCAAACGTCCGCCGGCGAGCAGCCGCTGCAGGCGAATAAATTCCGGCAGATAGCGGTAATTGAACCCGTTGAAGATTACGCGTTGTGCCTGGCGGTTGCGGCTGATGACCTCGGCTGCGTCCGCCGCGGTGGCGCAGAGCGGTTTCTCAACGTACACGTGCAGGCCGCGGTCGAGCGCGGCCCTGAGCAGCGGGGCATGTTCACCGGTTGGGGCACAGATGTCGACGGCGTCTATCGGGGCGCGGGCGATGAGTTCCGCACCCGAGGCATAGTGTTCCGGGATGCCGAATGAGCGCGCGAGGCCTGCCCCGCGCGGCGAACGGGGATTGGCGATGGCAACAACCCGCACGCCAGCAATGCGGCGGTAGGCGCGCAGGTGCCAGCGGGCAGTCAGTCCGGCACCGATCATTCCCAAGCGTATCACTGACATATGGCATCCGTCCGCTGTCCGTGGAAGTGCTGAGGAATCCAGTCCGCGTGCGGACCGCATGCCGCTGCGGGAAAGTGTCCCCCAACTCGTGACTATAACACCGCTGTCCGCAAGCGTCAACGCGTTGTCTGCCGGCGGGCGGCGTTGACAACGATCGTTCCCGGCGGGTATAATGCCCCCCGTCCGCAGGAACGCGTTGTCCCGTGGAAAACAAGCCCAGCACGGCCGGAATGGCAGGACCCACCATGTTGCGACGACGGGGCGGAGCAGGATTCCTGATCATCGGCTGCCTGTTTCCGCTGCTGACCGTATTTTACACCATGCCGCTGGTCGGGCTTGCGGATCGCTGGAGCCCGGCAGCCGACTGGGATTTCCGCACCCCGCAGCAGATCAGCCCCTGGCTCACTACGACACAGTTTGCCCAGTTTCCGCTTTGGTCTCCGTTTGTGTGTGGCGGGTACTATGAATTCGGCCACCCGTACGCGACGATTCTTTCGCCCGGGGTCATTGCCGACCTGCTGTTCGGTCCGGTACGCGGCTACAAACTGAAGATCGCCGCGTACTGCTATCTCGGGCTGGTCGGGACGTTCCTGCTGGCCCGGCGGTTGGGGGCGGCCCGCATACCGGCGATTGCCGCCGCGCTGGTCTACATGCTTTCCGGCGCCTATGCCGAGCCCCTGGCTCGCGCCAGCTACGACCAGCTGGCGATGGGGTGGGTGCCGTATGTGTTTCTCTTCTTCCTGGCGATGCCGCGCCGCGGCTGCAATTATCGGACCGCCCTCGCCGGCTTCTGCCACGCACTGCTGCTCTATGAGGGCGCCCCGTACCTGTATGCGTTCGTGAGCCTGGCACTGACGCTGCTGATGGCAGGTTCACTGCTGCGCCGTCGCCACGACGGCTGGTATCTGCAGACCGGCTACCTCTGGTTTGCCCTCTTTGCGCTCGGGTTCGCCGCGCCGCGCCTTGTGCCGATTCTCCATTTTCTGCAGTATTACCCGCGCGCGGCTGCGGCCGTTTCCAACCAGTTTCCGCTCGCTCTGCTGCTGCAGCGCTGGCTCTGCTATCGCTCCACGGAAACATTCCTCTGGATGCAGCCGCTGTTCGACGAACATCTCGAGATGTACCTGTACATGGGCGTTGCGCCCCTGCTCCTGACGCTGCCAGCCCTGCTGCGGGCCCGTCGCCGCTGGTTGTGCCTGACCCTGGCCGCGGCCGGACTGCTGGTCTTTCTCGGCAGCAGCCACACGCTGCTGGGGATCGGTTGGCGAATCCTGAACTGGTTCCCGCCGTTTTCGAGCCTGCGGGGCTCATTCCGCATCGTCTTTCTGCTTTGTCTCGGCTGCGGACTGGGGACGGCCCTGACGCTGACGCGCCTTTCCTGCCGGCCGTGGGGACAATGGTTGGCGGCATGTGCCGTTCTGGCACTGGGCACGGACCTGATGCTGGTGAACCGGCCGCTGTGGCAACGGGGGTTTTCACTGCCGCCGCTTTGCAGCGGGCAGCCGGTTTTCTGCCCGCCGTTCCGCCAGCATGACGGGGAGAACCGCAATGCCCGGGTGTTCCCGCTTATCTGGGCCGGGCAG
>CAZWUZ010000309.1:0-4171 GCA_964637655.1 uncultured bacterium | reverse complement strand
TTTTTATGCTTCTCAAGGGTTATTTGACCGTACGTCAAGTTGCCAAAGAGCTGGGACTTACTGAATATAGAATTCGGCAACTTATCCGTGAAAAACAGATCCGCGCGACCAAGATCGGACAGTGGCTGGTTAAGCCGGACGACCTCAAGAATTTTATCAAAAGCAGGAGCAATGTATAGCTTTTAAAGAGGAATTTATTATGGCACAAAATCATATAGCGGAACTTGCACAGAAAAAAAAAGACCTGAAACTCCTCAAAGATCCAGAAACTATATGTAGTTTTGGGCAAATGACCTATGACGGAGATGGAGTAGAACAAAGTTTTGTTGAAGCGGCGGCATGGTATCGCATAGCCGCTGTGGCTGGAAATGCAAGAGCACAGCACAACCTGTCGCTTATGTACGAGAATGGCGAAGGAGTATCGATAGATGACGCTGAAGCAATCCGTTGGTGTAGAGCGGCGGCGAATCAAGGACATGCGGGCAGTCAAAATAATCTCGGTGTGAGGTATGAAACTGGTGCGGGCGTCCCCAAGGACATTTCTGAAGCATTGTATTGGTACGAAAAGGCGGCAGCCAACGGTGACACAAATGCACTAGAAAACATAACGCGAATTCGTAGAAGTAATAAATAGTATGAAGTTTTACTGGCCACAGAATCACGCATAACAGATGCGTATCAAGCAAATAAGTCTGATTGCCCGCGCGGGCGGGTAATGCTACACTTGCCTGACAACTGATATCCGGGGAGGCCGGCTATGGCGCAGCGTACGAAGCGGGTTGCGAAGAAGGCGGTGGCACGGAAGGCGACGAAGGCGGTGCGCGGGCCGCTGTCGGCGGAGGAACAGCGTCTCATCGATGCGTGGTGGCGCGCGGCCAACTACCTTTCCGTCGGGCAGATCTACCTGCTCGACAACCCCCTGCTCAAGGAGCCGCTGAAACTCGAGCATATCAAGCCGCGCCTGCTCGGGCACTGGGGGACTTCGCCCGGCCTCAACTTCCTCTACGCGCATCTCAACCGCCTGATCAAAAAACTCGACCTGAACATGATCTACATCACCGGGCCGGGGCATGGCGGACCGTCGCTCGTCGCCGCCGCCTACCTCGAGGGGACTTACAGCGAGGTCTATCCGCAGATCGGGCAGAGCGAGCAGGGGCTGCAGCGGCTGTTCAAGCAGTTTTCGTTCCCGGGCGGCATCCCCAGTCATGTGGCGCCTGAGACCCCCGGCTCCATCCACGAAGGGGGCGAACTCGGCTACGCGGTGAGCCATGCCTACGGCGCGGCGTTCGACAATCCCGGCCTGATCGTTGCCTGCGTGGTCGGTGACGGCGAGGCGGAAACGGGGCCGCTGGCGGCATCGTGGCACAGCAACAAGTTCCTCAATCCCGTCACGGACGGCGCGGTGCTCCCCATCCTGCACCTCAACGGCTACAAGATCGCCAATCCGACGCTGCTGGCGCGGATCAGTCGGGACGAACTGACGAAACTCTTCGAGGGCTATGGCTACAAGCCCTATTACGTCGAGGGACGCGACCCGAAGAAACTGCATCAGGAATGCGCGGCGGTGCTGGAAAAAGCGGTGCAGGAGATCCGCGCCATCCAGAAGAAGGCGCGCGCGATAAAGAAGGCGGTGCGCCCGCGCTGGCCGCTGATCATCTTCAAGACGCCGAAGGGGTGGACGGGACCGAAGGAAGTCGACGGGAAGAAAACCGAGGACTACTGGCGCTCGCATCAGGTGCCGCTGGCGGAACTTGCGGCCAAGCCCGACCACATCCGCCTCCTCGAGCAGTGGATGAAAAGCTATAAGCCGGAGGAACTGTTTGACGGCAGCGGGGCGCTCAGGCCGGAGATCGCGGCGATGGCGCCGGCCGGGACGCGCCGGATGAGCGCCAATCCGCACGCCAACGGCGGCCTGCTGCTGCGCGATCTGGTCATGCCCGACTTCCGCGATTACGCGGTCAAGGTGGCAAAACCGGGAACGACCGAGGCGGAAGCAACCCGCATCATGGGGGCCTTGCTGCGCGACGTGATGAAACTCAATGCGAAGCAGCGCAACTTCCGCGTGGTGGGGCCCGACGAAACGGAATCGAACCGTCTCGGCGAACTGTTCAAGGTGACCGACCGCACGTGGATGGCGCAGCGCCTCCCCGAGGATGACCACCTGTCGCCCGACGGGCGCGTCATGGAAATCCTCTCGGAGCATACCTGTCAGGGGTGGCTCGAGGGGTACCTGCTGACGGGACGGCACGGGTTTTTCTCATGCTACGAGGCGTTCATCCATCTGATTGACTCGATGTTCAACCAGCATGCCAAGTGGCTGAAGACGACCCGCCATATCCCGTGGCGGCGTCCCATCGCGTCGCTCAACTATCTGCTCACCTCGCATGTCTGGCGGCAGGACCATAACGGGTTTTCGCATCAGGATCCGGGCTTTATCGACCATGTCGCCAACAAGAAGGCGGAAGTGGTGCGCATCTACCTGCCGCCCGACGCCAATACCCTGCTCTCGGTTACCGACCACTGCCTGCGCAGCAAGCATTACGTCAATGTTATCGTCGCGGGGAAACAGCCGGCGCTGCAATATCTGACCATGGACGAGGCCATCAGGCACTGCACCAAGGGAATCGGTATCTGGGACTGGGCGGGGACGGAACACGACGGCGACCCGGACGTGGTTATGGCCTGTGCGGGTGAAGTTCCGACGATGGAGACGCTCGCTGCGGTCGATATCCTGCGGCAGCACTTCCCGGAACTGAAGATCCGCGTCATCAATGTCGTCGATCTGATGACCCTGCAGCAGCCGGGCGAACATTCCCATGGCATCAGCGACGCTGATTTTGATGCGCTCTTTACCACCGACAAGCCGATCGTGTTTGCTTTCCACGGCTACCCGTGGCTGATTCACCGCCTTACCTACCGGAGGAAAAACCACGCCAATATGCACGTGCGCGGCTACAAGGAGGAGGGGACGACGAGCACGCCGTTCGATATGGTGGTGATGAACGAACTCGACCGTTTCAATCTCGCCGATGACGTTATCGATCGCGTTCCTGCCCTGCAGCAGAAGGGAGCGCGCGTCAAGACCCTGCTTCATGATAAGCTCCTCGAGCATAAGCAGTATATCCGCGAGCACGGCATCGATATGCCCGCCATCCGTAACTGGCGCTGGCCCTACTGAAAAGTTAGTAACAAAAACAGGGACGGAGACCCTGATTGTTACTAACTTCTGGACAGGAGGAAGGTTTTGCCGAGGAACGCACGCATTGACCTGCCAGATATCTGGTATCACCTTGTCGCTCGCGGTCATAACCGCAGAATGATATTCTATGATGCTCAGGATTATCGTGTATACCTGAAACACCTCGTTGAGGTGTTGAAAGGGCAGGCGGTAATCGGCGGGTACTGCCTGATGCCGAATCACGTCCATCTGCTGGTCAATCGCCGGCAGAAACGTCTTGGCGAAATGTTCCGGTCGGTACATTGCCGCTACGGGATCTACTTCAACCAGAAATACGACCGGACCGGCTACGTTTTTCAAAACCGGTTCAAGTCATTGCTTGTCCTGAAACAGGAGTATCTCGATACACTGGTTGGCTACATCCATAATAATCCTGTCCGTGCGGGAATATGCCCCTCGGCCGATGCATATGCATGGTCAACGGATGCAGCGTACCGTTCCGGGGAACTGATGCTGCCGGGATTGTTCCACGTTGCGCCCGGTTACGAGGGGGCTGAAGGAACACGGCGCTACCTGAGGCGCATGGCGATGGATGATTTTCCGGAGCCGCCATATTTTCAGAGGTATGTGGGCACTCCGGCAGACCTGGCGGGCGTAGAACGGCGCAGCAGAGCGGTTCCGGTGGCGAACGAACGGAGAAAAGGTAAGACACTGGAGCAGCGTGTGGCGGAACTGGTGCGCGAGTCAGGCGCAACTCTGGCAGAATTGCAGGGTAAAACCAGACAAGCGGAAATTGCGCAGGCGCGCCAGCGTATCATGGCGAAACTGTACCGGGAAAAGTATTCACCAGGCGCAATAGCACGGATATTCAACCGCACCTCTGCGGCAGTGACACTTGCGGCAAGCCGGCATGGACAATAGTTAGTAACAATCAGGGTCTTGAGAGTGCCGAGTTCTCGGTCACTTTTTAGCCTTCCCGGTTTTCAGCTTTGA
>CAZWUZ010000308.1:0-4173 GCA_964637655.1 uncultured bacterium | reverse complement strand
CTTTGCTCATATATATGCGATTCACATGCCACAAAGAGGGTTTTTCAACAACCTGTTAATGGTTGCAGGCGCCGCCGCAACAGGGGCTGCTGCCGCCGCCCTGCATGGCGCAACTGTTGCCCATGCCGCAGCTGTCGGCCGAGGCACAGCCGTCGCGCAGGCTCCCCGTGCGCTGGGCCGCACGCGAAAACATCTTCGTCAGTTTGCCGCTCCCGCACTTGCCGCACTTCGGCTTCGTGTCATCGCCCGCCAGCTGCAGGATTTCCGTCACCGCGCTGCACGCGGTGCACTGGTATTCGAAGATCGGCATTACTTTTCCTCCCCCTCGTCCTGCAGGCGCTCGCGCAGCATCT
The DNA here is from genome assembly GCA_964637655.1 of uncultured bacterium. Lineage (GTDB taxonomy): Bacteria > DAOPZR01 > DAOPZR01 > DAOPZR01 > DAOPZR01 > CAZWUZ01. The sequence continues at coordinate 3,820 of CAZWUZ010000308.1, read as the reverse complement.
GGTTGACCTTCTCGATGCGCTCCTTGCAGACCTTGTAGGCGGCCATCGCCTCATCCACCTTGGGGACGAGGGCATCGATGTCGATGTCCTCCTGCCCGCTCAGCTGCTCGGCCACCGCCTGCAGTTTCTGATAGTTGGCGGAAAAGCTCTCCGCCGCGTTCTGTTTCACCATGATTAGCCTCCTCAATCCTGCTCCGGTCGCACGGTCAGCTGACCGTCGCGGAATTCGATGTCAAATCGCGGCAGTTTTGCCGCCGCGTCACGCGACCCCACAATACTTTTTCCCGCGCGCACGATGGCAAAGCCGCGCCGCAGCGTGCGTTCCGGGCGCACCGCCTCAACCAGCCGCCAGCGCGCGTCCACCTCGCGCTGCGCCGCCTCCACCTGCCGCGCCGCGCCGCGCGCCACATCCTGCCGCCAGCGCGCCAGCCGCTCCGTCGCCGCGTCAAGCCGCCGGCGCACCTGCGCCAGCACCTCGCCGCGCCGCCGCGCGATAATCCCCGCCGCGCGCTCGGTCAGCACCTGCGCCTGCCGGCGCACGGTCGCCGCCGCGCGTTCGCTCCCCTGCCGCGCGCGCTCGAGCGCGGTGCGCGCCGCGTCCGCCACCGTCCGCGCCGCCTTCTCCGTCTGCCGCTGCGTCTCGCTGACGATATTGCGCGCGGTGCTGCGGATGAATTTCCAGTCCGCCAGCCCCTGCTGCGCGCTGGTAACAATCACCTGCTCGACAAACGCCACCGTCTTGGACGGCGTGTCGAAGCGGCGACAGCAGACCTCGTCGAGAATGGTGTTGTCGCGCTCATGCCCGATGCCGGTGAAGACCGGGAGCGGCGCGGTGCAGATATGCCGGGCCAGCGTCAGGTCGTTGAGCCACGCCAGGTCGGTTTTCGCCCCGCCGCCGCGGATGACAATAAGCGCATCAAACGGCTGTTTTTTATGCGCGGCCACCACCAGTTCGAACTGCTGCGCGATGCTTGCCACCGCCCCCTCACCCTGGAACCACGCGTAGAAGTAGGTGAAGTCGCACAGGCCGTACTGCTGCAGCGCGTCCGCCTCACGCCGGAAATCGCCCAGTCCCGCCGCCTGCTCGGGGGCAATCACCGCGACACGCGTGAACTCCTCGGGTACCGCCAGCAGGCGGTTGTTGCCGTAGATGCCTTCCTGGTGCAGCGCGTTGCGGATATCGCGCAGTTTCGCCTCGAGGTCGCCGAGGGTGAACGACGGGTCGATATCGCTGATGATCAGCGCAAAGCCGAAGCGCGGGTGGAATTCCCCGCGCGCGAGCACCAGCACCTTGATATTGGCGGCAAGGTCGCCCCCCGTCCCGTCGCGGAATTTTTTCTGCAACTTCGCCACGTCCGACGCCCAGATGCAACCCTTGGCATAGGCAACCTGCGTACGATTCGCATCATGCTCGACGAGATCGAGGTACAGGTGCTTTTTGTGCGAGAGGAAACTGATCTCCGCGCGGATCCACTGCGGACGCCCCGCATACTCGCGCACCACCTCCGCCACACCCGCGAGGTAGGCCTGCAGCCCGACCCCGCGTTCCTCCTGCTGCTGCTCCTCGACATGCTGGCGAAAGAGCCCGAGGTCGACGATCTTGTCGGGTTCGGAGAGCGGGGCCGCACCCGCCTCGGCAACCGGCAGCCAGCGGGCAAACGGGTCGAGGTCGGTCCCGTCGGGGACAAACCATCGCTTCCGCGCGCCATCCCAGCGCGCGCCAAGGCGCTTGGCCTCGTCCTTCTCGGGAAAAGGTACATTCAGATACGTTGGCATCCGTCTATCCTGCCCGCAATTCTACTTGACCGGCCCCGGCGGCGCAACCTGCCTGCCCCCGCTGTCTCTTTATACGCACCGGGCCGGACCCCTGATGCACGTTCACCGCGCCACCGGCCATGCCGGGTTGCAGAAACATACCGCCAGCGCGTTGTGCGCAGTGATCAGGTCGCATTGCGGACCCACCGTATTACAGGCAGGCAGTATGTCATGCAGAAAGCGCTGCATCCCGAGTTCCTCCGCCTCCTGGGCAAAGACCATCCAGACCCGCGGATGGTCAGGCAGCACCTCTGCCAGCGCAGCCGGATAGAAGTCCGCGCGCGCGTACCCCTGCCGGCCGCTCACCGCCGGTGGATACCATGCCAGCCGGCGGGCGTAGTACTCGTAGACCTGGCGCGTCTCACTGGCCACCCAAATAACGTCACCTTCCCGCACATGGTGGCGCAACTCTTCCATGACCGGGCGCAGCTCGGCGATGTACCGCGGCTCGAGGTTGCGGCTGATGCCCTGTGTCACCCCGGCATACCCCGCGGCCAGCAGCAGGCCGCACAGTGCTGCCGTCCGCAGGCGCACCGGCAGCCACCCGGCACACACCGTCGCGCCGCGCGCCATGAGCACCACCGCCGGGACAAAAACAAAGAGCACCAGCCGGCCATAGAGCGGATAGACATGCAGCGCCGAGGCAACCAGCAGCAGCAGCAGCGGGAGCGCCAGCAGCATGAACTGTTCCCGCTCTTTCCGCCAGCGGTCAAGCATGCCGAGTGTCAGCAGCGGCAGCGTCAGCCACGACGGTGTCAGCCGCTGCAGCAGTTCCGTCAGCAGCAGCCAGCAGGCCTGCAGCCCGGCAGCGTCACGCGGCACTGCCAGGTAGTATGCCGCCCAGGTTTCGCTGATCATGCTGTGCGCCATCAGCGCGCGATGCGCCAGCAGTGCGAGCGCGGCATTGGCCAGCAGCAGTCCGCCGGTCAGCAGCGCCGTGCGGCGCGCTACGGTCAGCGCCAGGCATGCCACCACGCCGCCGGCGATGAACGGCGCGGGATGCGCGCACCATGGCGCCAGCAGCGCCGCCGCCAGCAGCACGCGACGGTGTCCGTACACCGCCGGCAGCAGCAGCAGCACCGTCCAGAGCAGGTCGCCGGCGTACTGCTTGACCGCCGTCGCGTAGAACACGTTCGTCCCGGTAAAGGTGATGATGGTCAGCGCCGCGAGCGCGGGGAGCGGCGGCAGCAGGCGGCGCAGCAGCAGCGGCAGCAGCAGCAGCGCCAGGCAGGCCGCGGTCAGCGGCCAGAGGCGCAGCACCTGTTCGCTCTCCCCCAGCAGCGTCACCAGCAGTTTGAGCACCGCGAGAAACCCGAGCGGCGCCGCCTGCTCATCGGCCAGCGGCACGGTGAGCAGCGTCTGCCAGTCGCGCCCGAGCACGTTGTTGACCAGCATCGCCTCGTCGAGCCAGAGCGACAGGTTGGCCGCGTACTGCCGCAGCCGCAGGGCAATGCCCCCCGCCACCACCAGCCACGCCAGATGTCCGCAAAGCAGGTCCAGACGCGTCCTGTGCATGGGCGTATCATAGCAGAAAGCGCACGGCACCGCCGCCTTTTGACGCGGCCGGCGCGGTGGTGTATGCTCGCGCTTCCGGACGACAGCCATGCGCGCCTATTTCCGCACCCTCTGGCGGGCCTTCCGCCACCGCAATTACCGCCTCTTCTTCTCGGGGCAGGCCATCTCGCTCATCGGCACCTGGCTGCAGCAGGTGGCGCAGGCGTGGCTGGTCTGGCGCCTGACGGGCTCGGGTGCGCTGCTCGGCCTGCTCGCCGTGGCGCAGACGCTCCCCGCCTTTCTCTTCGCCCCCGCGGTCGGCGTGCTCGCCGACCGCTACGACCGCCGCCGCCTGGTCATGCTCACGCAGTTCGTCTCCGCCCTCACCGCGCTGGTGCTCGGCTGCCTGACGCTCAGCGGTGCGGTGACCCCGCTGCATATCCTGCTCGTCGCGCTGCTGCTCGGCGGCGCCAATGCCGTCGATATGCCCGTCCGCCAGGCGCTGGTCGTC
>CAZWUZ010000307.1:0-4213 GCA_964637655.1 uncultured bacterium | reverse complement strand
GGGCATGATCATCGGAGTGGGCGCGGTGGTAACGATGATTTCGCTCGGTGAAGGGGCGCGGGCGAGCGTCGAAACGCAGATCAAGGCGATGGGCACCAACCTGCTGACCATCCGTCCCGGGGCGAATGTGCGCGGCCCGGTGCACGGCGGGGCGCGGGACACCCTGCGCAACGATGACGCCACCGCGCTGGCGCTGCTCCCCGGCGTGGTCGCGGTGGCCCCCGAGGTCTCCGGCACTGCGCAGGTCAAGTACTTCGCCGCCAACACCAGCACCAGCATCATCGGCAGTTCGCCCGCCTACTTCGTCGCGCGCAACTTCAAACTGGCCAACGGGACGCTGTTCACCGAAGCCGACGTCGCCGCCCGGCGGCGGGTGGCCGTGCTCGGCAGCGAGGTGGCCACCACGCTGTTCGGCGGGCTCGACCCGGTGGGTGAGCGCCTCCAGATCAAGGGGCTGTCGTTCACCGTCGTTGGCGTGCTGGAGAGCAAGGGGGACGCGGGGTGGGCCAATCCGGACGAGCAGCTGGTCATCCCCTACACCACCCATCAGAGCGCGATTTCCGGGCGTGACTACCTGTCGACCATCACCGTGCAGGCGCAGGACGGGTATGCCAGCGACGTGCTGCAGGCGGACATCGAGCGGCTGCTGCGGGCGCGTCACCGCCTGAGCGAGGGGATGGACTCCGATTTCAACATCCGCACGCAGGCCGAGATGCTGGAAACGATGAACCAGGTGACCGGCGCGTTCACCGCGCTGCTCGGCGGCGTGGCGGCGGTGTCGCTGCTGGTCGGCGGCATCGGCATCATGAACATCATGCTGGTCTCGGTACGCGAGCGCACGCGGGAAATCGGCATCCGCAAGGCGGTCGGCGCCCGGCAGGGCGACATCCTCGTGCAATTCCTCGTCGAGGCGGTGGTCGTCTCGGTCGCCGGCGGCGGGCTCGGCATCGGCTTCGGCTACGCGCTCGCCTACGGGGTGTCGCAATTCGCCGGCTGGACCACCATCGTCCCGCTCTACGCCATCGAAATCTCGACGGTCACCTCGATCGCCATCGGCGTCATCTTCGGGGTCTGGCCCGCGCGGGTGGCGGCGAAACTCGACCCGGTCGAAGCGCTGCGCTACGAATAGCGGCGCATCACCCAGAGCGAACCGAGCAGCAGCAGCGCCAGCAGGAAGGTGGCGGTGCTGACCAGGTAGTTGACCCGCACGATATCATCACGGTGCAGCGCGCGCATGGCGTCACCGATGCTTGGGATCGCCGGAAGGTCGGGCCCGAAGTAGTGGGTGCCGCCCAACTGCACCCCCAGCGCCCCGGCCACCGCTGCGGTCAGCCAGCCGGCATTGGGAAGCGGATGGAAAACCGCGTCGCGGGCGATCACGTCGAGCGCCCGCCGCGGGGAAAAGAACGCGGTGCCGCGCCGCCGCAGCAGGGTCCCGAGCGCCAGGAACACGCCCCCGAAACGCGCGGGGAAATAATTGGCATACTCCTCGCACTGGGCGGCGAACCAGCCGAACTCGGCAATCCGCCCGGAGAGTTGCGACCACTGCTGGTGCAGCGCCAGCAGCATGCGGTAGACCACCGCCAGCGCCGGGCCGCCGAGCAGGCAGAACAAGAGCGGCCCGAACACCGCATCCCCCGCGCTCACCGCGGTACTCTCGACCGTCGCGCGAATGGTCTGCCGCTCGTTGAGTTCGTTCACGCTGCGCCCGAGGAGCAGCGACAGGCGCTGCCGCGCCTGCGGCAGGTCACCCGCCTGCAGGCAGGCATGCACGCGCAGCGCGTCACGGCGCAGTTCGCGGCGGTAGAGGCAGAGCGCCAGCAGCAGCGTGCCCGCGGTGAAGCGCGGCCAGAAACCGAAGGTCGCGCACCATTCGAGCAGTCCGTACGCAAGGGCGGCGGTGGCGAGCAGCACCAGCAGCGTCGCTACCGCGCCGGCCAGCCGCAGGCGCCTGCGCTGTCCGCGCCGCACCCGGTCAGCACCTGCCAGCGGCCGCGCCCGCAGGCGGGCCAGCGCCCCCGCGAGGCGTTCCGGGTGCAGCGGGTGCGGCGGGTTCCCCAGCAGCAGGTTGAGCAGCAGCGCAACGTAGATGGTGCAGAGGTGCGCCAGCCAGAACGCGGTCATCGCCCGCTGTCGCCCCGGCGGACGCGGCGGAACCGCCGCGGGTCGATGCCGTACTTGTGCACCCGCACCCCGATTTCACGCGCGGTGAGGCCAAGCGCGCGCGCCGCCGCCGTGCAGTTGCCGCCTGACGATTTCAGCGCATCCTGGATCAGTTCCCGTTCGAGCGCCGCCACCGCGGCGCGCAACGTGCCGCGCGGCAGCGTCCCGCTCGCCTCCGCCGTCTGCAGCGTCGGCGGCAGGTGGTGCCCGTGGATGACCCCGTCGGTGCTGAGCAGCACGGCGCGCTGGATGCAGTTTTCCAGTTCGCGCACATTGCCCGGCCAGTGGTAGGCCATGAGCATGTCGATGGCCGACGTGCTGATACGCCGCACGCGGTGTCCCGCCCGCCGCCCGTAGCGCTCGACGAAGTGGTCGGCCAGCGGCAGGATGTCATCGACCCGCTGGCGCAGCGGCGGCACGAACATCGGGAAGACGTTGAGGCGGTAGTAGAGGTCGGCACGGAAGGCGCCGTCGGCGACCATCGTCTCGAGGTCGCGGTTGGTGGCGGCCAGCACGCGCACATCCGCGGTCAGCGTGCGCGTCCCCCCCACCCGCTCGAAGGTGCGCTCCTGCAGCACGCGCAGCAGTTTCGCCTGCAGCGCCGCGGGCAGATCGCCGATCTCATCGAGGACCAGCGTGCCGCCGGCCGCCAGTTCGCAACGCCCGCGCCGCGCGGCCAGCGCACCGGTGAACGCCCCCGCCTCGTGCCCGAACAGTTCGCTCTCGATCAGCGTTTCCGGCAGCGCCGCGCAGTTGACCATGACCAGCGGTCCGCGGGCGCGCGGACTGCGGGCGTGGATGGCCTGCGCCACCAGTTCCTTGCCCGTGCCGCTCTCCCCGCGCAGCAGGACGGTGGCCTCGCTCTCCGCCACCTGCGCGATCTGGTCGTACACCGCCTGCATCGCGGTCGACATGCCGATCAGGTTGTCCGGACGCCAGCGCTCGCGCAGCTGCGCCTGCAGCCGCTCGTTCTCCGCCCGCAACTCCTGCGCCGCCGCCCGCGCCGTGCGCCGCAGGCGCACCGCCTGCGCAATCAGCGAGGCGACCACCGCCAGCAGCCGGGCATCGTTCTCCAGCACCGCGGTATCCGCCACCTCGCGTTCGAGACTCAGCGCCCCGACGGTTTCGCGCCCGTCGCGGATCGGCACGCAGACGAACGAACCGTCCGTACCGGCAGCGCGGGCCCCCGTGCGGTTGAGAAAACGCGGATCGGCGGCAAGATGCGGAACGACAGCGGGACGGCCGGCGGCGATAACCTCGCCGGTCACCCCCTCCCCCGGGCGGTAACGCCCGCGGCGGCGCTGTGCCGCCGACAGGCCGAACGCCGCCTCGATGCGGCTTTCCCCGGTGGCGGCATCGCGCAGCGTCAGCGCTGCGCAGCGCAACCCGAGATGACGGGCAAGCAGCGCCAGCAGCGGTGCAGCAACGTCGTCAAGTTCCAGGGAGCGGTCGAGCAGGCGGCTGACGGCGAACAGCAGTTCGAGTTCGCCGACCTCGCGCCTGACCGCCGGTGCGGCGGCGCGGGACATCTCAGGTGGTCAGGTCGCGAACCACGCGGTTCTGCCGGTCGACCAGGACATTGCGCGGCGTCAGCGGCCGGTCCGTCAGTTCGAACCCCATGATGATGACTTCCTCGCCGGTGCGGATGAGATGCGCGGCGGCGCCGTTCATGCCGATAACCCCCGACCCGCGCGCGCCGGGAATGACGTAGGTTTCGAGCCGCGCGCCGCTGGTATTGCTCACCACCAGCACCTTCTCGCCCAGCAGCAGCCCGACCCGGTCGATGAGATCCTCATCGATGGTGATACTGCCGATGTAGTTGACGTCCGCTTCCGTCACGGTCGCCTTGTGTATCTTGGAACGCAACACCCAGCGCATGCCTCTTCTCCTTCAGTGTGATGCCGATGGATTGTAGCAGCAATCGCCGGCGCGGTCAAAGCCCCGCCCAGCGTCGTGCCAGTTCCGCATCCGGCCGCGCCAGATCCGCCTGCAGGGCACGGGCGGCCGGAAGGTTGGGGGTCGCCTGCAGCACCTGCGCCAGCACCGCCTG
>CAZWUZ010000306.1:0-4306 GCA_964637655.1 uncultured bacterium | reverse complement strand
GTCTGCCCGCACCTGCCGCTGCGCGGCTTCCTCTCCCGGAGGGAGCGGGGACCAGCAGATGCTTGAAATCACCAATACTGTTCATGTCAGGCGCAATCCCGGATGGCCGCGAGGATGGTCTCGCTGGCAAACGGTTTCCTGACGATGCCGGTCACCAGCCCAACCACCGACTCCGCCCGCAGCAGGTCCTCGATAAACGGCATACCGCTGATGATGAAGACCGCCGCGCCCGGCACGCGCGCCCGGATGCGCTTCAGCAATTCGATGCCGTTGAGCCCGGGCATCTTGTAATCGAGCAGGCAGCAGTCGTAGGCGCCCAGTTCGATGAGCCGGACCGCGTCGGCGCTGTCGCGGCTGAGGTCGACGGCATAACCTTCGTCGTGGATGATCTCGGCCAGTTCCTCGCCGAATTCGCGGTCGTCGTCGATGATCAGGATGCGCATGGTTCTGTCACCGCCCGGGGCAGCACCACCGTGACGGTCGTTCCCTGATGGGGTTCGCCGCTGATGGTGATGGTGCCCTGATGGTTGATCGCCACCTGATGGCAGACGGTCAAACCCAGTCCCGTTCCCTTGGCCTTGGTGGTGTAGAAGGCGTCGAAGACCCGCGGCAGGTCGGCCGGATCGATGCCGGTGCCGGTGTCCCTGACGCGAATGGTGATGGTCTGCGGTCCGCGCTCAGCGCTGAGTTCGATCACGCCCCGCCCGTCGATGAGCGCATCATGCGCGTTGTTGAGCAGGTTGGTGAACAGTTCCCGCAACTGCAATTCGTCAGCGAAGATGATGCAGTCACGCAACGGCTCGATTGCCGCCCGCAGTTCAACCGCCGCCGCGGGCAGGCGTTCCCGGATGGCGGCGAGACATTCCCCGAGCAGCGCGTGCGGGTTCACCGCCGCCAGGCGCGGCTGCTTGATGCGCGCGTAGTAGAGCAGGTTGTCGATGATGCTTTCGCTTTCCGTCAGTTTCTTGTCGATATTGGCCAGGTGCCGCTCCAGTTTGGGGTCCGCTGCCTTCCGCTTGATGTTGGCGGTCGCCATCTTGATTGCCGCCAGCGGATTGCGCAATTCGTGGGCGACAGTGGCCGCCAGCGTCCCGATGTCGGACAGGCGCAGCTGGGCTAGCAGTTCCGCCTGCGTTTTCTGCAGGGCGTATTCCGCAACTTTCCGCTTGGTAACGTCCACCATGCAGAAGGTCAGGCCTTCAACCTGCCCGGCGGCATCCTTGATCGGGTGGATGCCCCAGTCCCAGTAGGTAACCGTCGGGGGATGCCGCGGGTGGGTCAGCGGTTTGGCCAAGATGGTTGCCGGCTCGCCGGTGTCCAGCACCCGCTGGAAAAGCGCCTGCTCTTCCGCGTGCGGATAGAGCACGAAATGGTTCTTCCCGACATAGTACGCCGGGGACTGCTGATCGATTGCCGCGTAGGCCCGGTTGACCCTGAGGTAATTGAACTGCCGGTCCAGATAGACCACCGCAAAGAGCGTGTTGGCAAACAGTTTTTCCAGCCGCTCGCTGTTTTCCCGCATGATTTCGATCAGGGTAAAGCGGTTGACCACCTCGCCCAGCAGGTTCATCAGTGACTCGATCAGTTGCAGCGATTCCACCGGCAGCCGCTGCGGCCGCTCATCCGCCAGGTAGAGCATGCCGATCCCCCGCTCGTGGAAGATAACGGGCACGAGCGCGACGGTGAGGAAGTTTTCGGCCAGACAGCAGCGGCGATACTCCGCCTGCAGCTGCGACGGGAACCCGGCAACCATGACCGTGGTGTCGTTGCACACGAACGAGCCGTATCCGGTCAGCTGGGCCGACCCGGACGAAGCCGTGGCCTCGGCAAAGAGCCGGATGCAGGCGCCGCAATCCTGCTGCTGCTGCCGGCAGTTATTTTGCGTGGCAAAGTCGCGGTCGAAGCCGCAGTAGGCCTCGGCGTGGATATCCCGGTTGACGGTGAACAGGCGCAGGCCCACGCAGCGGCAACCGGCCAGTTCGGCCAGCAGACCGCTGACCTGCTCCAGATAATGCTGCCGGGAGATGGTGCGCGTGGCCAGTTTCAGGATATCGTTGCTGATCTGGCTCTGCCGCTCCTTGGTCTGCCGCTTGATGATCTCCAGTTTCAACCGCAGGTTGCTGTCCAGCAGCTGCGCTGTCCGTTCGGCCACCTTCATTTCCAGGCCGGTATAGGCCTGCTGCAGCGCCGCGCAGGCATCCTTCAGGGCGGTAATGTCGGTGGCATAGACCCGGATATGGCCCGGGGCCTGACCGCAATACCATTGCTGGCGGAACCATGACGCCCCGAGGCAGAGTTCACGTTCGACAGCTGACGCGCCGGGCGCCTGCAGTTGGACCCGCAGCGTGGCAATGTCGGCAAAAAATATCTGCTGCCGGGCGGTTCCGCCCGCGCCCGTGAACAAGGCCTGTGCCGCCGGGTTGAGGTAGACGGGGAGGTCAGCCGCATCCAGTTCCGCCACCGGATTGGGATTCGTTTCCGGGAAACTGGTGAGTTGGACATGCCGCCCGGCCACCGGGGTGGCGGCCGTGGCCGCACCGGTCACCGGCGGCATGCCGGGAGCTGATTCGTTCGCCATCAGTTCACGGCTGCACCGACTGCTGCCGGCGGCGGTATTCCGTCGGCGTCTGGTGCGCCATCTGCTTGAATTGCCGGATCAGCGACTCCGGATTTTCGTAGCCCAGCATGAGCGCGATCTGCGCCACCGTGTAGCCGGAACCGGCCAGCAGCCGCTTGGCCTCGGCGATCTTGGCGGCCAGTTTGTAATCGCTGAACCCCTCGCCCGTCTGCTGCCGGAACAGCCGGCTCAGGTGCTTGGGACAGACGTTGATGATTTTGGCGGCATCCGCCAGCGTCACTTTCTTGCACGCATTGCGCCGCAGGTATTCCCTGACCCGCTCGATCTTGTCGCCGGCCCCGAGCGAGTCAACCGCCGCCTGGTCGCGGCAGTTGCCCAGGTATTTTTTGAACAGGGTGCGCGTGTGGTCGGGGTCGAGCGGCTTTTCCAGGAAATCGTCGGCCTGCCCGCGCAGCGCCTCGACCGCCACCGACGTCGAACTGTAGCCGGTAAGCACGATGATGCGCACGGTGGGCGCGATTTTTCTGAGCAGCGGCAGGGTTTCCAGCCCGCTCATGCCCGACATGCGCACGTCGATGATGATCAGTTCCACCTCGTGCGGACGGCGCAGCAGCGCCAGCGCCGCCTCGCCGCTGGCCGCCTCGATAATGTCGAAATCGTCGAATAAATCCTTGAATTCACTGCGGAAGGCCGCATCATCATCAACGATGAGAATCCGCCCCCCGCAGGGTCAGTGCGGTCGCTTCGTGCGGCTGCGCGTCACGCGCGGGCACCGGCTCAGCAGGCGTCTTCTTCTTCACCGTGTCCAGCATGGTAGCACTGTTCCCCTGCTCCGTCAAATGCAGGAGGCATGCCGCGTCCGTAGGACACGCCTGCGGGGAGGCGAGTCGAGCGACGCGCTCTGGAAGATGCGTGCCGGCGTCGCCAGGGACGGCCGGGACGCCGGCCAAACGCAGCGCGCGCCGCGCGCCACCAGTCAGTTCCTGACCGGCACGATCGGATCCTTTCTCTGGCGACGCTGGTGGCGACGCCGCGTTCTCTGCTGTGCTCCTGCACAGGTTGCGGACGGCTGCTGCTTTCTGCACTGCGTTCTCCCCGTGTTGCCTGTCATCACTGCGCCGGCCGACCGGCCGGTATCCCGTACGTCATGTCTGCATCAGTGCCTCGCCGGACGTCATGCTGCGGCAGGCAGACGGTAAACTCCGTCCCCTGGCCGGGCCGGCTCTGCACGGTGATGGTGCCGTTGTGGCGGGCGACTATTTCGCGGGCGATGGTCAGCCCCAGTCCGACCCCGCCATAGTGACGGGTGGAAGACCCGTCCACCTGGTAGAACCGCGCGAAAATGCGCTGCTGGTTTTCCGCGCTGATGCCGATGCCGGTATCAGCAATCGTTATGCACAGCGCATCAGCGTCGGCCCGCGCGCCGAGCGTCACGCGGCCGCCGGGCGGCGTGAATTTCAAACTGTTATCGACGATATTGAGCAGCGCCTGCCGCAATTGCTGCTGATCGGCATACAGTGACAGTCCGCGTGCCACCGGCAGCAGGTGCAACGTCAGTTCCCGCTGTGCGGCGCATGGCTGCAGGGTATCGCCAATCTCCTGCAGCAGTCCGCTCAGGGGAAATTCCGTGCAGGCCAGGCGCCCCGCCTGGTCCGGGGCGCGCGCAAAATTGAGCAGATTGTCGAACAGGCCTGACAACCGGTCGATATTGCGCAGCATGACCTGCAG
>CAZWUZ010000305.1:0-4314 GCA_964637655.1 uncultured bacterium | reverse complement strand
CCGGCATAGACGACCTTTGCCGGGTCGCCCCCGGCGCGCTGCACGCGGAAGAGTTCGCCCCCCGAGACGATGTCAAAGCCGCTGCCGGCCTCGTGCAGCGTGCGCAGCACGGCGAGGGTGCCGTTGGTCTTGACCGAGTAGCAGACGAGATGGTCAAGCCCGCGCAGCGCCTGGTCGAGCTTGCGGTAATGGTCGAGCAGCGTGCGTTTACTGTAGATATAGAGCGGGGTGCCGTAGGCCGCCACCAGGTCGGTGACGGGGACGTCTTCGCAGTGCAGTTCGTTGCGGCGGTAGACAAAGTGGTCCATGCGGTGCTCCTTGAACGGTTGCGGTCAGCGGGCGAGACGTTTACGCCAGGCAGCCAGCTGCTTTTTCACTTCGCGCGCGGACGGGCCGCCGTGGGTGCGCCGCAGGTTGACCGACGCGGCCGCGTCATGCGGCACCGCCAGCGGCTGCCCGGCGGCGACGGCGCGCGCGACCTCCTCGCCCATGGCGCGGTAGGCGGTGCGGAACGGCACGCCGCGGCGCACCTGCTGTTCGACCACGTCGGTGGCGAGCAGAAACGTATTGGCTGACGCCTGCGCCAGCGCGGCGGTATTGAACTGCGTGCCGGCAATGAGGCGCGCGGCGACATTGAGCATGTAGACCAGTTGTTCAATACTGTCGAAGAGCGGCTCCTTATCCTCCTGCAGGTCACGGTAGTAGGTCAGCGGCAGCCCTTTGAGGACGACGGCGACCGCCTGATAGTTGCCCAGCAGGCGCCCGGCCTTGCCGCGGATGAGTTCGAGCGCGTCGGGATTGCGTTTCTGCGGCATGAGCGACGAGCCCGTGCAGTAGGCGTCCGGAATGTGGACGAAATTCAGCTCGGGGCGGTGCCACTCGACCCATTCCGCCGCCCAGCGCGACAGGTGCAGCCCGATGAGTGCGCCGGCATGGAGAAAGTCGAGGACAAAGTCGCGGTCGCTTACCGCATCCATGGAATTGTCGGTCGGGCCGTCGAAACCGAGCGCCCGCGCGGTGAAGGCGCGGTCGAGCGGCAGGGTGCTGCCGGCGAGCGCCCCGCTGCCGAGCGGGCAGCGGTTGAGCCGCGGCATAAGATCGCGGAGGCGCTGACGGTCGCGGTCGAACATCTCGGCAAAGGCGAGCAGGTAATGCGCCACGGTGACGGGCTGCGCCGGCTGACCATGGGTGTAGCCCGCCATAACGGTCTCCGTGTGGGCCGCCGCCTGTTTCACGAGCGCAGCACAGAGCGCGCGCAGCAGCTGGTCGAGACAGGTGACCGTGGTGCGCAGGTACATGCGCAGGTCGGTGACCACGAGGTCGTTGCGGCTGCGCCCGGTGTGGAGTTTGCCGCCGAGTTTCCCGAGGCGGCGGGTCAGTTCCTGCTCGACCCAGGTGTGGATGTCCTCGAGCGACAGGTCCGGCTGCAGTTTCCCGGTGCGCAGTTCGGCCGCTATCTTCCCGAGGGTGCGGTCGATGCGGCCGGCCTCAGTTTTCGTGAGCAGGCCGATGCGGTGCAGCATGCGCACGTGCGCCTGTCCGACTGCGATGTCGTCCTGGACGAACACGTGGTCGTAATGCGTGGAGAAGGACATCCGCTCAAAATGGAAATCCGTGCTCCCCGCGAGCCGTCCCTGCCACAACTTCTGCCCGCCGGCGCGCCGCGCTTTGGCCATGACGTCCTACACGCGTCCCTTGCGCTCGCGGATGCCGGAAACCTCGAGCGGCAGACCCCAGAGGCGGTTGAACCCCTCGGCGAGGGTCTGGTCGAACTTGTCACCCTTGTCGTAGGTGGCGAGCTTGAAGGAATAGAGCGAAGTCGGCGAGGTGCGCCCGACGACGGTGGCGCTGCCGCGGTACAACTTGATGCGGATGTCGCCGGTGACGAACCGCTGGGTATGCGCGTTGAACGCATCGATGGCGCAGCGCAGCGGGGAGAACCAGTGCCCGTAATAGACCAGCTCGGCGTAGCGCAGCGAGAGGATCTCCTTGAAGTGCGCGGTTTCGCGGTCGAGGCACATTGCCTCGAGGGCGCGGTGCGCGAGGTGAAAAACCACCGCGGCGGGGGCTTCGTAGGTTTCGCGCGACTTGATGCCGACGAGGCGGTTTTCGACCATGTCGATGCGCCCGACGCCGTGTTTCCCGGCGATTTTCTCGACGGCGGTGATCAGCTTGTAGGCGGGCATGGTTTTGCCGTTCAGCGCGTACGGAATGCCCTGTTTGAACGACAGGGTGATATACTGCGGTTTCGCCGGCGCCTTCAGCGGGTCAACGGTCAGCTTGTGGATGTCCTCGGGGGGCTCGGTGTTCGGGTCCTCGAGTACGCCGCACTCGCAGGAAATCCCCCACAGGTTGCGGTCGAGCGAGTAGGGCTTCTTTTTCGACACGGTGACGGGGATGCGCATCTTCTCGGCGTACTCGATCTCCTCGTCGCGGGTTTTGAATTCCCACGTGCGCACGGGGGCGAGCACCTTGATCTCGGGGGCGAGGGCGCGGAACGAGACCTCGAAGCGCACCTGGTCGTTCCCCTTGCCGGTGGAACCGTGCGCCACGGCATCGCACTGGTATTTTTTGGCGACGTCGATGAGGCGTTTGGCGATGAGCGGGCGCCCGAGCGCGGTGGCCATCGGGTACTGCCCCTCGTACATGGCATTGGCGGCCAGCGACGGCCAGATATAGTCACGGATAAATTCGTCGCGCAAGTCCTCGATGATGACCTTTTTGACCCCGATCTGCTGCGCGCGCTTGCGGACGGAGCCGAGTTCCTCCTCCTGCCCGAGGTCGGCACAGTACGCGACCACCTCGCAGCCGTACTTCTCGCGCAGCCAGTACACCATCACCGTGGTGTCGAGCCCGCCCGAATACGCCAGTGCCACCCGCCTGATGCTCTTATCCATGTCTGTCTCCCTGAGTTATGGCTGCCAGTCAGCCAGCGCGCCGTCGAGAGCGGCCAGCAGCTGCGCGATCTCGTCAGCGGTAATGATATACGGCGGGGCGAAACGCAGGACATTGCCCGCCGTGCAGTTGATAAGGAAACCGCGCTCCTGCATGGCCGCGACGAGCGCCGCGCCGGGGGCGCGCAGCACGAGCCCCTGCAGCAGCCCCTGTCCGCGCGCCAGTTCCGCTTTCGCCGGGTACTTCGCGGCGAGCGCGGCGAGCCCGGCGTGCAGCTGGGCGCCGCGTTCGCGCACAATGGCGAGCAGGTTGCCGCGTTCGATGAGACCGAGAGTGGTGAGCGCCGCGGTGCAGGCGAGCGGATTGCCGCCGAACGTCGAGTTGTGGTCGCCCGGGGCGAAATCAACGGCGGGATTGAGCACCACCGTGGCGGCGACGGGCACGCCGCCACCCAGTCCCTTGGCGAGGGTGAAGATATCGGGGCGCACGCCGGCCGCCTGCCAGGCGAACCACTCGCCGAGACGTCCGACCCCGGTCTGAATCTCGTCGAAGATGAGCAGCAGGCCGCGCTCATCGCAGAGCGCGCGCACGGCGCACAGGTAGTCGGTCCCGGCGGGCGTCACGCCCCCCTCCCCCTGCAGGGGTTCGAGGAGCACCGCCACGGTGGCCGGGGTGAGCGCGGCGCGCAGCGCGTCGATGTCCCGGTAGGGAACATGGCGGAAGCCCGCGGGCATCGGCAGGAACGGCTGCTGGTACTTTTCCTGCGCGGTGGCCGCGACGGTGGCGAGCGTGCGCCCGTGGAAACTCCCCGTGGCGGAGAGGATCTCGTACGGTGCTCCGGACTGCGTTTTGCCGAACTTGCGCGCGAGTTTGAACGCGGTCTCGTTGGCTTCGGCGCCGCTGTTGCAGAAGAAGGAGCGGGCAGGCATGCCGGTCAGTGCCGCCAGTTTTTCCGCGAGGCGCAGCTGCGGCTCCATGAGGTAGAGGTTGGAAACGTGGATGAGGGTGGCGGCCTGCTGCGCGACAGCCTGCGCCAGTTCCGGGTGGGCATGGCCGAGGCAGTTGACGGCAATGCCGCCAAGGCAGTCGAGGTAGTCACGCCCCGCGCTGTCCCACACGCGGCACCCCGCACCGCGCACAAGGAGCAGGCCGCGCGGCCCGTTGTTGCTCAGCAGGCAGCGCTGTGCCAGCGCCTGCGCTTCCGCGAGGTTCATGGCTGCTGTTTCATCGCCAGGTGGAAGTTGACGAGATCGACCACCTGGTCGTTGGTATCGCGGAGGCGGTTGGAGAGGATCTTGGCGAGTTGCATGATGATCTTGAAGGCGGTGTAGGGCGCCTCCTGCACCAGCTGCCCGAACTTTTCCTTGTGGAAGACGAGAAAGGAACTGTCGCTGCGCGTTTTGACCGTGGCCGAGCGCG
>CAZWUZ010000304.1:0-4322 GCA_964637655.1 uncultured bacterium | reverse complement strand
CCGGGCGATCTCGACCGGCTGATCGAGCTGGGCATCGGCGGCATCGAGGTCTACTACCCCGACCATTCGCCGGCGGACACAGAACGATTCCTCGCGGTGGCGCGCCGCGCCAATCTCTGCGTGACTGGCGGCTCGGATTGTCACGGTGCCGCCAAGGACCGCATCTATCTCGGGACTATCAAATTGCCGTACGAACATGTCGTGCGGCTGCAGCGGGCGGCGGGGCGATGAGCGCGCCCCTGCGCCGCCCGCGCATCCTCGTGGTCGAGGATGAGCAGGATATCGGGGAGCTGCTGGAATACAACCTGCGCAAGCAGAACTACGAGGTGGCGCGCGCGGCGGACGGCAGCACGGCGCTGCGGCTGGCGTTCAGCGGCGAGTTCAGCGCGGTGGTGCTCGACCTGATGCTCCCCGACATGGACGGGCTCGATATCTGCCGGCAGCTGCGCGAGGAGAAGAAGACGCGGCGCTGGCCGGTGCTCATGCTCACCGCGCGGGCCGAGGTCAACGACCGCGTCACCGGGCTCAACCTCGGCGCCGATGACTACCTCGGCAAGCCGTTCGAAATGGCGGAACTGCTCGCCCGGCTGAAGGCGCTGCTGCGGCGGACGCAGGCGGCGGCCGACCCGGAACCGGTTGCCACCGGCAACCTGCGCATCGACGAGTCGCGCCGGCTGGTCGAGGTGGCGGGGCAGCGGGTGGAACTGACGCAGAAGGAGTTCGCCCTGCTGCTGCTCTTCGTGCGCGAGCGCGGACGGGTGCTCACCCGCAACGATATCCTCGACGAGGTCTGGGGCCGCGACTACTACGGCGACCAGCGCACCATCGACGTGCATATCCGCCGCCTGCGCAGCAAGCTTGACGGCATGCAGCCGCCGCTGAAGACCATCCGCGGCGTCGGCTACACCCTGGCGGAATGAGCGCGGCGGTGCCCGAGGCGCTGCGCCTGCTGGCGGAGCATCTCGACGACGGGGTGGCGCTGCTCGACGGCAGCGGCACGCTGCTCTACCTCAACCAGCCGCTGGCGGCGCTGCTGCGCACGGCGCCGGCGACCGCCGCCGGGCGTCACCTCGGCGATTTTCTCCCCGACCTCGACCTGCTCAACCGCGGCTACAATGCCGTGGCCACGCTGCGCGCGGACAGCGTCGAAGCGCAGCTCGGGGAGGAGCGCAGCGAGTACCGGGTGACGTTCGTCCCCTACGCGGACGGTGACGACCACCGCCTGCTGCTGCTGCTGCACGATGTCAGCGAGGCGCGGCGCACCGAGCGCGTGCAGAAGACCTTCATCGAGAATGTCAGCCACGAGCTGCGCACCCCGCTCACCTCGATGCTCGGGTTCATCGAGACGCTGCGTGACGGGGCGATTGACGAACCGGAGAATGCGCGGCGCTTTCTCGCCATCATCGGCGACCACACGCAGCGCCTGGTCAAGCTGGTCAACGCGCAGATCGACCTGCTCAAGCTCGAACGCGGCATGGTGCAGTTCCGCTTTATGCCGCTGCGGCTCGCTGACCTTGCCGCCTCGGTGGCGGCGCTCTTCGCCCCGCTGCTGCGCGAGCACGACCTGCACTGGTCGACGGCCATCCCCGACGGGTTCGCCCTGGTTGCCGACCGCGACCGGCTCGAACAGGTGCTGATCAACCTCGTCGACAATGCCGTGAAGTTCACCCCGGCGGGGGGGAGTATCTCCCTGCAGGCGGAGCAACTCGGGCAGCATGTGCTGCTGACTGTCGCCGACACCGGGTGCGGCATCCCCGAGGAGGAGCGCACCCTGGTGCTGCGCAAGTTCTACAAGGCGTCGGCCAAGCCGCCGCGCCCGGCGCGCGGGTTCGGGCTGGGCCTGTCGATCACCAGCGAGATCATCCGCGCGCATCGCGGGGCCATCCTCATCGAGTCGGCGCCCGGGCAGGGGACACGGGTCAAGCTGTCGCTCCCGCTGCTGCCGGCCGGGGGGGAGGACGCGCCTTGACGGGGGGCGGCAGGATGGCTACAATCCACTGGCGGGCAAACCGCAGGGAGGCCGGACCATGAGCGCTGCCGATTTTCTGAAAGTCACCTCGCTGTGCAAGGATCTGAACGACGAGGAGGTCGTCGCGCTGGCGGGCGCGCTGCGCGAGCGCACGGTCGAGGCGCAGGCCCCGGTATTCAACCAGGGGGACAGCGGCACGGCGCTCTTCATCGTGCGCGAGGGCGGGGTCAAGATCGTCAAGAAGGGGACGGACGGCAGCGAGAAGATCCTCGGGCTGATGCGGCCCGGCGACGTCTTCGGCGAACTGGCGTTTCTCGATGTCAGCCCGCGCAGCGCCACGGCGCGCGCGTTGCAGACCTCCGTGGTGCTCGAAATGGACCACGCGCAGTACGACACGCTGGCGGCGACGCATCCCGCGCTGGCGGTCAAGGTGATGACCGCGACGGCGCAACTGCTGGCCGGACGCCTGCGCGGGGCCAGCGACCGCATCGTCAACGCCGTGCAGTGGGGCGGCGGCACCGGGGCTGATGCGGCCGGCGAGGCGGGCGGCAGCGAGACGACCGGAGGCGGCCCGGAACTGATGACGCTGCAGCGGCTCATCGAGGAGGGCACCGAGATCAAGGTGGTCTTCCCCGAGGGGGGGGAGATGCTCGGCAAACTGCGTGCGGTGCGCCAGAACGAACTCAACCAGCCGGAAATCGTCCTCTCCGATTCGACGCATCACCAGTTTATCATCCCGTACCATGCGGTGAAGTATTTCCTCGGCATGGAAAAGAAGAAGAGCACCTCGAAGTTCCTCTGAACCGGACAGACGGAAGGATACCGACGTGACGGAACCGGTGTCGGCGCTGGCCGGCATGCGTGAAGCGTTGCGACTCGCCCTGGCGGAATCAGCACCGGCGGCGGCGACCCTGCGCCGCCTGGCGTCCGTGCTGCCGGTCGCGGCGCCGACGGCAGTGCACGCCGCGGCGGCACGCCTGCGCGCGGCGGCGGATGATGCCGCCTGCCGCGCGGCGGGGGCGGAACTGCTGGCGGCACTCCCCGGACAGGCGGCCCGGACCGTGCTGGTCATCGATGATGACCCGGCCATTGGCGCCTTGCTGCGGGCGGTGCTGACGCGGGCGGGGCAGCAGGTGGTGCTCGCCACCGATGTGCCCGCGACGCGGCAGCTGCTCGCCACGCACGCCATTGACCTGATCCTGCTCGACCTGACGCTGGGCGACGCGGACGGACGCAACCTGCTGGTCGCTTTCAAGGAGACACCGGCAACGGCAGCCATTCCGGTTATCGTGCTCTCCGGGCATCCGGGAGCGGTGGTCAAAGCGGAATGCCTCGCCCTCGGCGCTGCCGGGTATTTCGAAAAACCGTTCGATGTCGCGTTGCTCACTGCGACAGTTATCGCCCGGCTGGCCGCGGCGCCGGCTTCGCCACTGCTCGACCCGGTGACCGGGGCCGGCAGCCGCGCCGCACTGGTACAGGCGCTGGCCGCACTGCCGGCAGGCACGCCGGCGCTGCTTACGGCGGTCGACCTCGACGGACTGACGGCATACAATGCCGCCCGCGGGGAGGCAGCGGGCAATGCCCTGTTGCGTCAGGCCGTGGCGGCGCTGCAGGCGACGTCCCCGGCCCCGGCCTGCGTGGCGCGCTGGGCGGGCGGGACGCTGGCGGTGCTTATTACCGGCAGTGACCTGCCGGCAGCGACCGCTGCGGTGGAGGCGGCGCGGCAGGCGTTTCGTACCGCGGGTGGGGGCACCTTTTCCGCGGGGGTGGCGCCGGCAGGGACGGGTGCTGCTGACGAGGCGCTGGATGAAGCCCTGCGCTGCCTCGAGGAGGCCAAGGCGCACGGGCGTGACCGCACGGTGACCCCGGCGACCTGCAGCGTCGGGTCGCCCCACCGCGTGCTGCTGGCGGAGGATGACGACCTCTTTGCCGCGCTGGTCCGCCACCGGCTGACCCGCGAGGGGCTGACGGTCGAGTGCGCGGCGGACGGGCAGGCGGCACTCGACGCGCTGGCGGCCCGCGGCTGTGACCTGCTGCTGCTTGACGTGCAGATGCCGGTGCTCGACGGGCTGCAGGTGCTGCAGGCGGTACGCGCGCAGCCGCAGCATGCCGCGCTGCCGGTGATGCTGCTGACCGGGCTGAGTGCCGACCGTGATATCGCGCGCGGCCTCGCGCTGGGGGCGAGCGACTACCTGACCAAGCCCTTTTCCCCGACTGAACTGGCGGCGCGCGTGCGCCGCCTGCTGCGGCGCTGACCCCGTGACGGGAGTGGCCCACCTGCTGGTGCAGGACCTGCTGCTGCTGGCGCTCAGCGCCGCTATTCTCATGCTGCTGCTGGCGGCGGCGGTGTTCG
>CAZWUZ010000303.1:0-4340 GCA_964637655.1 uncultured bacterium | reverse complement strand
ACCGCGTGCCAGCCGTCCATCCCGTCCACCGCCACGGTCACCTCGTAGCCGTGGTTTTCGAGCAGCTTGCGTTCGACCTCGCGCACGGTGAGCGAATCGTCGACGACCAGCACGCGCGTGCGGCGGCCGCGCTCGGCGAGCCCGGCGACGCGGCGCGGGCGGCTGCCATGCAGCAGGTTGTCCACCGAGCGCACGAGGTCGTCGACATCGAAGATGAGCACGGGCGTCCCGTCGGCGCATTGCGCCGCGGCGCTGATGTCGGGTACCTTGCCCAGCCGGCGGTCAAGGCGCTTGACCACGAGGTCGACCTCGCCGATAAACCGGTCGACCGCCAGCCCGTAGCGGTGCATGCGGTCGCTGACCACCGCCACCGGCACCGCTTCGGCGGGCGGGGTCTCCGGCAGCCCAAGCACCTGCCGCGCGCTGATCAGCCCGATATTGTCGTCGTCGACCGTGAGATACTGACGTCCCTCGATGCTGCGCACCGCGTCCTGGTCAGCAAGCAGCGCGCGGTCAAGCCGGGCCAGCGGGAAAGCGTAGATTTCCCCCGCCAGTTCGACGAGCAGCGCGCGGATGACCGACAGGGTCAGCGGCAGGTGCAGCGTCACGCACATCCCCTGTCCCGTCTCCGACACGGTGCGGATGGTCCCGCCCACCTCCTGCATGGTCGTCAGCACGACATCCATGCCGACCCCGCGCCCGGAGATTTCACTCACCTGCGCGGCGGTGGAAAAGCCCGGCAGGTAGAGGAATTCGAGCAGTTCCTCGCGACTGACCTTGTCGAGCACCTCGGCCGGGGCGAGGTTGCGTTCGCGGATGCGCGCGCGCAGTTTGTCGTAGTCGACCCCGCGCCCGTCATCCTGCAGCGTGATGAGCAGCATCCCCGCGCGGTGCGCCGCGCTGAGCGTGATGGTTCCCTCGGCCGGCTTGCCCGCCGCGGTGCGCTCCGCGGGGAGTTCGATACCATGGTCGAGCGCATTGCGCAGCAGGTGGGTAAGGGGCGCCTCGAGGCGTTCGAGGATGTCGCGGTCGACCCCGGTATCCTGCCCGGCGATATTCAGGCGCACCTGCTTGCCCAGCTGCCGCGCGAGGTCGCGCAACATGCGCGGGAACCCCTCGACCCCGTCGGCAAAGGGACGCATGCGGCTGGCCACCACTTCGCGGTAAAGGCGGTCGGCAATCGCCTCGGAGCGGCGCAGCATCTGCTCGAAGGTGGCGATGTTGCCCGTCACCGTGGCGCGCGCCTGCTCGCCGCTGCGCAGGGCGCGTTCGAGATGTTCCGCGCTCCCCGTTTCCCGCGCGCGGTCGAGCAGCTTGTTCAGGTCGCCCAGGTCGCGCTTGCCCGCCTGCAGCATGGCGGCCACCTCATGCAGGCGGCGCGCCTCGACCAGTACCTCGCCTGCCAGCCCGAGCAGCCGGTCGAGACGTTCCGCGCTGAGGCGCAGGTCGCGCTGCACCGGGCGTGCCGGTGCTGCCGGTGCCGGTTGTGCCGGCGCCGGTACGGCCGCGGCCACCGGTGCCGCCGGCGGCGCTGCGGGCGGCGGCGCAACCGGAGCAGCCGGCGGTGCCGGTGCGGTCCCGCTGCAGACCGCGGCAACCTGCGCGAGCTCCGCTTCCTGCGCGGCTGCCCACTCCGCGATCGCGCCGGGATCGCTCTGCGCGGCCGCGCGCAGCAGGTCGGTGCCGCGCAACAGCGCGTCAATCGTGTCAGCCGTGAGCAGCGTTCCCCGCTGCGCCGCGACGAGCCGGTCCTCCATCACATGCGCGAGGCGCACTGCCGGGTCGCAGCGCACCATGCGCGCCGCCCCCTTGATACTGTGCGCCGCACGCATCAGCGTCGCCAGCGCGTCCGGCTGCTGCTCGCGTTCCACCAGCAGCAGTCCGTCAGTGAGCACCTGCGCCTGCGTCTCGACTTCGCTGCGGAAGAGTTCCCACATCGACAGGTCTGCCAGCGGCGGCGCGGGCGCGGCCGGAGACCGTACCGCCGGCGGCGCGGTCGCAGGCGGCGCGGCAACGGGCGTAGCGACCGGGGGCACGACAGTCGGGGCAGCCGCAACCGGAGCAGGCGCGGCAGCAGGCGGCGGCAGCGGGGCGGTGCCGGCCAGCGCGGCGCTGAGCGCCTCGCGCTCCGCCGCGCTGGCCGCGCTCGCAGCCGCCACCTCGCCCGGGGCACAGCGCGACAGCGTCTGCAGCATATCGGTGCCGCGCAGCAGCGCGTCAATGACCGACGCGTCGAGCGGTTTCGTCCCGCGCTGCGCGGCGACCAGCCGGTCCTCCATCGCATGGGCGACCGTCACCGCGGCGTCGAGCTGCACGATGCGGGCCGCCCCCTTGATGCTGTGCGCCGCGCGCATCAGCGGCTCGATGCGCGCGGTCTCCTGCGGGGCGCGTTCGAGCGCGAGCAGACCCTCGTTGAGCACGGCGGCCTGCGTCTCGACCTCCGCGCGAAAGAGTTCGTAGAGCGACAGGTCGCCCAGCCCGCTCATGCCACGCTCCGGCGCAGCGCCTGCAGCACCGCGGGGGCGACCAGCAGCCCGACCGGTTCATCATTGCGGCGGAATATCCCCTGCAGGAAGGGCGCCGCCGATTTGCTGACCGACACCGGCGGTTTTTCCAGTACCTGCAGGTCGATATGCGTCACCGCCTCGACGGCGGCCACCGGGCAGAACCAGCGTTCCCCGTCGGCCTCGAGCAGCAGCGCACGCTGCGGCGTGGCGGTGCAGTCGCACCCGAGCAGCGCCGGCAGTCCGCCGCAGAGCACCATCTCGCCATGCACGAACGCGAGGCCGATGAGCAGCGGGCTGCTGCGATGCGGGATGCTGTGGCAGCGGCGGTTATTGAGCACCTCGCGCACCGCGACCACCGGCACCGCGTAGTGCTCCTCCCCGAGACGGAAGACCATGACCGCGACCCGCCCGGCTGGCACTTCCTGCTTGGCGGCGGTGAGCAGCGTCGTCCACTCGGCGAGGTAGGCGTCAGGCGCGGGACGCGCGAAGAACGCGCGTCCTGCCGCGGCGTAGACGTCGCAATTGACACAGGTGATGGTCTCGTCGAGGCGCGGGCAGCGTTCCGTGCCGTCGCCCCAGACACCGATGCGGTTCCAGCAGGCGTCGCGCGGCGCGTCGCTCATCGTGCTTCTCCCGCCGTGCGCGCTGCCTGCGCCCGCAGCCGGGCGGCACTGGCATGCGCCCCTGCCGCCGCGCGCTGCAGCGCCAGCGCCTGCAGCGCTGCCGCATGGCGCGGGTCGAGGTACACCGCCTGCGCGAAACAACGCTGGGCCGCGTCATCCTCGCGCTGCGCCTGGTGGAGCATCCCGCGCAGGTAGAGCACGCCGGGCGTCGCCTCCTGCTGCAGCAGGGCATCACAGAGCGCGGCGGCCCGCTGCAGGTCGCCGCGGTCGGCACAGGCCTGCGCCGCGTCAAGGGTCGGCGCAACGCCGGTGTCCGGCACGGCGGTCACGGTTACCGGCCCGGCCAGCGGCGGCAGCGCCGCCGGGCGCGGCGCCGCTGCCGGTCGCGCCGCAGCCGGTGTCACCGGTGCCGCGGCTGCCGGTGCCGCAACCGCACGGCGGAATGAGAACTGCTCCGGTGTGCCGGCCGGAACCAGGTCCGGTGCCCAGACCATCCCCGTTTCCGCGGCACCGGCGAGCAGAATGCCGTCCGGCGCGAGCAGCGCGCTCAATGTCTGCCGCGCCTGCGCCCGCGCCTGCGCATGCAAATAGAGAAAGACATTGCGGCAGAAGACCAGGTCAAAGGTGCCTGCCGCGACGGGCGGCGCGAGCAGGTTGCCGGCACGGAAACGCACACGCTGACGGTACTCCGGCCTGACGGTCCAGCCCTCCGCGGTATCCGTGAACCAGCGTGTCCTGAATCCGTCCGGGCATTGGCGGAACGAGTAGTCCGTGTAGGTCGCGGTCGCCGCTTTCGTCAGCGCCGGCGCACTGAGATCGAACGCCTCGATGCTGATGGCCGCGAGCGGCAGTCCCGCCTCGTGCAGGGTAAAGACGGCGCTGTAGGCCTCTTCGCCCGTCGCGCAGCCGGCGCAGAGAACGCGCACCGGAGTCGCCGGCCGGCGCTGCCGGCACGCCTGTGCCTGCGCTGCCGCCGCCACAAAAGCGCCGCGGTCGCGGCAGAACCATGTTTCCGATACGCAAAGGTGCGCCGCCACCGCGTCAGCCAGGGCCGGGTCGGCCAGCACCGCCGCCGCATCACCCGGCACCGCCGCCAGCGCCCGCGTCAGCGCACTCTCCGTGAGTACCGTGTCGGCAAACCCGTAGCGCTCTGCCAGCAGCGCGACCAGTCGCTCAGGCGCGGACATCGTTCAGCTGCCGGCGCACACCT
>CAZWUZ010000302.1:0-4359 GCA_964637655.1 uncultured bacterium | reverse complement strand
GGCCCGATATCGCCCAGCCCGAGGATGGCGGTGCCGTTGCTGATTACCGCGACCATGTTGCCGACGGTGGTGCAGTCAAGGGCGCGGGCGGGCTCAGCAGCGATGGCGCGACAGACCTCAGCCACCCCCGGCGTATAGGCGAGGGTCAGGTCGAGCGCGGAGGCGCAGGGCACACGGGAGACCACCTCGATCTTCCCGCCGCGATGCCGGTCAAACACCTGTTCGCTGGTGTAGCGCACCAGTGGCTGCGCCATCCGTCTCCCCTCCGCTCCCAGAGCGAGTGTAGCGGATATCCCCGATGCTGTCAACCGCCGCGCCGGGGTTTTCGTTGCCTTATTTCCGTCCTGCCCGACAGTTGGACAGCGGACGGGCCTATCCGGTTACTATCGGCTGTCCGGCGGCGTTTCTGCAGCCGCCCATAATTCTTCGAGCGCGTACCGGTCGCGCGCCTCGTGTTCGAAGATATGCACCACCACCGCCCCGTAATCAGCAAGGATCCACTGCCCGGCACTCTCCCCCTCGCTGTGGTAAAGGCGTATTCCCGCCTTCTTCATCGCGCGGTAGAGCCCGGCAAACAGCGCCTGCACATGCGTGTGCGAGCGCCCGCTGACAATGACGAAGCGGTCGGCGAGCGCCGTGCGGGCCGCAACGTCGAGCACCACCGGCCTGATCCCCTTCAGTTCGTCGAGTGCCGTGAC
The DNA here is from genome assembly GCA_964637655.1 of uncultured bacterium. Classification (GTDB taxonomy): domain Bacteria; phylum DAOPZR01; class DAOPZR01; order DAOPZR01; family DAOPZR01; genus CAZWUZ01. The sequence goes on along the minus strand of CAZWUZ010000302.1, from coordinate 3,661 downwards.
AATCCGCTTCGCCACCGTCTCCGGCTTGAGTACCCGCTTTTTCGTTCCCGCCATCGTCTTCCTCCCGCGCGCCGTGGCGCGCCTACCGTCCCGCCCGGGCCGCGTAATCGCGCCCGATAATGATCGTCACATCCACCAGCGCCTGCGCGTCAGGCGCCGCCGAGGCGTCGCCGAACCCGAGATACCCCTGCACCCGCTGCGCGGCGGCGAGACCGCCGGTGCGCGCGATCACCTTCGTCCGCTGGTAGGCGAAGTTGTCGGCATTGCCGACCTCGACCACGTCGACATCCGCGTGCGTGCCGAGCAGGTCACGCAGGCCATGCGCGATGCCGCTGATGCCGCAGCCGTTGAGCAACGCCACCTTGAGCCGCGGCAGCGCGGGCGGGGCCGCCAGCCCCTCCTCAACCGGCGGTTCCACCACGTCCGCTGCCGGCGGCGCGGGAGGCGGTACCAGCGTCGCCAGGTCGAGCGGTTGCGGGAGGAAGACCGCCGCGCCGTCGCGGATCTCCGTACTCCCGGGCAGCGACTGCCAAAGCACGTTCTCCGCCGGGCAGGCAGCGGCCTGCAGCAGCAGCAGGCGCGCCTCCTGCGGCGTGAGGTTGCCGCGCAGCCAGTCGCTGATCAGTCCCCACGCATCGGGATGTTCAAGCAGCGCGCGCTGCAGGCGGACCTGCGCGACAAACCCCTGCGCCAGGCGCTGCAGCAGTTCCTGCTGTTCCCCCGGCGCGGCGGCCCCGGCATAGGCGATGATCTCGCGTGCCTTGTCGCTGGTGAAGCGGTAGCGTTCGAGCGGCACCGTCACTGCCTCGCCGCGCACCGTCGCCGCCAGCGCGCGGTCGAGACGCACCTCGACCCCGCGCAGCAGGTCAATCAGGCGGTAGAACTCCTCCATGGTGATATCGACGTGGAAGGGCACCTCTGTCTTGAGGAACGCGCTCAGCGCCTGGCGCTGCCCGTTCCCCCCCTCGGCGTACGCCGCCGAGAGCAGCATTTCGCTCCCCGCCTCCGCGGTCAGGCGCGTGTTTGCCGGGATGCCGAGCAGCAGCAGGCGCGGGGTGGTCGCCTCGTAGACGGCCACAATGCTCCCCGCCAGTTCGCGGTCCGCATCGAGGCCGTTGAGCAGCACCGTCACCGGTTTGCCCGCCGCGATAAGATCGTCAGGCCCGTCACGCCAGAAACGCCAGCCCTGACCGAAGAGCAGCGCCGTACCGCTGACCAGCAGCACCGCCCCCAGCGCGATGAGCAGGCCGTACACCTGCCGGCGCGTGAACTGCCGGGGTGCCGGCGTGCCGTCAGGGGGGAGCACGGGTTCGGTCATCAGGCCACCGCCCGGCTGCAGGTGCGCAGCCATGCCCGTTTCGCCTCTGCCACCCGCGCCGCCGCCTGCGCCAGTGTCAGCGACGGCAGCAATGCGCGCACCGCGGCGGCGTCATCATGCCGGCGCCCGGGCTCCGCGTAATCTGCCACGTAAAGCAGCTGCAGCAGCGGCGTCCACTCAGGTGCGCCCGTCGGGTGCCACGCCACCGCGTAGAGAATTTCCGGGTCGGTACACAGACCCTGCTGCTGCGCCCACCACGCTGCCGCGGGCGCATGCATGACCGCGCCGTCGATACCGGCATAAGCCGCCGCGACGTCCTGCAGCCAGCCGTCATAGGAAAGCGTGCGCAGCTGCGCGTCGTCGCACTCGCGCTGCGCATCGTGCAGGTACGCGGCGCGCACCGCGCGGCGGATGCAGAGTCCGTGCTGACGCGCCAGACGCCGCGCGAGCCGCGCCGTGCCGCGGCTATGCCGCCAGCGCGCGGGCGACACCTGTGCCCGCACCGCCGCGCGGATGACCTGCAGCGGCGTCACCGGTAGAGTCCCTGCCGCGCGATGTAGTCCGCCGTGGCCGGCGGCACGAGGAACCTGATGCTCTGCCCCGCCCGCACCCGCGCGCGGATCAGCGTCGAGGAGATGTCCACCTGCGGGAAATCGATAACCTGCGCATGCGGACGCACCGCCGCCGGGAGGTCGTCCGCCTCGCCCGGGCGCCGCGCCACGGCAAAGGTGCAGCGGGTGCAGAGCTCGTCGAACGCCTCCCAGCCGGGCAGTTCGCGCGCCGCGTCCATGCCGAGAATGAACACCCATTCCGTCTCCGGGAAGCGCTCGCCCAGCGCGCGCAGCGTCTCGACAGTATACGACTGCCCGCCGCGCCGCAGTTCGAGGTCGCAGGGGGCCAGTCCGTCGACGCCGTCGAGCGCCGCCTGCAGCATGGCCAGACGCTGCGGCGCCGGCACGGGCGTTTCCTTGGGGTAGCGGTGCGGCAGGTCGGCGTTGGGCACGAACCAGACGGCGTCGAGGCGCATGGCATCACGCGCCCACTCCCCGAGCAGCAGGTGTCCGAGGTGCGGCGGGTTGAACGTGCCGCCAAGCAGTCCGATGCGCTCGCTCACCCGCGTACCTGCCCGGTGCCATGCACAATGAACTTGAGCGAGGTCAGGTCGGTGAGACCCATCGGGCCGCGGCTGTGCAGTTTCTGCGTCGAGATGCCGATCTCCGCGCCCAGCCCGAACTCACCGCCGTCGCTGAACCGCGTCGAGGCATTGACGAAGACCGCCGCCGAATCGACCTCGCGCAGGAAGCGCTCCGCCGCTGCCGCGTCGCCGGTGACGATGGCGTCCGAGTGCCGCGAGCCGTAGCGCGCGATATGGTCGATGGCCTCGTCGAGCGAGCCGACCACCTTCACCGCGAGAATGAGGTCGATATATTCCGCCGGCCAGTCGTCATCCGTGGCCGGCGTGACCGGCACGCCCGCCAGCCGCACCGTCTCGGGACAGCCGCGCAATTCCACGCCCGCCTCCGCGAACCGCTTGCACATCGGCGGCAGGAACTGCGCCGCCACGTCACGGTGCACCAGCAGCGTCTCCATCGCGTTGCACACGCCGGGCCGCTGCACCTTGGCGTTGAAACAGATCTCCTGTGCCATTTTCAGGTCGGCCGCCGCGTCGACGTAGGTGTGGCAGACCCCCTTGAGGTGCGCCACTACGGGGACACGCGCGTGCTCATAGACGAAGCGGATGAGATTCTCGCCGCCGCGCGGGATGGCGAGGTCGATGCAGTCAGTCAGCCCGAGCAGTTCGCGCATCGCGTCGCGGTCCGTCGTTTCGACCACCGTGATGGCCGCCGCGGGGAGCCCCTGCGCGCGCAGCACTTCCTGCATCACCTGCCCGAGCACCGTGTTGGTGCGGATTGCCTCCTTGCCGCCGCGCAGGATGCAGGCGTTGCCCGCCTTGAAGCAAAGCACTGCCGCGTCGACGGTGACATTGGGACGCGACTCGAAGATGATGAGGATGACGCCGAGCGGGACGCGCAGCCGCGCGACTTCGATGCCGCTGGGGCGCAGCTGCCGGCCGACCACCTCGCCGACCGGATCGGGGAGCGCGATGACCTCGCGCACCGCGCCCGCCAGCGCCGTGAGGCGTTTGGCATCGAGCGTGAGCCGGTCGAGCATCGCCGCGGAGAGGCCCGCGGCGCGCCCGGCCGCCAGGTCCTGCACGTTGGCCGCGATGATCTCCGCCTGCCGCGCCAGCAGTCCGACCGCCCGCGCCGCGAGGCACGCGTCCTTCTGCTGTCGCGTCAGTTTCGCCAGCGCCCGTGCCGCCTGCTTCGCACCCAGCGCCAG
>CAZWUZ010000301.1:0-4390 GCA_964637655.1 uncultured bacterium | reverse complement strand
GATTTCATCCCTGAGGCGCACTACCTGCATGGCATCATCCGCATGGCGCAGGGCGAGTACGCGGAAGCGCTCGACGATCTCGCGCGGGCGCAGGCGGGGGGCGGGTCGCTGCGCGCGCAGGCACTGACCAAGCGCGGACAGTGCCTGCACAACCTGCGCCGCTATGCCGAGGCGGTCGAGGCGCTGCACGCGGCGCTGGGGAGCGGCGCCGCGGGCGAGGTGGCGGGCCGGGCGCGGCTGCTGCTCGGCAAGTGCCAGTACAAGCTGACGCGCTATGCCGAGGCGGATGCCGCGCTGCTCGCGGCGACGACGCTGCTCCCGGCGGACGCGGTGGCCGAGGCGTGGTTCTGGCTCGCCGATGTGCGCTTCCGTCGCGACGATTTCGCCGGCGTGCTGGCCGCCACGGAACAGTACCTCGCGCTGCCGGCGGAGCAGACCCCGCAGCGGCCCGCGGCGCTGTACATGCGCGGTGACGCGTATTTCAACCTGCGCCGCTACAGCGAGGCGGTGCTCGCCTATGACGCGCTCGCCGCGCAGTACCCGGACGACCCGCTCGCGCCGCATGCGCGCTACGCCATCGGTGAGGCGAGCGAGCGCCTGAGCGATTACGACCGCGCGATGCAGGAGTGGGAGCGGGTGGGCGAGAGCGGCAACGAACAGCTCGCGCAGCAGGCGCGCTTCAACATGGCGCAGCGCTTCTTCGAGACAGGCGATTTTGGCGCGGCGCGCGACCGCTTCGCCCGCCTGCAGGAACTCTACCCGCAGCACCCGCTGCGTGACCGCATTGTCTATTACCGCGGGCGGCTCGCGCTGCAGGCGCAGCAGCCGGCCGCGGCGGCACTGCTGCTGCAGGAAGTGCTCGACAGTTATCCGCAGTCGCCGCTCGGCGGCGAGGCGGGCTACTTCCTCGGCGAGGCGGCGCTGGCGGACAAAAACTATGCCCTGGCGGAACGCGGCTACACCGCGGCGCTGGCGGCGGCTGACCCGCTGCAGGCGCTCTCCGCGCGCGTCGGGCTGGCCATGGCGCTCTACCGGCAGCAGCGGTATCCCGCGGCGCGCGAGACGCTCAAGCCGGTGCTCGCCGCGGGTGATGACGAACTGGCAACCATGCCGGCGCTCAAGCCGCAGGCGCTCTATTTCACCGCGCTGAGCTGGGCGGACGAAGGCAATCACGCGGAGGCGGCCGGGGTCAGCGACCGCCTCGTGCACGGCTATGACGGGCAGTGGAGCGAACTCGGGCTGGCGGTCTACGTGCGCGCGCTCTACGCGCTGCAGCGCGATGCCGACCTGCTGCGCCAGGACGCGTGGCTGAGCACGCGCGCCACGGGGGAGGCCGGGGTCGAGGTGCTCGCGCTCCTCGCGCAGGCGCAGGCGCGCAGTGGCGACCCCGCGCGCAGCGTCGCGCTCTGGCAGCGCGCGGCACAGCAGGCGGGTGACCCGGCGGCGCGCGCGGCGGCGATGCTCCACCTCGCGCAGCAGGAGTACCGCAACGGCGCTTTCGCGGAGGCGCGTGAGCATGCGCGCCTCGCCGCGGGGGTGGCGGGAGCCGCTGCCGACGGGGAACGCTGCTACCTCATCGTGCTCACCTCGTTCCGTCTCGACGACCTTGCCGGCCTGCGCGAGGCGGCAGCGGAGTATGCGCGGCGCTACCCGGCGGGAAAGTACCGGGCCGAGGCGGGCTACCTGCTCGGGGTGGCGCTCGACCGCGCGGGCGAGCATGCCGCGGCTGCGCGCACGCTGGACGAACTGCTCGCGCTTGACAGCAGCGACGAACTGCGCGCGCGGGTGCTGACCGCGCTCGCCCAGGCCTGCTTCCACGCGCGGCAGTATCCCGACGCGCTGCGCCATCTCGACGCGGCGCAGCGCCTGCCGGGTGACGCGCTGCGCGGGCAGCAGGCGCTGCTGCGTGCCGCCGTGCTCATGGCGCAGGAGCAGTACGGGGCGGCGCTGCCGCTGCTGCAGGAGGCGCTGACCCGCGGCACCGACGATCCCGCCGCGGTCTGGTACCGCCTCGGGGTAACGCATTTCGCGCGCCGCGACTATGCCGAGGCCGACCGCTGGCTGCAGAAACTCGACGCCGCGGCGGTGCAGCGTCTCGACGCGGGCGGCAGCGTCGAGTTCATGCGCGGCCGGGCCGCCGTCGCGCAGCAGCAGTGGCAGCCGGGCGCCGACCGCCTCACCCGCGCCCTGCAGGGGGCCGGGGCGCGCCAGCCGTACGCCGCGGAAGCGCGGTTCATGCTCGGGCGCGCGCTGGCGAAACTCGGACGCCACGACGAGGCCATCGCGCAGTGGGAGCAGGTGGCCGACCTGAACGAGGACGTGCTCGCCATCGAGGCCTACCTCGCCATCGCCGACAACCTGCTCGCGCGGCAGCGTTTCGGCGAGGCGCGACTCACCTTTGCCAAGGTGCTGCTCACCTACAGCAACCGCGAGTACCACGACGACGCGCTGCTCGGCATGGCCCGTTGCGACCTCGGGCTCAACGACCGCGCCAGCGCCCAGAAGCAGGTCGCCGAACTGCTGCGCGACTACGCCGACGGTGACCGCGCCGCCGAAGCGAGCACCCTGCAGGAGCAGCTGCCATGACGCGAACCGCATGGGTGCACGCATGGTGCCACTCTTTCACATTTTCACATTTTGTGGTGGCGCTACTTATTGTTGTTGCACCGGTTATGGCAGAAGCTGCAGAAACTTCGCGCGGCAGAACGGACGATGCGCTGCTGCGTATCGACTCGGTCGACATTGTCGGTACCGACAGCAGTGTCGAGACGCTGACGGACTGGGATGAAGTCAGCCTGCCGGACGGGGCGACGCGGCTGCTGCGCACGGTCGACCCGCGGCTGCTGCGCCCGCTGGCGGAACATGAGCGGGGAGGGCGCGACCTGGCGGTACGCCCGTTCCCCTACGACGAACTGAGCGGGGGCAAACTGCTGCTGCGTGTTGCCCCCGAGCGCAATACGCTGCGCAATTTCCTGATGCTGCTCTTGCTGAGCCAATAGGAGGAGAAGATACCGATGGAATCGACAGGCATGTTTCAGTCAGGCTGGGACGTCTTCACGCAGGGAGGGTGGGTCATGTACCCGCTGCTGCTCTGCTCGCTCATCGCCCTGACGGTGATCTTCGAGCGGCTGTTCTGGTTCGCGAAGATCCGCACCAACCCGGGCGAACTGATGACGCGGGTGCGCCGCGCGCTCGACGCGGGGAAACCCGACGAGGCGGTGGGTTTCTGCCGCGCCGCCGATACGCCGGTGGCGGCGGTCGTGCTCGCCGCGCTCGAGGCGCGCGACCGCGACCGGCTCGGCATCGAGGAAGCCATCGAGGAGGCGGGCTTCATCGAGACGCCGAAAGTCGAGCGCTTCCTGATCGTGCTCGGGGTGATCGCCAAGGTGGCGACGCTGCTCGGGCTGTACGGCACGGTGCTCGGCATGATCCAGTCGTTCAACATCATCGCCACGCAGGGACTGGCGGGCGACTCGCCGGGGGTGGCGCGCGGCATCGCCACCGCGCTGATCACCACCGCCGGCGGCCTGTCGGTCGCCATTCCCACCGTCATCTTCTACCACTACTTCCTCGGGCGCGCGCAGCGGATGATCTACGAGATGGAGCGCGTCGGCATGGAACTCGTCGCGCTGCTCACGCGCGGGCGCGGGAACTGTTAGGGGGCCGGCCATGATGCGCTTCCGCAGCCGCTCGTTCACGGGGACGAACCGTGACCACGCGGAGATCGACATGACGCCGATGCTTGACATCGTCTTCCTGCTCATCATCTTCTTCATGGTCTCGACCACCTTTGTCATGACCCCGGGGCTCAAGCTGACGCTCCCCAACGCCGCGACACCCGACCGTGAGAACACCGGCGACATCGTGCTGACGCTGACGCAGGAGGGCGGGCTGTTTCTCAACCGCACGCCGGTGGTGCCCGCGGAACTGCGTGATAAACTGCTCGCTGCGGCGAGCGGGCCGGACCAGGTGGTTATCGTGCGCGCCGACGAGAACGTCAATCACGGGCGCGTTGTCGAGGTGATGGATATCACGCGGCAGGCGGGACTGACCCGCCTCGCCATTGCCACCGCGCCGGTGCAGGTGTCGTCGCTGCCGGGGCCGGAGCGCGCGCGATGACCAGCGCCGTGCCGGTGCTGCCGCGCCGCGCCGCGCGGCCGGAACCGCCGACGATGACGCTGTCGTTCGCCTACGCGCTGGCGCTGCACGTGCTGCTGCTGGCGCTGCTCGGCCTGCTCGCCAACCGCCCGTCGCTCAGTTCCCCCTCGCCGCTCGAACTGGTCATCGTCGGGCTTACCCCGTCGCCGCAGGTGACGATGGGCCGGGTTACCCCGTCGGCCGCCGCGCCGCTGCACAATCCCGACGCGACCGCGACGGAGGCGAGCGCGCC
>CAZWUZ010000300.1:0-4418 GCA_964637655.1 uncultured bacterium | reverse complement strand
ATAGGTCTCCGAGGCGCCGCGTCTCTGCGCTGTCCGGCGTCTCCCCCCGCAAGGCGCTTTTGTATTCGAACACCAGAATCCGGCCATCTTCCAACTGGACGATAAAATCGGGATAGAAACGGTCGGTGCCGGTCTGTAGCGAAAAAGAAGTCGGTTTGCGCTCGACATTACGCAGCCAGTATTTCACCCCGGGGAGTTGCGTGGCGATGAAGAGCGCGCAGTCGAATTCTTCTCCTTTGCCTTGCAGATTGCCGATGTTCTGGAAGAAGTGTTTCGGCAGTGTCGTGAATCCGCCATAGACGTAATCGTAGGCATAGTACCGCTTGTCAAAGGCCACGGTATCGCTGCTGTCGGCGCGGAACAGTTCGGGCTGGCCGAGCAGTTGCTGATGCGTCTGCTGCATCGCCTGACGCCGGGCTGCGGCAATTTTCGCCTCCAGGGCCGCGCGCAGGCGCGCCTTGGCATAATTCAGTTCACCCAGCGATAATCGGCGATGTTCTCGTAGCCAGGTCACGGCGCGATTGAGAAATGCGGCTTTATCATCAGGGGTGGTGCAATCGTCAGGGATATTGCGCACCAGCCAGTCGACCAGCCGCACCTGATCCCATTCCGCCGCATGCTCGGCCAGTGCCAGTTGGGAGCCGATATCATCAAGGTATTCGAATTTCACCTTGTCGCCAATGCTGAATTTTCCGCCCTGCGCTCCCGGGTCGGGCTTGGTAAACTCGCTTTCTGTCAATTCGCTGGAATAATCAATCAGTCGCCAGGTGCCTTGCAGGATGTGCGTCTCTTCGAATGGTTCCCACAGGTCGCCCTGCCTGACCGCCAGCACCGGGACAATCAGTTTTTCGCCGATTTCCGCTGGTGTTTTCGCGAACACCACCGGCTTCTCCGTCATCTTTTGTGTGGCTATGGCGATGCACTTCTTCCCCTCCGCTGTCTGGAACACCGCGGCAAGCGTCTCCGTCTCCTTGTGGCTAAGTCGTTTCTTTATTGTGATAGTGCCGTTTTCAGGGGTGATTTCGACTTTGCCCTGCAGCGCCGGCGGCAGCGCGGCCATTTCCGGGATTTCCGGCGCACTGAAGGTCACTTCTTCGGCTATGGAAAACAAATTGTCGCCAGTCGCTTCTTCTTCGACCGCGTGAATCAGGTCGCGAGCATCCTGTCGCTCGAAGCCGTTGCGCACCAGCCCATCGCGTATGCTTTCGACTGCCGCCTGCATATTGGGCGAGGTGATGAAGGCATAGGCCTCATTGAGTTCGTCGCATTGTTTGCGCCGGGCATAGGGCATACGCATGATGCGACCAAGTATCTGTTCTGCTGCCGTGCCTGAACTGGTGTTGCGGAACGAACAGAGCACATAGGCAAAGGGGCAATCCCAGCCCTCGCGCAATTTGTCGATGGTAATGATGAAACGCTTGCGTGAATCGGCCGACAGCACATCCTCATCACCGAGATCGTCAACCTTGCCGGTGGCGATGGCGATTTCGCTCTCTGCCACACCGCAATCATCCATCAGCGCCCGTTTGACCGTCTCCGGAATGATGGTTTCGTGTCCGCTGTCGCTGCGCTCCGCCTGCAGGAGCATGATAGGGCGGAGGTAGTCGCCGGTGGCAGTGGTTTCCGCCTGCGCCAGTGCCTGCAGTTTATCCAGGCAGGCGACAGCATCACGCAGCACCTCCAGCCAGTTGCCGCGCCGCACTAAGGTCAGCGGCATCTTGATCATATCCGCCGCCTGCAGCGTGGAGGCGCCGACGCTGAAGAGCACATTACTCGGCTGCCTGGTGCGGTCGGGGGTGGCGGTCAGTTCAAGCACAGCACAGGGGGCGAAGCGCACCAGCGTATCGAAGGCGATATCGGTTCCCTGATTGTGCGCCTCATCTACGACGAGCAGCGGGCGATGCAGCCGCAGCACGTCAACCAGCGAATGGTCACCGACTGCATTGCGGTCGAGCCCGGCAAAATGCGGCATCATTTCGCTGTTCTGCTTGTAGACGTTGAGGGTGTCCTTTTCCGCCCGCTTGAAGGCCTGCATCGTTGCCACAATGACGACATTGGCGCCGGCCAGCGTATTTGGCTTGACGCGCAACGCCTCGTCAATATCAAGCACCCGCACTTCGCCCAGCGCCGAGGTCATTGCCTGGTGCAGGATGTGGTCCGTGCCGCGCATCGCTCTGAGCGTCTGCTCACGGATTGCTTCTGACGGCACCAGCCAGAGCGTCACGCTGTGCTCCGCATAGCGCAGGGCGCGATTGGCGCGCTCGATAGCCATGCCGCCGATCAGCGTTTTACCGCCGCCTGTCGGGATGCGCAGGCAGACATACGGCACGTCGGGCATGGTCGGCAGCGGATGATAGCGCAGCGACACGCCGCGCCATTCCGTGGTCGTCTCCGCGTAGGCCGGGCGCGGGTCCTTGTGCTCCGCGCAGCGCTTGAAAAACTTTTCCAGCCAGTCGAGCGCCTCGCTCTGGTAATGTTTCAGCAGCATAGTATCGTTCCTGTCTTGCCTAAATCCCTTACGGTCATTCCCGCGAAAGCGGGAATCCAGTACATGTTCTCTATCTCGCGCTGGGAGAGAGAAGGGGCGAAGGGTATGTTCATCGCGCGCCCACCCGCAAACGATAGGGCAACTGCTTGAATATTATCTGCTCGCGTCGCAGGCGTTCCGCGCCCAACCGGCAGGCGGTGCCGTAAATCACTTTCGGGCCGTCGTGCTTGGGCAGATGCGCGAGGATGCTGGTGGTGAGCACATTGCCGCCGTCGGGCGACTTGTCCTTGAGTATGCCGTTATAGAGCAGGTAAATCGCCGTGCGCTTGTAGGTGCCGATAAGCGGGCTGTTGGCTTTCGCCTGCTTCGCCATCGGCTCGCCAGTCTCGATGAAATGCACATGCCGCGCCAATTCCGCGAATTTGACGGTGGTGCGAATATTGCCGCGTTCGTCGAACAGCGGTTCGCCCAGCGTGGCAAAACTGAACCCGCCGCCCAGTCCTTCGATCTTCTGCCCCTTGGCGTTGGTGTAGCCATTGGCCACGCGCTTGAGGCGCTCCGCCGTGACGTTGCGCGCGATGTTCTGGTCCATCTCGACGAGAATGTAGCGGCGATTGCCGCCGTCGGCCTTATTCAGCGCCATCACCGCATGCCCCGTCGTTCCCGACCCGGCAAAGGAATCGAGAACGATTGAGTCAGCACACATGCATATTTCAAGTATCCGTGATAGCAATGATGTTGGTTTAGGTGTTTGAAATATATCCGCCTCATCAGGAAATAAAATACGAACTTCGCGTTTAGACGCTTGATTATCTCCAACACTCTCAGAATCCCACCATGTAGTAGGTACTAATCCGTCAGATACCTCGGACAAAAAACGCTTTCTTCGAGGCATAGAATCGCCGTTTGGACCAAACCACAGACGATTATCTTTCAGGAGTTCCTGATAACTTGTCTTTGGGACACTCCAACTTCGCCCAGCAGCGGGTTTTACCTTTCTGCCACTTGGCAGTGATATTTCATAGTAGTCGTGTTCCCGGTATTCTCTTCGCGTCAAATCGCTGGATGTCCATACTCCGCGAGGGTCATTGTCTGGATTTAAGTAGCGCGCGTCGGCTTCATCCGTTCGAGCCAAACGTCGAAATACACATTTATGTATATTTCGCGCGTAACAAACTATGTAGTCGTGTGTATTTGTGGCAAGTTTTTCGTCGTTGTCAGGCGAACGTCTTTTCTGCCACACAAAAGTGGCGACGAAATTTGTAATACCGAATATCTCATCGAGTAAGTTTCTAAGATGCTGGCACTCGCTGTCATCAATAGAAATGCATATCGCGCCGTCGTCGCGGAGCATTTCGCGCAGCAGTGCCAGGCGTGGGTACATCATGCATAGCCATTTGTCGTGGCGGCAGAGGTCGTCCATCTCCTTGCCCACCACCTTGCCCAGCCATTCGCGCATCTCCGCGCTGTTCACATTGTCGTTGTAGATCCAGCCCTCGTTGCCCGTGTTGTAGGGCGGGTCGATGTAGATGCACTTCACCTGCCCGGCATAGTACGGCAGCAGCGCCTTGAGCGCGAGCAGGTTGTCACCCTCGACCAGCAGGTTCCCGCTCCCCGCCTCGCCCACCGACAGTTTTGCTTCCTCTTTCAGCAAACGAAACGGCACCTCACGGTGATGGTTCACTACCGCCCGTTTCCCGATCCATTCCAGCGTTGGCATTATGCATTCTCCGAATTACCAATAAGAGCCAATGACGCATGTCGCCAACTTGTATTAGCTCCATATTTTAGTGCCAGCGTATGCATTCCACTATTGTTTAACACACCACAATGTGCAACGATTCTCAACAGAATACCGAGCCACGTAACGCCCAAATTATACTTTGTTTTCATTGCATCGAAATCTAGATGTTCTAACTCATCAACAAAA
>CAZWUZ010000299.1:0-4439 GCA_964637655.1 uncultured bacterium | reverse complement strand
GGATTGATGCGGGACCGCCGGAGGCGGCGCGCGACCTGCTCGCGCAACTGCGCGCGCGCGGGGTCAATCGTCTCGCCACGGTGATCATCACCCATCCGCATGCCGACCATTACGGCGGCCTGCCGCTGCTGCTGGCGGAACTGCCCGTTGACGAACTCTGGTATCGCGACTGGGATGGTGACAGCGGCGCGGCGGCGTGTGCGGCGCTGCTGGCCGCGTCGGGTGTGCGGCTGCGGCAGGTGCACGCGCCGCGCACGCTGGCCTGGGATGGCGGCACGCTGGCAGTGCGTGCTCCCGCTGACGGCGAAGCCAATGACCGTTCACTCGTCAGCCATGTGGTCTGGCGCGGGCAGACGCTGCTGCTGACCGGCGACCTCGAGGAGGCGGGAACCGCGGCGCTGCTGGCGACGGGCGCGGACCTGCGGGCGGCAGTACTCAAACTGCCGCATCACGGAGCGGAGAACGAACGCCTCGGGGTACTGCTCGACGCGGTGCAACCGGAGGTGGCGGTGATCACCGCCGCCGCGAAAAACCGTTTCGGGTTTCCCCATCCGGCCACGGTGCGGGCGCTGCGCGCGCGCGGCATCACCGCCTGGCAGACCGGGGTGCAGGGGCGCTATACCCTCAGCCCCCGCAGGGAAAATTGACCGGCAGCGACGGGAATGCTACACTGCCGTGCGGATGCGGGAGGGGACGATGTCCGACGGTGAAACGCGGTGCGCGGGGTGGCGCCGGGGCACGGTGCAGGTGTGACAATGGCTCCGTGGTACCGCCGGCGGCGCCTGCTGGTCGTGCTGCTGGGCCTCGCCCTGTGCGGCCTGCTGGCCGTCGTGCTGTTCCGCCCGTCGCTCCCCCGTCGACCGTTCCGCTCCGCCGCCACGCTCCATGTTCGCTGTCCCGATGCCGCCGGCCTGACGGCTGGCGACCAGGTGCGGCTTGGCGAGTATCCGCTCGGCGCGGTGGCAGCGCTGACGCTGACCGGGGACCGCGTTACCATCACCTGCCGCCTTGACGGTGTGCCCGAACTGTACCAGCCGGTCAGCGCGGTCATCCGCCTCACTGACGATAACCGCCGGGTGCTCGTGCTGACCGGCGGCGGCAGCGAAGGCGAACGCCTGCGTGACGGCGATTATATCGACGGCGAGAACGGCATCATGCTGCCGGGCGACCTCGCCCCCCTGCGCCCGTGAGCCGGCTGCCCGCCGCGCTGGCGGTGGTGCTCATTGCCGCGCTGCTCGCGGCCGCGGCGCCGGCGGGTGAACCGGCGGCGGAGGCGCTGCTGCAGGCGGGTCGCGCGCGCGAAGCGGCAGTGGCGTATCGCGCGCTGCTGGACAGTGCGCCGGATGACCCGCGACTGCTGCTGAAGACGGCGCAGGCGTTGTTGCAGGCGGGGCAGCCGCTGGCCGCGTTGCCGTTCATCGACCGCGTGCTGCAGCGTGACCCACAGAGCGCACCGGCACGCCTGCTGCGCGCCCGCTGCCTGCAGGAAGCGCGCCGCTGGGATGACGCGCTCAACGAGTACCTGCAGGCACTGGTGCTGAGACCGGACGACCCGCAGGTGCATCTGGGCATTGCCTACCTCTATCTCACCCAGCAGCAGCCGGTGCGGGCGCGGCAGGAACTGCAGGCGGCGCTCGCTGCCGGTGCGACCGGCGAAACGGCGGCCCGTGCGCGCTGGTTCCTCTTCCGTCTCGACACCGACAATCCGGCGGCGGCGCTGCCCCACCTGCGCGCGGCACTGTCGCTGTGCGATCGCTGGACGGAGGCCGAGTACCGCACGGCGTACGACTACCTCACACAGCACGCGCCGGCGGAGTCATACCTGCCGGCGGAGAAACTGTGGGCGCATGCACGCACCGCGGACTATGCGCTGCGTCTGACCGCAGCGTACCGTGCCGCCGGGCGTGCGGCGGAGGCGGTACCGGTGTTGCGTGCCGTGCCGGGGATGCCGGCGCCGGTGGCGAAGGAACTGACCGGACTGCTCATGGGACAGAATGATGCTGCCGGGGCGCTCGACGCCGCGCTGCAGTGGTGGCAGGTGTCCGGCGACATTCAGGCGCTGGTAACGGCAGCAACGGCGGCGGAGCGCGCCGGGGATATGCCGCGCGCTCTCTCCTGCCATGCGGAACTGCTGCGCCGGGCGCCGACCCCGGCGCGGCTGCGGCAGGCGGCGGCAACGGCGCTGGCGGCGGGCGAGCATGCCCGGGCGCGGGCATGGGCATTCGCCGCGACAGCGCGGGCACCCGGCGAGGCGGACAACTGGCGTCTCGCGGCGCGTGCGGCTGACGCGGCGCAGGATACCGCAGGGGCGATGACGGCGCGCGCGCGGCTGCTCGCCCTCGTCTGGGATGCGGATGCGGCAGCGTTGCTGGCGGAACACTATCTGGCAACGGGGCGCGGGACGGACGCTGAAACGCTGGCGCAGCGCCTGCATGACCGCAACGATGCCCGCGGCACGCGGGTGCTGGGACACTGGCGGGCGGCACAGGGACGCGACCTGCAGCAGCAGGGACGCCCGCGCGAGGCACGGACACGCCTGGAAGAAGCGGTACGACTGGGGGTGACTGACTCAACGGTGCAACGTGCGCTTGGGGAGACGCTGCTGCGGCTGGGGGATACCCCGGCGGCCAGACGGGTACTGATGCAGGCGGCTGGCGACGGGCGCGCGTCCCTGCTGCTGGCGGATATCGCGCTGGCGGCGGGTGATACCCCGGCTTACGTGCGCGCGTTGCGCGCGCATTTTGCGGCGGGCGGCAGTGAGGCGCGGGCGCTGCTTGGCTGGGCGACGCTGCTGCGGCAGGTGGGCGACGCGCGCACCGCGGCGGCATACCTTGCGGCGCGGCTGCGCGACTCGCAGCCGGAGTTGCTGGTGCCGCTGGCCGCGCTCGGGCTGGAGGTACACGAACCGCAGCGGGCGGCGGCGGTACTGGAACGTGCGACACGACAGTTGTCGCCGCCGCTGCCGGTACTGCGCACCTCGTTGCGTGCGTACGAACTGGCGGGTGACGCGACACGGACGGAAGCGGTGGCGCAGCGCCTCGCGGCGCATGGTGACGGTTCGCCGGCGGTACGGCGCGCGCTCGCCGCCGCAGCGCTGCGGCAGGGGCGCGCAGAGGAAACGGCACGACTCGCGTACGCGGCGCTGGTGCTGTCGCCGCGGGATGCCGTGGCCCGCCTGCTGCTGGCGGAGGCGAATGCGGCCCGCGGCCACTGGCGCAGTGTGGCGGCAACGCTGCGCGGCGGGATGGTGCCTGACGCGGAGCGGGCGCGGGCGGCGTTGCTGCTGGCACAGGCGGAACTGGCGCAGAAACATTATCCCGAGGCGGTGGCGGCGTTCGCCAAGGCGCGCGCCGCGGGCGCACTGGTGCCGGCAGCAGAAGAGGTTCGGGCGCTGCGCGGTGCGGGAAATATCGCGGCGGGCGGCGGGCGGCTGGCAGCGGCGGAGACGCTGCTGGCGCGCGCGGAAGTGCTGCAGCCGTCGGCAGCGGGGGCGCTGCGCCGCGGGCAGCTAGCGCTGGCGCGCGGTGACGAGGCGGCTGCCCGCACGCTGTGGGAAGCCGGCTGCACGCTGCGGCCCGATGATGATGATGCGCCGCTGCTGCTGGCACTCGCGCGTCACGAAGCGCCGGCGCCGGCGCTGGCCCGGTTGCGCCAGCTGCCGCGCCTGACTGCCGCGCAGTATGCGTGGCGGGCCGCGCTGGCCCGGCAGGCGGGTGACAGCACCGCGGCGGCGGCGGATTTGCGCGAGGCGTGGGCGCGCGGGGAGCAGAGCGCGGCGGTCGCGCTGGCATTGGCGGAACTCTCCCCCGCTGCGGAAGCGATGACCCATTATGCGCAGGCGCAGCGTCTGGCGCCCGATTCCCCCGCGGTGTATGCGGCGCATGCGGCGTACTGGCGGCGGGCCGGAGCGGCGCGCGAGGAACTGAGCGTCGCGCAGGCGGCCCGCGCGCGCAATTGCGTCACGCCGGCGCTGGCGGCCGGAGCGGTGGCCGCGGCGGCGATGCTCGGCGATGACAGCACCGCCCTGCAGTGGAGCACCACCGTGACGGGAAGCGCGCCACCGGCCGGGGCGGCGCTGCTGGCGCTGGCTGACCGGCGCCTGCAGGCGGGCGCGACGGAACAGGCGGCCGCGCTGGGGCAGGCGGCGCAGCGGCTCGGGGCCGACGCGACGGAACTGCTGGCTGCGGTCGCGCTGCTGCGCGGCGACGAGGCGGGTGCGCAGCCGCTGCTGGCGCGCGGAACACAGCATCCGCTGCCGCAGGTGCGTCTCGCGGCGGCGGCGTTGCGCGCGCGGCGGGGCGAAGCGGCGGCGGTCTGGCCGCAGTTGCGCGCGGAGCGCCACCCGCTGGCGCAGTGGCCGTCGCCGGCGCTGCTCGTGCTGGTGCAGGCGGGCGATGCCGACAGCGCGGTCGCCGCCTGCCGGGTGCTCGCCGCGCGCC
>CAZWUZ010000298.1:0-4468 GCA_964637655.1 uncultured bacterium | reverse complement strand
GACTCCGCCCACCGGACGCTGCTGGTGACTTGTTCGCGCTGCGCGTTGCGGATCCGGTAGCGCACCGCGATATGCTGCTTGAGCACCGCCAAGGTGCCTTCGATCTGCTCCAGCAGATTACCGCGCACCCATTTGTCATCAATAATCGTGGTCTGCGAACGGAACCTGCCGATACGCACGCAGCAATTCGATTCACGTTTCTGCGCGCTCTTGCCAAAGAGCAATCCCGCCGCATTCGTAATCTTATTGCCCTTGCACAGGCCCATCCGCTGCAGGAACACTTTCGCTTCATCCGCCACCGCATCCGCGGGCAGCCGCCCTCGCGCTGCCGCCAGGGCGATAAACCGCCGCACCGCGGCAACGCTGATTTCGCCGACGGAATAGCAATCGCTCATCGCATCCCAGGGTTGGCCGTGCAGCAGCACCCGCTTCAGTTGCTCGGTTGTCATTTCGCGCGTGGTATTTCCCACCCGCTGATAATAGCGTCCCTCGTACGACACAGGGTGCAGGGCAGGAGTCACCGTCAGAAAGATGACCCGTCCCCTCCCTACACCCTTGACCTGCACCTTGGGATAAATACCGAGCGCGCTGACAATGCGATTGATCAGTCGTTCCAAATATTCCGTCGTTGCCTCAACCCCGATAATACGCCCGTCATCCGCCACCCCCAGCAACACCGTGCCGCCGCCATTGCTCGCAAACGCAGCCAGAGTATTGAACAGGCCATCGTTCACCGCCTGCTTGAACTCCACCCGTTC
The DNA here is from genome assembly GCA_964637655.1 of uncultured bacterium. GTDB lineage: Bacteria > DAOPZR01 > DAOPZR01 > DAOPZR01 > DAOPZR01 > CAZWUZ01. Next base: position 3,710 of record CAZWUZ010000298.1, on the reverse strand, counting down.
CGTTTCGCCTGCATGCACCCAGCGCCGCATGCTTTTCATCAGCGGGCACCGCGACTTCCACTACATGCTGCACACGTGGTATCGTGGCATGATTGAAAGCGAGCGGAATCGCTCTGGATCCGTGCAACAGGCAATTGCGCTGAGTGATGCGTATTGGCCATGGTCATCCTCCTCAGCAGATGCGGGGGAGCGGCTCGCCGCTCACCGGCAGCAGGCGGCGCTGCGTGCCGGCCGGGGTGGTCAGCCAGACCCCCTGTTCCTTCGTCACCGCGCCGATCACCGCCGCGTCGCGCCCCTCGGGATGCTGCCCGAGCGCGGTGAGCACCGCGTCGGTATCCGTCGCAGGCACCACCAGCACGAGTTTCCCCTCGTTGGCGATATGCCACGGGTCGAGCCCGAGCAGCGCGCAGGCGGTACGCACATCGTCATGCACCGGGAGCGCGTGGTCGCTGACGCTCAGCCCGCAGCGCTCCGCGCGCGCCAGTTCGTCGAGCACTGCCGCCACGCCGCCGCGCGTCGCGTCGCGCACGAATTTCACCGTCCCCGCCCGCGCCGCCGCCTGCACAAGGTGGAAGAGCGGGGCGCAGTCGCTGGCAATGTCGCTCTGCAGGTTGAGCCCGGCCCGGCGCGTCATGATGGCCATGCCGTGGTCACCCGCCGTGCCGCTGAGGATGACCGCGTCACCCGCCTGCAGCGGGGCGCGCACGCGGCAGCGCACCGGCCCACACCCCGTCGTGACGATGAACAAACCATCCGCCTGCCCGTGCCCGACCACCTTGCAGTCGCCCGTCACCACCTGCGCTCCGATGCCTTTCGCGGTGGCACCAAGCGAGCGCAGTGCACGCCCGAGTTCCTCCGCCGGCAGCCCCTCCTCGATGATGAGTGCGAGTGCCAGGTGCTGCAGCTGCGCCCCGAGGCAGGCGAGGTCGTTGGCCGTGCCGCAGACCGCGAGTTTCCCGATATCCCCACCCGGAAAGAAGCGCGGGGTCACCACGAACCCGTCGGTGGTCAGCGCCATCTCGCCGGACGTGGTGAAGGTAAACGCATCGTCAAGCGGCGCCGTGCTGCCAAGACAGTCGCGCACGAAGGCGATGAGCTGCTGCGTCGCTTCGCCACCCGCACCGTGATTGAGATTGATCAGTCCGTCCATGTCACGCTCCGTAGGCGAACGCCGCCGCACAACTCCCCTCGTTGGATACCATGCACGCGCCGCGTGGCGCGGCGGGCGTGCAGGCCTTGCCGAAGAGCGGGCATTGCGCCGGGGTGCAGCGCCCCGCCAGCACGTCGCCGCAGCGGCAGCCCGGGAGCGGCTCTGCCGCCGCTGGCGGATCGAGGTCGGGCGCGACTGCCGCCAGTGCGCGTGCCTGCCACTTCCCGCGCAGGCAAAGGCCGCCGCCGGGGACCGTCCCCAATCCGCGCAGGTGCGCGTCACCAGGTTCGAACACCTCGGTCAGCAAACGCTGCGCCGCGGTATTGCCCGTGTCGCTCACCACCGCGCGATAGGCATTACCGACGGAGAAATCCTGCGCCGCAATGCGCTCCGCCACATCAGCCAGTGCCTGCGCCATCCCGTCCGGGGTAAACCCGGCAACCGCGCACGGCAGGCGATGGGCCTGCGCGAACGCGCGGTAGGCGTCTGCACCGATAATGGCGCTGACATGCCCGGGGAGCAGCAGCCCGTCGATGGCCGGCTTGTCCGCGCCGCTGAAGAGTGCCTGCAGCGCGGGCATGACCGCCTTGACCCCGCTGAGGAAATAAAGATTGTCGGGCGCCTGCTGCACCGCCGCCGCAATGGCCGGTGCCGTGGTGTCAAAACCGACCGCGAGAAAGACAAACCGCGTTTCCGGTTCGCGCTGCGCCAGTGCCACCGCGTCGCGCGGCGCATAGACCGTTTCAACTCGCGCCCCGCGCGCCCGCGCCTCCTGCAGCGACCCGCGCGCCGAGGGGACGCGCAGCATGTCGCCGAAACTGACGAGGGCGAAATCGCGCTGCGCCGCGTCAAGCGCCGCATGCAGGTAGCCGTCATCCGTCACGCAGACCGGGCACCCCGGCCCCGAGAGGAGTTCCACCTGCTGCTGCACGCGCTGCTTGAGTCCCGAGCGCGCCAGCGCATGCGTGTGCGTGCCGCACACTTCCATCACGCGCAGCCGGCGTTTGCCTGCCGCGACAGTCAGGCGCTGCAGCGCCTGCTCAAGCGTTTCCGCCATGTTCCATTCCGCGGAGTTGCGCAAAGAGATCGAGCGTCTCCTTCGCCTCCTCCTCGTCGACGCGGCTGATGGCCATCCCCGCGTGAATGATGAGATAATCGCCGATGGCCGGTGTCTCGATGCAGGAAAGGTCGGCCTGCAGCCGCACCCCCGCATGCTCCACCGTTCCCGTGGTTCCGTCGATGCTCACCAGCCGCATCGGTATCGCCAGGCACATGCACGCCTCCCGAAATAAATGGGGACAGTCCCCATTTTCATAGTTGTCGATAGTGTCAATCCGTGCTGCTGCGAATGTGCACCAGTTATCCGCTACCGGAAACAGCCGCTGTTGCTAACTGACCATATGCCAGGCCGCGGTCATCCAGCCGCTCCGGCGGCGGCACGGTCAGCGTCCAGCCGCGCGTCGCGCACTCCTCCTGCAGCATCCGCCGCAGCAGCGCATTGTGCCATACCCCGCCGGCCACCACAATCCGCGTCGTCGCAGTCGCACCCGCGCGGGCAAGCCCGTCCGCGGTTGCGCGCGCCAGCCAGCGGTGGAAACCGCGTGCGATGGATGCCGGCTCCGTCCGCAGTTCCCGCACGCGGAGCAACTGCCGGAAGAGCAGCAACAGGTTGAGCCGCGCCGGCTTTCCTGCCTGCCATTCGCCGGCGGAGAGCGCGGTTTCCCCGTCAGTGCTTTCCGCCAGCGCCTGCAACGCGCGCGGCGCCGCCCCCTCGCTCCACGACTGCGAGGCGCACCCGCACAACGCCGCCACCGCATCGAAAAGACGCCCCGCGCTGCTGGTCAGCGGGGCGTTGATGCCTGCCTGCAGCAGCGCCGGCAGGTTGGCGCGCAGTTCCTCTGCCACCGGAACGTCTGCCGGCAATTCCAGTTTGAGGGCGGCACAGTAGCCCGCGAGCAGGCGGTAGGGGTCGCGTATCGCCGCCTCGCCGCCGGCCAGCGGCAGCAGTTGCAGTGCGCCGATGCGCGCATAGCCGTCATCATGCAGGCGCAGCCATTCCCCGCCCCAGACCGTCCCGTCCTCGCCGAGCCCCGTGCCGTCAAACGTCACCGCCAGCGCCTCGCCGCCGGCATCCGGCCAGAGCGCTGCCAGCGCATGCGCAAAGTGGTGCGGCACGCGCACGACGGGCAGTTTCTGCGCGAGTGCCCAGCGCGTCGTCGCATAATCGGGATGATTGTCGCAGGCGATACGCGTCACCGCACAGCCGTCCGCCGCGAGGCGCGCACGAAAGGCGTCGAGCGCCTGTTCCACGGCGCGCTCGTCGCGCGGCTGCGCCGTATCGCTGATGATCTTCCCGTCGCACAACGCCAGCGGGCCGTATTTCAGCCCGCCCGTCGCGAGCATGCAGTCAGTCATACGCGCAGGATAGCATCCCGCGCCGCTTTTGACCATGCCGGCGTCGCCTGCTACACTTGCTTCGGTGGCAACTGTTCGACCACCCTCACCCTTCCCTCTCCCGCTGCTGGCGGGAGAGGGTGGTTGCCTTCCCCTTCCGCGAGGG
>CAZWUZ010000297.1:0-4520 GCA_964637655.1 uncultured bacterium | reverse complement strand
CCGCTGTCGATGAACAGGCGGACCAGCGACCCGGTGGCGGCCGGCGTCGCGGCCGGCGCGACGGTCTCCGGGCCCAGCTGCAGCTTGAGCAGGGCGGCGGCGATGTCGAGCGCCGTGAAATCGTCGGCCAGCAGGCGTTCGATGCGGCTGAGCTGCGGCCCCAGCCCGCCGGCGGCGAGGGTGGCGCGCACCTGATCGAGCACCTGCGTGTATTTCAGCTCGGCGACATCGCCCGGGGTCGGCGGGCGGCGGAAGTGGATCTTCGTCCGCGCGAACCGCTGGATGGCGGCGAGCTTGTGCACTTCGCGCCCGATGACGAAGGTGAAGGCCTTGCCCGCGCGTCCGGCACGGGCGGTGCGCCCGATGCGGTGCACGTAGCTCTCCTCGTCCTGCGGGATCTCGAAATTGCAGACCGCGTCGATATCGTCGATGTCGAGACCGCGGGCGGCGACGTCGGTGGCGATGAGGATCTCCACCCGGCCGGAGCGGAACTTCTGCATCACGCGGTCGCGCTGGACCTGGTTCATGTCGCCGTGCAGGCCGTCGGCGAGATACCCGCGCGCCTGCAGCGCCGCGAGGAGCTCATCGACGCGGCGCTTGGTGTTGCAGAAGACCAGGGTCAGCTTGAAGGTGTTGGCGTCGAGCAGACGGCAGAGGATGTCGGTCCGGGTGTGGGGTTTGACCTCGAAGTAGACCTGCTCGATCTCCGGGACGGTCATGGTCTTGTGTGCGGTGCGGATATGCTCCGGGTCGCGCTGGTACTTGCGGGTCAGGGCGAGGACGGGCCGCGCCATGGTCGCGGAGAAACAGACCGTCTGCCGCGTGGCGGGAAGCTGCGCGAGAATGGCCTCGAGCTCGTCGCGGAAACCCATGTCGAGCATCTCGTCCGCCTCGTCGAGCACCAGCGTGCGCACCGTGTCGAGACGCACGGTGCCGCGCTGCAGGTGGTCGAGCAGGCGGCCCGGGGTGCCGATGATGATCTGCACCCCGGCGCGCAGCGCGCGCAGCTGGCGGTCGATGGGCTGCCCGCCGTAGACCGGGACGATGGTCACCCCGCGCAGGTATTTCGCCAGCTGCTGCAGTTCCTCGGCCACCTGCACCGCCAGTTCGCGGGTGGGACAGAGGACGACCGCCTGCAGGGCGCGCCCCTTCGGGTCGAGCCGCTCGAGCAGGGGAATGCCGAAGGCGGCGGTTTTGCCCGTCCCCGTCTGCGCCTGCCCGATGATGTCGCGCCCGGCCAGCAGCGGCGGGATGGCGGCGGCCTGGATGGGGGTGGTCTCCTCAAAGCCCATGTCGGCGACGGCTTTCATCATTTCGCGTGACAGGTTGAGTTCGCTGAAGAGCATCTTTTCCATGGTGGGCCTCGGGGGTGTGGCGTGGTCAGACAGGGGACACGGGTGGCAGAACGGGCAGCATCCGGCGGCGTCAGCCGGCGAGGGCGGCGAGGACGGTGACGGTGTTGTCGGCGGCGTGGAGGAACCCGTCGCGCACGCGCCAGGTCTGCTTCGCCCCCGCCGTATCGATGACCGAGAGGTCGCCGGCCTTCAGGGCGGCGAGCAGCGGGGCATGGTGGGCGAGGATGCCGAAGGAGCCCTCGCTCCCCGGAGCGCTGAGCTCGACGGCGTCGCCGGCAAACACGGTCTCTTCCGGGGTGACGATGCGCAGGGCGAAGGCGGGCGCGGCCATTTACGCACCCGCCTGCAGCTGACGCGCCTTCTCGATGACCTGGTCGATGGTGCCGGTCAGGTAGAAGGCCTGCTCGGGAAGGTCGTCATGCTTGCCGTCGAGGATCTCCTTGAAACCGCGGATGGTCTCGGCGACGGGGACATAGGCGCCGGGTATGGAGGTGAAGACCTCGGCGACGTGGAACGGCTGCGAGAGGAAGGACTGGATCTTGCGCGCGCGCGCCACGGTCAGCTTGTCGTCATCGGAGAGTTCGTCCATGCCGAGGATGGCGATGATGTCCTGCAGGTACTTGTAGCGCTGCAGCACCTGCTGCACGCCGCGCGCCGTCTGGTAATGCTCCTCGCCGACGACCAGCGGGTCGAGGATGCGCGAGGTGCTGTCGAGCGGGTCGACGGCGGGGTAGATGCCGAGCTCGAAGAGCGAGCGCGAGAGCACGGTGGTGGCGTCGAGGTGGCTGAAGGCGGTCGCCGGGGCCGGGTCGGTGAGGTCGTCGGCGGGCACGTAGATGGCCTGCACCGAGGTGATCGAGCCGCGGCTGGTGGAGGTGATGCGCTCCTGCAGTTCCGCCATCTCGTTGGCGAGGGTCGGCTGGTAGCCGACGGCGGAGGGCATGCGCCCGAGCAGGGCGGAGACCTCGGAGCCCGCCTGGGTGAAGCGGAAGATGTTGTCGACGAAGAGGAGGATGTCCTGCCCCTTCTCGTCGCGGAAGTACTCGGCCATGGTGAGGGCGGAGAGGGCGACGCGCAGACGCGCGCCCGGCGGCTCGTTCATCTGCCCGAAGACCATGACGGTCTTCTCGAGCACGCCCGACTCCTTCATCTCGCGCCACAGGTCGTTCCCCTCGCGCGTGCGCTCGCCGACCCCGGCGAAGACGGAGACGCCGCCGTGCTCGGTGGCGATGTTGTGAATGAGCTCGGTGATGAGGACGGTCTTGCCCACCCCGGCGCCGCCGAAGAGGCCGACCTTGCCCCCCTTGGAATACGGGGCGAGGAGGTCGATGACCTTGATGCCGGTCTCGAACCTCTCGCGCCCGGTCCCCTGCTCGACGAATTCGGGCGGGCGGCGGTGGATGGGCGAGCGGCGCTGGTCCTTGAGCGCGGGACCGCCGTCAACCACCTCGCCGAGGAGGTTGAAGATGCGCCCGAGGGTCTGCTCACCGACGGGGACGCTGATGGGCGCCCCGGTGTCGGTCGATTCCATGCCGCGCTTGAGCCCGTCGGTCATGTCCATGGCGACGCAGCGGACGACGCCGTCCCCGAGGTCCTGTTCGACCTCGGCGACCAGCGGCTGCTCGCGCTGCGGGTCGCTGATGAGCACCGCGTTATGGATGGCAGGCAGCTCGCCTGCGGGAAACTGCAGGTCGACCACCGGCCCGATAACCTGAACGACTTTACCCTTCGCCATAGCCCACACTCCTGTGCGATAATCCTGCGGTCCTGCGTGCTGCCGCGCGCGTCTGCCGCGCGCGTGAACCTATGCGTCGTTGCCGGCGCGCAGCGCCTCGGCCCCGGTTGTCACCTCGATGATCTCGGTGGTGATGGCCGCCTGCCGGGCGCGGTTGTACGTCATGGTCAGGCGGTCGATGATCTCGCCCGCGTTGTCGGTGGCCGCGGTCATCGCCGTCATGCGCGAGGCGAACTCGCTGGTCAGCGACTCGAGCAGCTTGTTGAAGACCACGGTTTCAAGGTAGAGCGGCAGCAGCCGCTGCAGCATCGCCGCGCGGTCCGGTTCGAAGAGCATGTCGCTCGACAGGGCGCCCGCCGCGTCCGCCGGCGGGGCGACGGGGAGCAGCTGCAGCTGCTCGGGGCGCTGGGTCAGCTTGGAGACGAAGCGGGAATAGATGACGACGATGCGGTCGACCTCGCCGCTGACATACAGGCCGGTGAGGTAGCGGGCGACGTCCGCGGCGTAGTCGGCCCCGTCCCTGAGCGGCAGCGAGCCGAAGGCCCGCACCGGCTTCGTGCCGCGGCGGGAGAAGAACTGCGCCCCCTTGTTGCCGACGGTGACGAGTTTGACCGGGAGCGCGGCGGTGCGCAGGAACTGCTGCGCGGCGCGAATCAGGTTGCTGTTGTAGCCGCCGCAGAGGCCCTTGTCGCCGGTGACGAGCACGAGCCCGACGCATTTTTCCGGGCGGGGGGTGAGCAGCGGGTGATCGGCATCGGCCATGGCGGGGGCGAGCGTCCCCATCAGGGTGAAGAGCGTGTCGGCGTAGGGGCGCGCGGCCTCCATGCGCCCCTGGCTGCGGCGCAGGCGGGCGGCGGCGGCCATCTTCATGGCCTTGGTGATCTGCTGGATGTTGCGGATCGAGCGGATCTTGTTGCGGATGCCGCGCAGATTGCCCATGAGCGTTCCCTACGCCTGTTTGCCCGCCGCGAACTGCGCGCGCGCTTCCTTCATCGCCGCGTGCAGCTTCGCCTCGGTGTCCTTGCTGATGGTCTTTTCCTTCGCCACGGCCTGGCGCGCTTCGGGGTAGCGCTCGGCGACGAACGGGCAGAGCATCGCCTCGAAGGCCTTGAGGTCGCTCAGCGGCATGTCGTCGAGATAGCCGTTGGTCGTGGCGAAGATGATGAGCACCTGGTCGACGACGTCGCGCGGCTGGTACTGCGGCTGCTTGAGCACCTCGACCATGCGCTCGCCGCGCGCCAGCTGCGCCTGCGTCGTCTTGTCGAGGTCGGAGGCGAACTGGGCGAAGGCGGCGAGTTCGCGGTAGCGGGCGAGCTCGAGCTTGAGCTTGCCGGCCACCTGCTTCATCGCCTTGATCTGCGCCGAGGAGCCGACGCGCGAGACGGAGAGCCCGATGTTGACCGCGGGGCGCACGCCGGCGTAGAAGAGTT
>CAZWUZ010000296.1:0-4528 GCA_964637655.1 uncultured bacterium | reverse complement strand
GCCGACACGGTCGGCGAGCTCGGCAGCGGCGACACCTTCATCGCCACACTGACCCCCGCGGCCATCGGCATCTGGAGCGCCGCGATATCGTGGCCGATGTCGGCGTCGGGCGCCACGTTGCTCGTCACCGCCTGCGCCACCGCCTCGCCGGTCATCGGCGACTCGGTCATGCTGCAGGTACCGCTCTTGGGACTGCAGTCATCGGGCGCCGACAGCGGTCCCGCCCTCAGCGCCGCCACCAACAGCATGTACCAGTTCACCACGTTGCATGCTGTGCTTATCAGCGAAATAGAGGGCAACCCCGCCGGTACTGATGCGGGCGCGGAATACGTCGAACTCTATAACCCGACCGGTTCCCCCGTTTCGCTCACCGGGTGGAAACTACAGTACCATTCCAGCGCCAACAACCCGTATACCAACAATCCGAGCACCACGCTGGCCACATTCGGCACCCATGACTCGGTGCCGGCACGGGGGTTCTTCCTCATCGGCGGCGATACCACGCTGATCAATTTCGGGGTGGTGCCAAATTACTACAACAACAGCATCGCCATGGATGATGCGAAACTACATGTCACCCTGCGCAACAGTAGCAACGTCATCATTGACCTTGTCGGCGGCGGCACCGCCGGCTGGGGCGAGGGGAATACCCGTGCCCCGGCTGCGGCCAGTACCAACGAGGTTATGGAGCGCAAGGCGGCGGACACCTCGACCGCCGCGACCATGTCGGGAAGCGATTCGCGCGCCGGCAACGCCCATGACAGCGACCGCAACGTTTATGACTGGGTGCTGACCACCGCCAACCCGCAAAACAGTTTCAGCGACACCGAACCGCTGCTTATCGGACCGACCGTTTACACCGTGCAGGTGGACACGCTGGTGACAGTTGCCGCCGCCGGGGTAGCCCCGGGCGCAACCGACGCCCGCGCGCTGGCCGTCACCATCACCGGCCACGCGCAAGGAGACACGCTCACGCACTTCGCACTGACCAACCTCAGCGATGCGGGCAGCGACACCGCCTGCACCGCCGTGCGCCTGTGGCGCGATGAGAACGCCAGCGGCAGCCACGACGCGCTCGACACCTTCGTCGCCGCGCTGCAACGCAGCGGCAGCACCTGGTCGGCCTTTATTCCCGCCGCCGACAGCGCCGCGCTCGCCGGCGCGGGTACCGCCTTCCTCGTCACGGTAGACGTCGACAGCAGTGCAGTTCTTGGCGAAACCTTCCAGGTACGGGTCACCGCCGTCACGATCGGCGCGGTACGGGCCGAAACCGGGCCGCTCGCTGCGCTCACCGGCAACATCCTCACCGTGTCGCTCGCCGCCTACAGCATCACCGGGACGGCTCCGCTGCAGGCGGCGCCGCTCGACAGCGGCACCCGTCTCTACCTCTACGATCTGGGCGGGGCACTCGTCGACTCATACACCGTGACGAGCGACACGGGCTTTTTCTCGCTGACCGCATCCGACGGCACCTACTACCTCTATATCGTCGGGCCGCACCATCTCGCCACGCGGGTCAACGGCGTGGTGGTCAGCGGCAGCGGCACCGATCTCGGCACACTCCCCGAGCAGCCGGCGGGCGACGTCAACCGCGACAACCGCATCGACATTCTCGATGCCTCCTACATCCGCGGTGCGCTCGGCAGCAGCAACAGCGTCGCCGACCTCGACAGCAGCAGCACCGTCACCAGTTCGGATCTCTCCTACATATATTCCAATTACGGACAGATCGGCGCTTCCAGCGTCCCGTAACCCTTGCCCGCGGCACGGCGCTGATGCTATAGTACCGCCATCCTGCTGCTGTGGAGCATGCCATGAAACTGCTGCGACGGCTCTATGACTGGGTCCTGCACTGGGCCGACACCCCCTACGGGATACCCGCTCTCTTCCTTCTCTCCTTTGCCGAGTCGTCGTTCTTCCCCATCCCTCCCGACGTGCTGCTCATCGCGCTCGTCATCGGGCGCCCCGACAAGGCGTTCCGTTTCGCGCTGGTCTGCAGTGCCGGTTCGGTACTGGGCGGCATGTTCGGTTACTGGCTGGGCGCCACGTTCGGTCCCCCGGTGTGGCAGACGCTGGCGGCATGGCATGTGCCCGCCTTCACTCCGGAGAATTTTGTCAAGATCCAGGGTATCTACGAAAAATACAACTTCTGGGCGGTCTTTGCCGCCGGGTTCAGCCCCATCCCCTACAAGCTTTTCACCGTGGCCGGCGGCGTGTTCGCCATCAATTTTCCGGTGTTTGTCATTGCCTCGGCGGTCAGCCGCTCGGCGCGTTTTTTCATCGTCAGCGCGCTGCTGTGGAAGTTCGGCGCCCCGATGAAGGCCTTCATCGACAAGTACTTCAACCTGCTCTCGCTGCTCTTTGTCGCGCTGCTCATCGGCGGTTTCGTCGCGGTCAAGTACCTGCTGTAGCGCCATGCGCCTGCGCCTGACCCCGACACGGTGGCGCCTGCTGCGTGTCCCCGCCCTCGCGCTGCTGGGCGCGTGGCTGCTGGCCCTCGGCTTCTCCTACTGGCTCAATCTCCATCCCTCCCGGTCCCCGCTCAGCGCCATTCCCGCCACCTACCGCGCCACCGCGGAGAGCATCACTTTTGCCGCCGCTGACGGTGTGCGTCTCGCCGGGTGGTATTATCCCGGCCTCAGCGACGGGGTGCCCGGCATCGTCGTCTGCCACGGGCTCGCGGTCAACCGTTCCGATGTCGCCCATATTGCCGCGCTGCTGCAGCAGATCGGGTTCGCCGTGCTGCAGTTCGATTTCCGCGGACATGGCGAGAGCGGCGATGCGCCGGTCACGCTCGGGCTGCACGAGGTGCGCGACGTGCGCGCGGCGCTCGATGAACTCGCACTGCGCGCGCCAGGGCGCCCGCTCGGCCTCTACGGGCTGTCGCTCGGGGCCTGCGCCGGCATCATGGCGGCGGCGTCTGACACGCGCGTAGCCGCGGTCTTCGCCGATTCGGTCTATGCCGACCTCGACACCGCCATCCGCCGCCACCTGCGCCTCGCCTACGGGCGCTGGTCGCCGCTGGCACAGCCGCTGCGCTGGCTCTGGCAGTGGCAGTTCCGCACCGACCCGCGCCGCGTCTCCCCGCGCGAGGCCGCCGCGCAACGCGCGTTTCCACTGTTACTCGTCGGCGGCACGGCAGACACCCGCATGCCCCCGGCAGACCTGCACGCCGTGTTCAGCGCAGCCACGGGCCCCAGGGAGTTATGGCTGGTCAGGGGCGCGGGCCATGCGCAGGCCTACAGCTGCGCGACCGCGGAATACCGCGTGCGCCTCATCACCTTTTTCAACCGCTTCCTGCTCGGCCCCGCCTGATAACGGCACACAGCATTTTTCACCACAGAGCACACAGAGCACACGGAGCGCCTGCGGTTAGCTGACGGTAGTGGTTGTGTGTCTGTGCTGTAGCGCTGCCCGCAGGGCCAGCTTCCCACGCTGTTCTCCAGTTTTTCTCTGTGTGCTCTGCGGTGAACGCCTTTACGACTTCTTTCGTTCGCGCCGTGTGCTCCGTGGTTCCCCAATCCGGTACAATAACAGAAACCTTTCACCGCGGAGCACACAGAGCACACGGAGCGCCTGCGGTTAGCTGACGGTAGTGGTTGTGTGTCTGTGCTGTAGCGCTGCCCGCAGGGCCAGCTTCCCACGCTGTTCTCCAGTTTTTCTCTGTGTGCTCTGCGGGCTCTGTGGTGAACGCCTTGCCGTCCGCTCCGTTTTCCCTGTCAGTTACTTGATGAAGAAAAAGAGGGAAAAGGGGAGGACAAAGCCGACAAGCACCACCAGCGTGATGGTGCTCGAAGCCAGCGTGGCGCGCAGCGACGCGACCGCCTTCATGAAAAGTTGCGTGTCGTTGTACCACGCGGCATCCGGCCGCGTCTCGACGTAACCGCTGCCGTAGCGCTCAGTGGCGATGCGGTCGACCACCGACTGCTGCCCGGGCGGAGGTGCCGCCGGCGCCTGCTCCTGCGGCTGTTCCCACGACGGCACGTCCGGCTTGATGGGGAGGTACTGGTCCCATGGCAGGTAGATGACGCAGCACATGGCGATGAAAAAGGCGAGGAACATCAGGCCGCCGGCGAATTTCTTCTTGCGGGGCGGCTGGGCCGGACTCTTGTATGCCATGGATCTCCTCCGTCGCTGCTTTCGGTCAGTATAGCATCATTCCGCGACCTGCGCGAGGCGGGCCGCACGGTAGGCGGGCAGGTCAAGTCCGCGCTGCTGGAAACCGCGCGCCATCGCCTCGTACGTCGCGCGCGGCGCGAGCCGGTAGGCCGACGGTCCGGTCAGGAAGATATGCAGGTCGCGTCCCGCGGCCAGCCAGCGGGTGCCGAGCAGCAGCACCGTCAGCGCGATGATGACCACCGCCCGCTGCACGTTGCGATTGAGCGTGTGCGACAGCGGATGCCTCCATTCGCGGCGTCCCGCCAGCAGAAAGACCGTGGCCAGCAGCGCCAGCACGAAGAGCACCAGCGCCACCCTGCGTGCCGGGGCGAGGAAGCGCATTTTCACCGTGTGCGTCCCCGCCGGCACC
>CAZWUZ010000295.1:0-4557 GCA_964637655.1 uncultured bacterium | reverse complement strand
CGAGGTGCAGGCACGGGCCGTGCCGACGGTGTTCGGCAATCCGCGCCGCGTGGCGTCGGGGATCGACTACAACCGCCTGCTGATGATCCTGGCCGTGCTCGAGCGCCGGGCCGGCATCCCCGTCGGCACGCGCGACATCTACGTCTCGGTGACCGGCGGCCTGCGGGTCAGCGACGACCCGGGCGCCGACCTGGCGGTCGCCCTCGCGGTTATCTCGCACCTGCGCGACGTGCCGCTTCCCGCGGGCCTCGCGCTTGTCGGCGAACTGGCGCTCTCGGGGGAAATCCTCCCCGTGCTCGGCGGCGAATTGCGCCTGCGCGAATGTGCGAAACTCGGCTGTACCAGCGCCATCGGTCCGGCGCGCTTTGCCGGTGAACAGCATCCGCTCCCCTTTGCGGGGGCGGCCACCCTGGCGGCAGCTCTGGCTGCCGCCCATCTGACGAAAGGAGGCGACCTTCCATGACCCACCAGCATTCTACCGTTCTTATTTTCACCGTGCTTATCCTGCTGGCACTGGGCATGGTCCGGTGGCGCCGGCGTCCCGTACGCGAAATCATCATCCGTCTCGGCGGCGGCATCCTCGGACTGCTCATCAGCAACCTGCTGCTTTTCTCGGTCATGCGTTTCGTCCCCGACGTTCCCGCCGGGATCTGGTTCCTCACCCATCTGCTCTTTTTCCTCAGCGGCATGCTGCTCGCCGCGGCGCAGCAGGAGGGACTCTGCCACCTGCTGCCGCTGCTCGCCGAGCATACCGAGGCGGTGCACAGCGCCCCGAAACTGCTCGACACCAGCGTCATCATCGACGGGCGCATTATCGACATCGGCAAGTGCCGGTTTCTCGAAGGCGACCTGCTCGTGCCGCGCTTCATCCTGCGCGAATTGCAGGGGATTGCCGACTCGTCCGACGCCATGCGGCGCGGGCGCGGGCGGCGCGGGCTGGACATCCTCAAGCAGTTGCAGGACCACCCGGACCTGTCGGTGAAAGTCATTGAGCAGGATGTGCCGGAGGCGAAAGAGGTGGATGTCAAACTCATTCGCCTCGCGCAGCAGCTCAAGGCCGCCATCCTTACCATCGACTACAATCTCAACAAGGTGGCGGGACTGCAGGATGTCAGCGTACTCAACATCAACGACCTGGCCATCGCCCTCAAGCCCGTGGTGCTGCCGGGTGAGGAACTGCATATCCAGGTGGTCAAGGAGGGGAAGGAAGCGGGACAGGGGGTCGGCTACCTCGAGGACGGTACCATGGTGGTGGTCGACAATGGCCGCGCGCAGATCGGCAAGACCCTCAAGGTGACCGTCACCAGCATCATCCAGACCTCGGCCGGGCGCATGATCTTCACCCGCTTCGGCGAGACGCCGGCCGGACGGTGAAACTCGCCGCGCTGATCGTTGCCGCCGGGCAGAGCACCCGGTTCGGCGGCGGCGTCAACAAGGCGCTGCGCCGCTGTGGTGACCGTACGCTGCTCGCGCACGCTGCGGCCGCGCTGCTCGGCACGGAGGGATTGGCGGAACTGGTGGTGGCGACCCGCGCGGAGGATATCCCCGCGGTGGAACGGGAACTGGCGTTTGTCGCGGCGCGCGGCCTGCGCCTGGCGGTGGTGGCGGGCGGGGCGGAGCGGCAGGACAGCGTCAACAATGCGCTTGCCGCGGTCGCGCCGGAGATCACGCACGTCATCGAGCATGATGCCGCGCGCCCGTTTCCGCCGGCTGACCTGGTGGCGCGTGTGGTGACGGCGCTGCACGGCCACGATGCGGTTATCCCCGTGGTGCCGGTCGTGGACACCATCAAGGAAGTGGACGGTGACATCGTGGTGCGCACGCCTGACCGCGCCCGCCTGCGTGCCGTGCAGACCCCGCAGGGGTTCCGCATCAGCGTGTTGCGCGACGCGCTGGCCGCGGCGCGGCGCGACGGGTTCATCGGTACCGACGATGCCTCGCTCGTCGAACGCCTCGGCGGCGCGGTGCACTGCGTCGCCGGCGACAGTGCCAACCGCAAGGTGACCACCCCGGAGGACAGCCAATGGCTCCCGCATCCGCTCGTGTAGGCATCGGCTTCGACGTGCACCGCTTCTGTGCCGGGCGTCCGCTGATGCTCGGCGGCGTGAAACTCAAATTCCCGCAGGGGCTCGCCGGGCATTCCGACGCCGACGTGCTGCTGCACGCGGTCAGCGACGCGCTGCTCGGCGCCGCCGCGCTGGGCGACATCGGGCAGCATTTCCCCGATACCGACCCGCAGTGGCACAACGCCGACTCGGGCAAACTGCTGCAGGCGGTGGTGGCGAAGGTGCGGGCGGCGGGCTGGCGCGTGGCCAACCTCGATGCCACGGTCATTTGCGAACAGCCGAAAATCACCCCGCACCGCGCGGAACTGCAGGCGCGCATCGCGCAGTTGCTGGAAGTCGCGCCGGAGGCGGTGAACATCAAGGGGAAGACGACCGAGCAGCTCGGCTTCCTCGGACGCTGCGAGGGGATCGCCGCGCAGGCGGTCGCCCTGCTCGAGCCGGCATGAGCGAACGCAGCGGCCCCGTCGTCCTCTTCGGGTTCATGGGGACGGGCAAGAGCGCGGTCGGGGCCATCCTCGCGCGGCGTCTCGGGCGCGTCTTTTACGACAGCGACACGGAAATCGCGCGCGAAGCGGGACCCATCCCCGACATCTTCGCGAAGCAGGGGGAGGAGACCTTCCGCCGGCTGGAGACGCAGGCCATCACGCGGCTGGCGGAGAAGGAAAACGCGGTCATCGCCTGCGGCGGGGGGGCGGTCCTGCGCGCGGAGAATCTCGCGGCGCTGCGGCGGCAGGGGAGCATCCACTTCGTGCTGACCGCGAAGGTCGGCACCATTCTCGCGCGCACGGCAGGGAGCGACCGCCCGCTGCTGCAGGGCACCCCGGCGGAACGCACGGCGAAAGTGGAGACGCTGCTGGCGCAGCGCGCGGACGCGTATGCGCGCGCCGGGCTGGCAGTGCCGACGGACGGTATGACGGCGGAAGAGGTAGCGGATGCCATCGTCCGCCTGCTGCGCGGCGGGCAGCAGGCCCGCGCGGCGGCGCACGGCACCTGAAAGGACAGACACCATGGCACGAATTCTGGTTATCAACGGGCCCAATCTCAACCTGCTGGGGAAGCGGGAGCCGGGCATCTACGGCACGCTGACCCTCGCGCAGATCGAGGAGCAGCTGCGCGCGCGGGCGCAGGCGCTCGGGGTGGAACTCGACTGCTGCCAGTCGAACCACGAAGGGGAGATCGTCGACCGCATCGGGCAGGCGGCGGGCACTTATGCCTACCTCATCATCAATCCGGGCGCCTACACGCATACCTCGATTGCCATCCAGGACGCCATCCGCGCGGCCGGGGTGCCAACCATCGAAGTGCACCTGTCGAACATCGCGTCGCGCGAGGAATACCGGCATACCTCGCTGGTGGCGCCCGCCTGTGTCGGGCAGATTGCCGGCCTGGGCGCCGACAGCTACCTGCTGGCACTCGACTTTGCCGCGCGCGCGGTGAACAGATGAGCATCGCGCTGCGGTTGCGCCGCCTGCGTGCGTACCTGCAGGGCGAGCGCATCGACGGTTGTCTCGTCACCGCCCCGGTGGCGCTGCGCTATTTCACCGGGTTTGTCGGGAGCACCGGCCTGCTGCTGGTGCTGCCGCGCACGGCCACGCTCTTCCTCGATGCGCGCTACCTCGAAAAGGGGAAAACGGAAGTGCGCGGCGTGACGGTGGCGCCGCTGGCCTCATGGCAGGATGCGCTGCACCGCGCGGTGGCGCAGGCGGGACGCACGCTGCTCGTCGCTTTTGACGAGGGGGAGACGACCGCGCTGCAGGCGCGGCGCTGGCGCGAGGCCTTTCCCGAGGTGCTGTGGCATTCCCGCAACGTGGCGTTCGCCCCGCTGCGTGCGGTCAAGGACCGTGCTGAACAGGCGCTGCTGCGCGCGGCGGGACAGCGGCTGGCCCGCGCCTTCGCGGAGGCACGGGGGCAGTTTGCTGTCGGCAAAAGCGAGCGGGAAATGGCGCTGCTGCTCGATGCCGCCATCCTGCGGCATACCGGCGCACCGCCGGCGTTCGAGACGATGGTCGCGTCGGGTCCGCATGCCGCGCACCCGCACCACAATCCGACTGACCGCATTTTGCGGCGCGGCGAGCCGCTGCTCATCGACTGCGGTGCGAACTGGCAGGGGTATATCGTCGACATGACGCGCATGCTGGCGCTGTCGCCGCTGCCGGCGCCGGTGCAGCGTGCGTGGCGCGCGGTGGCGCAGGCGCAGGCGGCAGCGAAAAAAATCTGTCGTGCAGGGTGTACCATCAGTGACCTCGACCGCGCGGTGCGCGCGGTGCTCAAACGGCACCGGCTGGAACAGTATTTCACCCACAACCTCGGGCACGGGGTCGGGCTGAAAATTCATGAGGAGCCGGTGGTCAACGGCCGCAACCCGCTGCGCCTGCAGGCGGGCATGGCCATCACCATCGAGCCGGGCGTCTATTTCCCGGGGAAATTCGGTATTCGCCTCGAGGATACAGTGCTGGTCACGGCCCGCGGCTGCGAACTGCTGACGCCGGCG
>CAZWUZ010000294.1:0-4633 GCA_964637655.1 uncultured bacterium | reverse complement strand
GTCAACGACGATGATCTCCTTGGGGGTCGCCTCGGCGCGCACGCGGCGCACCAGTTCATGGATGGTTCCCCGCTCGTTGTAGGCCGGGATGATGACGCTGATCATGGCAACCTGTTTTCCACTGCCCGCAATTCCGTCCGCCCGCCATCGTGGTACAGCACCCGTGTCCGCAACCCGCTGCCGGCCAGCGCGGGACGCAGGTAGCGGTCCGCGAGCAGCCCTCCCGTCGCCAGTTCGTCGACGAGGATATGCGTGACCCCGAACCGCGCCACCGTCGCCTGCAGGTCCGCCGGGCGGTCGGTGAGCGGGTACGGTACCGCATGCCGCCCGGCGAGCAGGTAGGTGATTCCCGGCTTGCGGCAGGCGATGACGGTGTCCGGCGGCAGCTGCGCTGCGTACTGCGAGGCGCGGTAATACGCTGCCCAGTGCGGCAGCAGCGGCTGCGTGCGCGCAGTATATACCATCTGTGCCGCTGTTGTCACCTGCAGCAGGACGAGCAGGATGCCCGCGGCGTACCACAACCGCGGCCGGGGCAGCCCGCCGGCGCCGCGCACGAGGTAGAGGAAAAGCAGCGGGGCGACGGGAATCAGGTAGCGCGGCAGGCCTGACTGCCAGGCGACGAGGATACCGGCATAGAGGAGCAGGTAGAGCTCAGGGAGTGCCCGCCGCCGCCGCGCGCTCAGCCACCAGCCGCGCCCGATGAGCAGGGCCAGCAGCAGGCCGGGGAGCGCTTTCAGCGCGAAGCGCGGGTTGATGCTGCCGTCAGGCAGGTGCGGGTCGATGCCGTGGAAGTACGGGAGCAGAAAGAAATCGGGGAAGCGGTTCAGCGCGTATTCCAGCACCCGCCGCCCGCAGCGCAGCGCGAAACTCAGCGGGGTCACGGTCCCCCGTCCCGGGTCATACTGGTTCTCCATGCGCGTCTGGAAAAGGTAAATGTTTTCGCGCAGGTTGAAGACCGCGTAATCCGTGGCGAGGAAGGCAAGCACGAGCGCCACCACCCAGAGCGCCCGCCGCCGTTGCGGGTGCAGCAGGGCGAACAGCACCAGGGCACCCAGGAGCGCGTAGCCCAGCTCCTTGGTATGGATGAGGAAATACAACCCCAGCGCGAGCGGGAGCAGTCGCAACCAGTGCCCGCGCCGCGACCAGCGCGACAGCGCACGCAGCAGCAGCAGCGACAGCAGCAGGTAGGGGATCTCCGTGAGGATGAGCCCGGCATACTCGATGAGGTACGGATTGAACAGCGTCAGCGCCAGCCAGAGGGTGCGGTGGCGCATGGCACCCCAGCGCGTCAGCAGCAGCGCGAGCAGCACGAAGGCGGTGAACGGGACAACCTTGTAGAGCAGCCACTGCCCGGGGACGAGCAGCTCGAACGGCAGCAGCAGCAGCGGCAGGGTGAAGGTGCGGAAATGGCTTGGCTCGGGGATGGGGGAGCAGGTCTCCACCAGTCCCTGTCCGCGCAGCAGCCCCTGCGCGAACATCACGTAGGCGGCATCGTCGCCGTTCGGCCCGATCAGGCCGTTGAGCCCGGCGGCGGCGAGCGCGATGGCCGCCAGCGCGATGAGCAGGTGCCGGCGGTTCATGTCGCCACCTGCCGGTAGACCGCCAGCAGCGCCGCGTAGTGCCGCTCCGCGCTGAAGGTGGACGCGTAGTGTGCCCGCGCGGCTGCACCGGCTGCTGTGGCTGCTGCGGGGTGGTTGAGATAGTGTTGCACTCGCGTCTGCAGTGCCGCGCGATCGCCGTACGGGACGAGGTCGGGCGGCTGCAGCCACGCGCTGATGCCGCCCGCGTCATAGGCGACGGTCGGGCGGCCGTGCGCGGCGGCGAGAAAGCCGACGAGCCCGAACGACTCGGGCTGGTGCGAGGGCATCACCACGCAACTGCAGTCACGCAGCAGCGCCGCACGGCGGGCCGCATCGCGGCCGTCATCATAGACGATCTGCTGCGGATACCGTGCCGCCAGTTCCTGCACGGCGGTGCGCATGTCGCCGTCGCCGCTGACGGCCAGCCGCGCGCCGGCGGGGAGCGTTTCGCGCAGTGCGAGAAAATCGGCCAGACCCTTTTCCGGCTGCAGCCGCCCGATAAACAGCGCCTGCGGCTGCGGGGCGCCCGGCAGCACGTCGGGCGCAGCTGCATAGATATGCGGGACGACCGTGACGCGCGCCGCAGCGTAGCCGGCGCGCAGGCAGGCGTCGTGCAGATACACACTCGGAACGATGAGTGGCAGGCGGGCATTGAGCGCGCGCAGCCGCAGGAAACGCAGCCAGCGGCGCGGGTCGCGCCAGAGCGCGCAGGCGCGGTGGCAGGCAAAGGCGGTGCACAGATCGCCGTCGGGGCGCAGCAGTTTGCCCCGCGGGCAGGCCGGAGTGCTGTCATGCAGCGTGCGCACCGCGTGCCCCGTGGCAACGCAGTCGGCGAGGATGTGCCGGCTGGCGCAATTGTGCAGATGGATAACGTCGGGCTGCTCCCGCACGACGACCGCGCGCAGTGCCTGCCGGGCGCGCTGCTCATCCGCGCGGAAGGCATCGGCAGCAAAGAACGGGTCGGCCGACGCATGGTCGACAACGGTGACGGCATGAGCGTGCGCGCGCAGCACTGCTGCGGTCTGCGCGACGACTATCTCCGTGCCGCCGGTCACGGCTTCGCCCGGGAGATTGACGAGCAGCACCTTCACGGCACGTTCCTCCGCGCGACGAGCAGCAGGCCGCCGCCGCGCGCCGGCAGCGATTCGCCGATGACCGACCAGGCGTACCAGAGCGGGGTCAGCCAGGACGCCGGCAGCAGCTGCGCCAGCTCCCAGGCAAGGCCGCCACCGAAACGCCGGAAGGTTTCCCGCCAGTACACGGGTGTCAAACCGTGTCGCGCGCACCAGGCCTCGAGGTCGGGGCGTGACCAGTGCGGGCGCGTGCGGTCCGTTTGCTGCGCGTCGAACGCGCGGTGCCGCGCGAAATGCGCTGCGGCGTTGCCGCTGGGCGTATGCAGGATGAGGTGGCCGCCGGGCACGAGTGCCGTGGCGAGTGCGTGGCCGAGCGCGTCGGCATCAGGCACATGCGCGATGACATCGAGGCAGAGCGCGGTGCCGTAGCCGCTGCCGATACTGTCGGCGGCGGCGGTGAATGCAACGCGGCTGCTTTGGTCGCGCTGTTGCGCGGCGGCAATGGCGTTCGCGTCGGGATCGTAGCCGGTGACCGCGCATTGCGGCAGGCGCGCGGCACAGGCGAGCGCCACCCGCCCGCTGCCGCAGCCGTAATCGAGCAGCCGTGCGGGCAGCGGCAGCTGCTGCAGCGCCTGCCAGGCATGCCGCGCGCGCAGTTGCAGCCCGAGGTCAGGCACCCCGCAGTGCCTGTAGAAAAAGCGCCCCGCCGCCGACTGCCGCGGCAGTACCTGTGCTGCCCCGCGCACGAACATCATTGTTTTACCGCCTGCGCGAGCAGCGCGTCGAGCGGCGCCAGCGTTGCCTGCCAGCTGTAATGGCGTTCGGCATGCCGGCGCGCCTGGCGTGCCAGCTCCTCCGCCCGTGCCGGCTGTGCCAGCAGCAGCGCGGTGGCGTCAGCGAACGCGTCCGCCGTGTCGGCGATGGCGCAGTGCGCGGCGGCATCACGCAGGCCGGCCGCGCCGGCGGTCGTGCTCACTACGGGGAGTCCGCTCGCCCAGGCCTCGACGATCTTGAGGCGCGAACCGCCGCCGTCGCGCAGCGGCACCAGCAGCAGCGCGCCGCGCCGGTACACGTCGCGGATATCGGCAACGCAGCCCAGGGTCTGCACCCCGGCCGGGAGGTCGCGCAGGGTCTCGCTGCCGCGTCCCGCGATGAGCAGTCGCGCTTCCGGGACGCGCGCGCGCAGTCGCGGCAGGATGTCGCGCAGCAGCCAGCGCAGGCCGTCGCGGTTGGGCGGGTGGCCGAGCGATCCGACGAAGAGGAGCGGACCGCGCGGGGCGCGGGGCGGGGTGAACGCGGCGGTATCGACGCCGTTGGCGAGCACCACGACGCGCGCGGACGGGACGCGCGCGCGTACCGCGGCGGCATCCTCCGCACTGACCACCGCGAGGGCGCCGGCGCGCTGCCACTGTTTCGTTTCGAAGGCGCGCAGGCGCCGCTGCTCGTGCTCCGCGCGCGGGCCGCGACCCGTCGCCCGCCACAACTCCGACTCGATATTCTGCTCGCCGATGATGAGTGGTATGTCGAGCCGTGCCGGCAGCGCGTGCGCCAGCGGCGACTCCTCGACCCAGACGAGCGCGGGACGGAGCGCCAGTTCCTGCCGCACGGCGGTGCGCAGTTCAGGCCGCGCCAGTTTTGCCGCCAGGTCGGGAAGGCGCGAGCAGAGGCGCGCCGCGCGGCGCAGCAGCGAACCGCGCGCGCCGCGGTAGGGGACGCGGATGCAGCGCATGCCGGCGGGCGCGTTACCGGTTTCACCGCGGTCGTAGGTGATCAGCGTCACCTGGTGCTGTTGCCGCAGGTGTTCGAGCAGGTGATAGACCCGCCGCTTTCCCCCCTCGTCCGGCGGGTAGGGGGAAAACGGGGAGAGGAAGAGAATCCTCACGCGTGCTCCGGCAGTGCCCGTGCCGGCACGCCGCCGACCTTCGTGCCGGCCGGCACGTCGCGCGTGACAACCGCGCCCGCCGCGACGATGGCGCCGAC
>CAZWUZ010000293.1:0-4653 GCA_964637655.1 uncultured bacterium | reverse complement strand
GGCGCCCGCCAGCAGCAGGCGCGGGCTTTCGCCCAGCAGTGCCTCAGCCCGCTGCCAGCGCGCCGGCAGTGCCGCGGCCGGGGCCGCGCGCAGCCAGGCGGCCGCACCGGTCAGCGCGGCCTCCGCCACCGCCGGGTCACTGCACCCGGCACGCAACGCCTCGCCGAGCACCGTCAGCGCACCGGCTCCGTCGCCACCTGCCTGCAGGCGCTGCGCCAGCGCCAGTGCCGCAACGCTGTCCGCCGGCGCGAGACGCCGCACGCTCTGCCAATGGCGTATGGCCGCCGCCTCGTCACCCGCGCGCATCGCCAGGTCAGCAGCCAGCCGTGTCGCCGGCAGTGTCGGTGTTTCGTTCAGCACTGTCTCGAGCACCGACCGTGCCAGCGGCACATCACCCGCCAGCGCCAGCAGGCCGGCACGCCGCACGGCTATCTCCCCGCTAACCCCGTCGGCCGCCGCCAGCAGCGTCTGCGCTTCTGCCGTCTTCCCGTCGGACAGCAGGGCCGCGGCATACCCGGTGTTTTCCGTGTCGGAAAGTTCACCCCGGTCAGCGAGCCCGCGCCACAAGGCGAGCGCGGAGACGGGGGAAAAGAGGGTTTCGACATCAGCCCGCGCCGCGGCGATGGCACGGTCGTCAGGCAGCCGCTGCTGCAGCCCGTCGAGCAGGTGCCGCGCCTGCAGCGGGCGTCCGGCCGCGCGCTCCGCTGCCGCCAGCGCCAGCAGCAGCACCGGGTCATCCGGCAGCTGCTGCAGCGCCTGCTGCAGCAGTCCCGCCGCCGCGTCCGCCTCCCCGGCAGCCGTCAGGGCGGCGGTATGCCCGGCCATGAATGCCGTCGCCGCATGGCGGATGGCGGTATCCGTACGCGCCAGCGGCAGCAGCCGGGCGCAAACCGCCAGCGCCATGGTGTCAGCCGGTGAGGTCGCCAGCGTCAGCCGCAACAGCAACGCGTCACGCTGCTGCGGCTGCGCAAGCAGCACCGTTTCGGCGTGCGGGCGGGCCGCGGCACCTGCGCCTGCCTGTGCCAGCTGCTGGGCGAGCAGCAGGCGCGTGCGCCAGCGCCCCGGGTCAAGTTGCAGAGCGGTTTCGCGATGCGCCCGCGCCCCGGCCGTGTCACCAAGCGCCGCCAGCGCCGCCGCCAGTCCCTCATGCGCCGCGCTGCTGCGCGGGTCGTGCCGCACCTGCGCAGCGTAATGCTCCGCCGCCTGACGCAGCGATGCCTGCTGCCGCTGTGCCGCAGCATCCGTCGACGGTGAGGCCGGCCCGGCAGCATCACTGCAGCCGGCGCACCACGCCAGCAGCAGCGCGACGCTACAGCGTAAGAACATCCGCGAATTCGCGCTGCAGCGCACGGCGTGCCGCCAGTTCGTGCTCCGCCGCCGCCTGCCGTGCCTGCAGGCGCCGCCGCCAGGCGCGGTACTCGCCGCGATCAAGACGCCGCTCGCGGTAATCCGTCTCCAGGCGCGCCTGGTCCGCCTGCAGCGACTGCTGCTCGCGGGCAAGCCCGGCCAGTTCCTCCGTCAGCCGCTGCGTGCAATCGCGCATCCGCAGCTGCTGCTCAGCCGCGCGTTCTTTCAATTCGCGTGTCCGCTGCCGGAACCGTGCCTGCACCGCCTCGTTTTCCGTCTCCGCCGCCGGCAGCGCTGCCTGTTCAGCGTGAAGTCGTTCCTGCTCGCTGAGCAGCGCTTCCAGCGCCGGGTGCAGCGACGCGAGCTGCGCGCGCCAGGCGGGCAGCGGCAGCAGGGGCGGCAGTGCCGGCGGCGTTTCCCGCCACGCGACCGGCGGTTCCTCCACCGGGAGTGCCGGGGCAGCAGCCCGCCGGCGGCGCCACAGCAGGAAGAGCCGCAGCGCAGCCGCCGCCAGTGCCGTCCATGCCGCCGGCCGGCGCCCGCGCGGCGCTGTTGCCGCCGGCGGCGCGCTCTGGCGCGGGGCGCCGCGGTAATAGACCTGCGTACGCCCGGCAAAGAGTTCCTCCCAGTCGCCGTCACCCTGCCGCCACCAGCAGAGGTAGTCACCCGGCCGACTAACTGCCGACCCGACGCCCCCCGATGCCCGTGTTCCAGGCGGCGGGAAGGGGACGGCGGCATCGCGCCAGCCGTCCTCCGTCAGCAACCGCCAGCGCGCCGGTGCCGCCAGCGCCAGCACCCCGTCCGCCAGCGGCCAGAGGCGCAGCAGTGACGGTTCACGCGTATCGGTCTGCCATGCCCCGTCGGGGCCGCGCCGCAGCAGGCCGGCCCCGAGCGTGGCGAACAGGTCTTCACGTTCGTGCCGTGCATGATGCAGCAGGCAGAGCGGGACCATCAGGCCGAACTGGCTGGGGCTTACTGCCTCCGCCTCGGTCAGGCCCGGCGCCCAGCGGTAAAGCCCGTGCAGGGTGCCGAACCAGACCGTCCCCTCAGCCACCGTCACCGTGCTGATGTTTTCGCTGCTGCGGATGAGCGGCTGGGCTTCGCCACCGGCCAGCCGGTAGATGCTGCGGAAGCCATGCAGGTAGAGCGCGTCATCACCGTCGATTAGCGTCGTGCAGGCCGCGGGGTGCGCATCGTCTTCCGCCTCCTGCCCGCTCCACGGGCCAAGCACCCAGGGGACACTGCTGTCGCTGTCGAGACGACGCAGCCCGCGCGCACTGAGGACATACATCCCGTCCGCGCGCGCCAGCACCGCGCGAATGGCATCGCCATCAGCAGGCAACAGTGTTGTTGCCGTGCGGGCATGCGGGTCGACCCGCAGCAGCAGGCCGTCACCCGCCCCGGCGATAATCTGCCCGTCATGCACTGCCACCGCCGTGAGCGCCGGCGGGATGAGCGACACATCATCCGCGGCGGCGGTGCCGCACAGTGCTGCCGCTATCAGAAGAAAAAGAAATCCCCTGCCCATGCGGGGCAACCTACCGCAGGCGGTCGCGCTTGTCAACCGCGCGGCTGCAGGAGTTCGAAACCGGTCACCGGGTCGTGGCGGCGCACCGCAGGTGAGCCGCACAATTCGATGACCACCGCTTCGAGGATATGCCAGGTTTTCATCCCGGCGCGGACGCAGCCGGTGACGGTGTCGGTGCCGCGCCCGCAGGCGGCGTGCAGGTGCAGTTTCGGCTCACCCTGCGCATCGGGGAAGATGGTACCCACCCCTGCCGCCTCGTGCACCCCGTCGAGCACGCTGGTCACCGGGACGATGGGGGTGGCGCGTGACGCCGCCGGACCTGTCACCAGCCGGCTTCCCTCGTCAGCACCGCCGACGAGGATAACCGCCGCCGCGCCGATCTTCTCCGTGCGCGCCAGCCCTTCGAGGCATTCGTGCACGATGTCGCCGTCCTCCAGCCGTACCGTGAATACCCGCCCCAGTGCCGCCGTGCTGTACTGCATCGCCATCCTCCGTCGTTGTGCCGCACGCAGTGTAGCAGCCGCGCCGCAGCGGTGCAAACAGCGCAGTTGACCGCCGACCGGTCATACCCTACAATGCGGCCATGACCGCCGTGCTGAGGTTCCTGGTCGCCGCCTGCTGGTTCGTGCTGCTGCTGCTGCCGCTCTGCAGCATGACGGACGTTCCCGTGTTCCGCGACCACAGCAACTACTTTCTCCCCTGCCGCTATCATCTTGCCACACAGCCGGGGCTCTGGTGGGACGGCAACGCGCTCGGCGTCCCCGCCTACGCCGACCCGCAGTACCAGTTCTGGCACCCGCAGACGCTTCTCTTCCGCCTGCTCCCCTTCGCCGCCGCGTACAATGCCGCGCTGCTGCTCGGCTTTGCCGTCATCTTCGTTTTCGCGTTTCTGCTCGGCCGCCGTTTCCATGACAGTACCACCGGGCTCTTCTGCGCTGTTGCCGTCACCGGCAGCGGTGCCATCCTTTCACTCAGCGAGTTCACCAGCTACTTCGCGACGCTTGCCATGCTCTTCCCGCTCGCCTATGTCATCGTCACTGCCGCCCATTCCCCCTGCCGGCTGTACTGGCTTCCGCCGCTCCTCTACTGCGCGCTCACTGCGGGCGGACTGGCCTTCTTCCTGCTCGCCCTCCCCGCGCTGGCGGCCGCCATTCCGTACCTGCGCCGGCAGGGGATACCTGCCGCGCGCCTGCGCACCGTCGCGCTGCTCAGCGCCGCGCTCTGTTTCATGCCGCTCTTCTCCTTCGCGGAGTTTTTTGTCCATTCCTCGTACGCGCAGGCGACACCGGCACAGGACTTCCGTCTCACCGCTGACGGTCTGCGCGGCCTGTTCATGCCGCAGCAGGGACCGGCAACCGCCACCCTCTACCCGACCCGCTATGCGGGCATCACCGTCCTCCTGCTGTTTGTCTGCGGCCTCCCCCTGCGGCCGCGCACAGCACTTGCCGCCGTGCTGGTCACGGTGTTCTGTGTGTATGGGGCGAACGCACTGCCGCTCAACCTCTTCCGCTACCCCGACAAACTGTTTGTCTTCGCCATCGTCCTGATGGTCGCTGTTGCCGCCGCCCGTTTCGCCCGCCTGCGGCAGCGCGCGCGCGCGCTGCTGCTCGTCCTGCTGGCGGGCGAGCTGCTGCTGGTCAATGCGTCGTACTTGCGGCAGTGCACGGCACCGCTGGCCGGGCTCGTCGCGGCCGCGGCGGAGCATCCCACTCCCGCCGGCGCGCGCGTATTCACCGTGGTCTCCGCCGGCCTGCAGCCGCAGTTCACCGGCACGTCGG
>CAZWUZ010000292.1:0-4664 GCA_964637655.1 uncultured bacterium | reverse complement strand
TCGCGACTGCCGTCGACTGCCGTCGCCACGCAGGCGACACCATCCGCCTGCGCTTCAAGCAACGCGTTGGGCATCCCCTCCCAGCGCGACGGCAGCACGAACACGTCGGCATGCGCCGCCAGCATCCGCGCGTCGGCACGCCAGCCGGCAAAGGTCACGTCATCCTGCAGCCCGAGTTCCGCCCGCAGCTGCTGCAGTGCTGCGCTCGCCGCGTCGGTGCGCCCGCTGATCAGCGTCTGCGGCCGCTGCGCTGCCGGCAGCAGCGCCAGCGCGCGCAGCAGCACATCGAACCCCTTCTGCGGATGCTGCCGCCCGACGCTGACCAGCAGCGGCCGCGCACTGTCGCGCGGCAGGTCTGCCGGCCAGGCCGGCCGCTCCGGCAGCACGGCCACCCCGTTGCTGATGGTCTGCAGTTTCGCGCGCGGGTAGCCATCAGCTGTCAGCCGCCCGGTCACCGTCGTCGAATTCGCCGTCACCGCGTCGACCAGCCCGAGCGTCAGCCGGTCAAGCGCGTGATGCCAGCGGCGATTGTCGTAAACCCGGATGGAGGAGATGACGCGCGGCACGCCCGCGAGTTTCGCCGCGCAACGTCCCGCGATATTGGCGTGGAACAGCCAGGTATGGACGATATCCGGCTGCCAGCCGCGCAGCTCCGCGGCGAAGCGCGTCACGCAGAGCGGGTCGCCGCCGTAGCGCATCAGCCCCGCCTGCACCGGGATGCCCGCCGTGCGCAGCCATTCCCCGACGGTGCCATCCGGGAAGAGCGCGCTGACGCGCACCGTATGCCCCGCGGCCGCGACACGGCGGGCGGTTTCGTACAGCATCCGCTCCGCGCCCCCGACCTCGAGGGTGGTAATCAGGTAATGGATCTTCACCGCAGCGCCGTACGCGGCATTACATCCAGGTTTTCAGTTTATCGCGGTCGAGAATGACGATGCGCCCGCCGCTGATGCTGATTGATCCCTCACGCTTGAACTCATTCAGGTAGCGGCTGGTATAGACGCGCGACGTGCCGACCGTCTGCGCAATCTCCTGCTGTGTCAGTTTCAGGTCGATCAGTTCACCCTGCGCTGTCTTCTTGCCGAACTTGTCCGCCAGCCGCATCAGCAGTGTCGCCAGCCGCCCCGGGATGTTGCGGAAGGTGATGTCCTGGATGTGCGCGTCGGCATCACGCAGGCGTTTGGAGATGATTTCGAGGATGTTGAGCGCCATCTCGGGGCGCTGCAGGATGACCTCGTTGAAGTTCCGCTTGTGGATCAGGTAGATCCAGCAGTCCTCCATCGCCGCGGCGCTCGCGCAGCGCGGTTCGTGGTTGAGCAGCGACATCTCGCCGAGGAATTCACCCTCGCTGAGGATCTCGAAGATCTTGGTTTCCGCCCCGCCGGCGAACGGCGACGGCATCTCCTTGAAGATCTTCACCTTCCCCTTGCTGATGATATAGAGGGTGTCGCCGCGGCTGCCCGCCGCGAACAGCATTTCCCCCTTCTTGAACGCCCGTTCCTCGACGATCGCCGCGATCTGCTGGATGCTGGCGTCAGTGAGGCGATGGAAGATCGGCACCTTGCGCAGCAGGGTCAGTTTGTCTTTCATCGTCATCCCTCCTATTTCGTCTTCATCACGAAGATGCCGTTCCAGTCGTCCGGCGGCGCTTCCTGCCGGTAGACCTGGCAGCGTTCGACATACAGCCGCGACGGGCCGTCCTCGGGCGCCAGTTTGAGCGCCGCGGTGAACGCGGCGATTCCCTGCTCCCAGCGGCGGTTGAGATAGCACTCCATCCCCTCGCCGTAGGCCGCCAGCAGTTCGCGCTGCGCCGGCGTCAGTTCACCCTTTTTGGCAATCAGTTCGAACACCTCGATGCCGCGCGTCTTGCCTTTCACCTGGATGGCGTCCAGCCGCCGCACCTCGACAAACTCCTTCGCCTGCGCGTAGGTGAATTCGCTGATCATCAGGCGCGTGCCGTACGGCTTGTTCGCCGGTTCGAGGCGCGCCCCGAGGTTGATGGTGTCGCCGATCACCGTGTAGTTTTTCAGCGTCCGCGAGCCCATGTTGCCGACCACCACCACGCCCGTGTTGATGCCCGCACGCGCGTTCATCTCCGGGTATCCCTCCGCCAGCCACTTGACCCGCAGTTCGTCCAGTTTCGCCAGCTGCTCGATGGCCGCCCAGCAGGCGCGTTTCGCGTGGTCCGGCTGTGACAGCGGCGCGTTCCAGAACGCCATCACCGCGTCCCCGATGAACTTGTCCACCGTCCCGTCGTAGCGCAGGATAATGTCCGACATTGCCGTCAGGTACTCGTTGAGCAGCGGTACCAGTACCGCCGAATCGAGTTTTTCGGCGATGGTGGTGAACCCCGCCAGGTCGGAGAAGAAAATGCTGATTTCGCGCTTGTCGCCGCCCAGTTTCAGTTTCTCCGGGTCCTTGAGAATCTCCTTGACCACCTCGGGATTGACGTACTGCGAGAAGGCGCCTGTCACCTGCCGCCGCTTGCGCTCCTCGACCATGTACCCCGCGCCCGTCAGCACAATGTAGTCCACGCCGAGGAAGGTCAGCGGCGCCACCAGCGACAACGCGATGTTGAGGTGTTCGAAGCCCGTCACCACCAGCACGAGGTAGAGTGCCGCCAGCAGCAGCGTCAGCAGCGCCCCTTCCAGCGCGCGGTGCGGCGCCACCCACAACCCCATGATCCCCGCCAGCGCCAGCAGCACGACGAGCAGCAGCCAGGGTGGTTCCCACGTCAGGTAGTCCTGCGCGAGGATGTTGTTGATCAGGTTGGCATGCACCTCAACCCCGGGATAGACCGACGAAAACGGACTGGTGCGCAGGTCCATCAGCCCCGATGCCGTCGAACCGATCAGCACGATTCTGTCGCGGAACGCCTCGAGATCAGTGGTCGGGTCGTTGACCAGGAAGATCTCGTAGTACGGGGTGTAGCGGTAGGTATGATCACCCCCGTAGTAATGCACCTGCATCCGCCCGCCGCCATCGACCGGGATCCGGTAATGCACCGGGCGTGTCTGCCCGTTCACGGTGAAGTGCGGGTTTTCGATGTGGATCATCTCCGGCGTGAAGCGCACCGTCGCCCGGTGTTCCGGCGTCGAGGCCAGCGCCAGCACCACCGAGATGCTCAGCGACGGGTAGAGCTTGTTTTTGAAGCGGATGAAGGTGAACGAACGGCGCACCGGGCCGTCGGTGTCGGGGATGACGTTGATGGCGCCAACCCCGGCGGCATTCTCCGCCAGGATGGCCAGCGGCGCGGTAACCGCGTACTCCTCGGTGAAACTGATGCCCGCCTCCGGCGGCGGCAGGTCGATGGCGAAACGCGCCAGCGATTCCACCGCCGTGTCCGTGCCGGTAATGACGTTGGGCGGGATGAACTGCATGGCATGATGGGTAAGCCCGCTCATGGCCGTGGCATTCGCCAGCTGATAATCGGGATGCGACATCTCGTCGTACTGGCGGAAGCGCGTGCCGTCCACCGGGCAGACCACTTCGGGATTCTGCGTCGGTTCCGTCAGCAGCACGTCAAACGCCACCGCCTTCGCCTGCGCCATCCCCAGGTAGGCAAGCATCTCGGCGTGGACCCGGCGCGGCCAGGGGAACCGCCCCCAGATCTGCTCCATCGCCTTGATGCTCTCCTCGTCGATATCGAGGATGACGATGTCCTCGCGCAGGTGCGTCTGGGCACGAAACTCGCGGTAGCGCCAGTCAAGCGTCTTGCTCTCGGTCAGTTCGAACCAGCCCCAGTGTTGCAGCCAGAAGACCAGCAGGGCGATGAGCAGCGAAATGATGACAGCCGTGCGGGTGCGGCGCTGCGTCCAGTTGCGTTCCAGCCAGGCGATGAACATGCTACGGGATCACCAGCGTCATGCCGGTAACGATGACCTGCGGGGAGGTGAGCTTGTCGGTATTGGCATCGAAAATCCGCTGCCATGAGGCACCCGCCCCGTAGTACTTTTCCGCGATCTGCGCCAGCGTTTCTCCCGCCGCCACCGTGTGCCGCCGCGCGTTCGGACTGACCGCCGGGCGCGGGCGCGCCGGGGCCGGGGTCGTTCCTGCAGTCGCCGGACGGGCTGCCGCGCGCGGGGTCGTCGCCCGCAGCTGCGCCAGTTCCGCCACCAGTTCCTGCAGTTCCTGCTGCATGACGGTGATGGTCTGCTGCGTGCGCGCCAGTTCCTCCTGCGCCTGCTGCAGCTGATACTCCAGTGTGCGCATCTCCGTCTCGCGCCGCTCCAGTCCCTGCCGCAGCCGCTCGTTCTCCTCCAGCAGCTGGCGGTCGAACCCCGGCGTCGCGGCCGGCGTGGTATTCTCCGCCGCCAGCGGCACCGCCGTCAGCAGCACTACGAGCATCAGCAGGAAGCGCATGGTCTTCTCCTTGCGAAACAGCAATAACAGGTATTGTAAATAATTGCCCCCGCCGACGCAAGCGCAGGACGCCACCGCTGAGCCGTCCGTGGCAGCGGTGGCACGCACACCTCCTGTGTGCAGGCCATCGCCAGGCCGTCCATGGCAGACGGGCGCTTGTCTGTTGCCGTGCGATATGCTATGCCTGCCATGGGCACCCAGCCCCCCGGAGGCATATCGCCATGACCGCTGCAAAACGCTCTTCCGCCGCACCCGCCCAACGCTGTCCGCTGCCGCGGCACGACCGCCCCATCGACCCGTGG
>CAZWUZ010000291.1:0-4682 GCA_964637655.1 uncultured bacterium | reverse complement strand
GCTTGAGCAGGACGAGCCCGACGCGGCAGGGGGTGCAGTGCCCGCACGACTCCTCGATGAAGAAATCGAGGTAGTGCTCGGCGATCTCGAGCTGGTTGCGCGCGCGGTTGAAAACGATGATCGAGCCGCCGGTGGCGAGGTCGTCATAGCAGATGATCCCCGTCTGCTCCGTAGCGCTGATCATCTGCCGGCAGGGACCGCCAATCAGCAGCGAGCCGGGATTGTCCGCCTCGACCATGCCGAGCAGTTCCTTCGCGGTGATGCCGAAGGGGACCTCGTAGATGCCCGGCTTGCGGCAGTCGCCCGAGATCGACAGCGCCTTGGTCCCGGTGGTCTTCGCCGAGCCCATCGCCTTGAACCACGCTGACCCTTCGAGCAGGATGCGCGCGGCGCAGCAGAACGTCTCGACGTTGTTGACGATGGTCGGACAGCCGCGGTAGCCCTGCTGCGGCGGGAAGGGGGGGCGGTTTTTCGGGTCGCCGCGCAGCCCTTCGCAGGAACTGATCAGCGCGGTCTCCTCGCCGCAGACGTAGGCGCCGGCCCCGAGCTGGATGCGAATATCGAAGGCGAAGCCCTTTTTCCCGAGGATGTCGCTGCCCAGCAGCCCCGCCTGCCGCCGTCTGGCGATGACGTCGTCGAGGTACGGCTTGAGGTAGGCGTACTCGCCGCGCAGGTAGACGATGCCGGTATCGCTCCCCACCGCGTAGCCGGCGATGGTCATCCCCTCGAACATCAGGTCGGCGCTCTCGGTGAGCAGGGCGCGGTCCTTGAACGTCCCGGGTTCACCCTCATCGGCATTGCACAGCACATAGCGCTGTGTGCCCGGGGCGTTGCGCGCGAAGTCCCACTTGAGGCCGGTGGGGAAACCGGCGCCGCCACGCCCGCGCAGGCGCGATTCCTTGACCTCGGTGATGACCGCGCCCGGGTCGAGCGCCAGCGCCTTCTGCAGCGCGCTCCCCGCGGCAAAACCGGCGAACAGGACCGGGCCGCGCCGGCGGATATTGTTGCGCACCATCGAGCGCACCAGCGGGTGGGCATTGTTGCCGTCGCCGACCACCGTGACCAGCTGCGCCGGGTCGAGGTGCTTGCGCAGTTCGCGCACCATCATGCGCGCGCGCTCGGGCGACAGGTTGGTGACGACCGTGTCATTGACCAGCGCCGCGGGCGCCTGGTCGCTCATGCCGATGCAGGGGGTGCGGCTGAAGGTGATTGCGCCGTCCGCCGTCGTTTCGCCCGGCATGACCCCGAGTTCCTTGCAGATGGCATCCGCCACCGTCTCGGCGCCCTTCATCCAGTCGACGATGTCGTTGCACAGGCGGATCGTCACCTTCCCCTGCGGCTGCGTCGAGAGAAAGGCGTAGAAGGTGACCACGCTCTCCACCTCGACACGCTGCGTGCCGGCAGCCGCGGCGATCGTTTCCATCGCCGCGACGGAAACGCAGCCGAAGCGCTGCTGCACGGCGATGACGATATCCATCATGCGCGTGCGGTCATTATCGTAGCGGCGGCAAATCTCCGTCACCGCCGCGGTCAGTGCCTGGTTCATCGCTCTCCCTCTTTCCGTTGACGCGCGCTCAGGCGCCGAGCTTGGCGCGGACCAGCGCCAGCAGCCGCTGCGGATCGAGCGGCTTCTCGAGGATCGCGGTGATGCCGAGCGTCCCCGCGTCCGTGTTGCTGCGCATATCATTGCCGACGGAGCTGAGCAGGTAGATGGGCACCTTCGCGCCGAGCGCCCGCGCCTGGCGGACGAAGTCGAGCCCCGCGTCGACGGTCTCCATCATCAGGTCGACGAAGACCAGCGCGGGCTGCACCCGCTGATACTCCTTCACGCCCTCCGCCGCGCTCGGCGCCGTCTCGACGGTGTACCCGCCGCTTTCAAGGATCAGGCGCAGCGCTTCGAGCAGTTCCGCGTCGTCGTCCACACAGAGTATCGTCCGCTTGCTGTCGCTCATAGTCCGGCTCCCGCAATCGTGAAATTTATCACGAGTATTATAAATGAATCGGCTGCCGCTGTCAAACGCGGCGTACAGCACGCGCCATGCCGTACAGCAGGCAACACGCCAGCAGCAGTTGCACCGCTGCCCGTCCCGGCAGCAGCCGCGCCCCATAGGGCGCCAGCAGCAGCGTGTCAGGTCCGTGCAGTGCCAGCCGGGCCAGGGCGAGACGCGGGGCGAACGCCTGCCACTCATACCGCCACGCCGCCAGTGCGCGCACACCATCGCCGTTCTCCTGCCGCACCACCTGCGCCCACAATTCGGTGTAGTCGGTCAACGCGCCGGGCACGGTCAGCAGCAGCCCGGCACTGCCGGCCGCAACCAGCGCGCCGCGCCAGCCGCGATGCTGCGTCAGCGGCACCAGCAGCAGCGTCAGCAGCGGTCCAAGCGGCACAAAAAATCTCGGGCCCCAGCAGGTGTCGCCGCTCCAGTCACACCAGCAGGCATAGAGCAGCAGGTAGGCGGCCAGCAGCAGGCCGACCGCAACCGTCAGGCGCGGCAGCGCCCGCCAGTTCAGGCGAATGCCTGCCGCGAGCAGCAGCAGGAACGGGAAAAAGATGAACAGGCTCTTGCCGGGACTGAAGAGCAGGCCGGCGAGGCCCTCGGGCAGCGGCGTGCTGAACGGGATGCCCGCGTAGCCGCCATCAGTCGCATCGGCATAGCGCCAGAGATTGAACAGGGGATGCAAGAGCGCCGTCGCCGCCAGCCAGGCCAGCAGCAGGCGGCGTGCCGGTACGGGGCGTCGCAGCGTATCGTCAAGGAGCAGCCAGAGCGCCGGCGCGGCCAGCAGCGCCACCGGGCGCACGAAGGTGGCCAGCAGCAGGCAGAGCCCCGCCAGTCCGCCGTACCGCCGGAGGGCGGCAGCGAACGCCGCGAGCAGCAGCAGTCCCTGCAGCGGCTCGTCGAAGCCGAGGTTGGCATAGACGAGCGCGGGGGTACTGCCGGCCCAGAGCAGGGTCAGCCATAACGCCGCACGCGGCGTGACGTTCAGGTGCCGCAGGGTATACACCAGCAGCAGCGCGGTACACAGCGTGACGAGCGGCATGGCCAGCATGAAACCGCCGCGGGTAATGTGTTCTGTCAGCAGCGCGACATGCGCCGCGTCGGCAGGCAGACCGAGCCGGGCGAGCACCGGCGGCGCGAGCAGCGGAGCGAGGGCGCGCGCGGCGACCAGGAGCGGCAGCGCCGCCAGCGAATGGAGCGGCCCGTAGCGGACCGGCACGCCGGCGCCGGTCCCGTCCGTCGCGGTGTACCCGGCGCCGCGCAGCAGCGCGACCGCGCCCTGATAGCGGTAGAGGGCATCACTGGAATCGATGGTGCCGCGATACCCGCAGAGCAGCAGCGGCAGCAGCACCAGGATAACGGTCAGGTACGGCCGCACGACGGGGCTACCGGCCGGCGAGGAGCGCCTGCAGGCGCGGGCGCACGGCCTCGAGGTCGGCCGGCGTTTTTACCGGATGGAAGCGCACGTCGCGATCGACCACGAGGTAGCGCGCGTCGAGCACCGTCGACAGGTCGCCGGCCAGCTGTTCGAACTGGATCACCTTCGCCCCGTCGACCTCTTTTTCCACCACGTACCACGGCAATTCGCGCGGGGTCTGCAGCGCGGCAAGCGCAAAGACATAGGTCGCGGTATTGAAGACCTGCACGCACGCCTGGTCGAATTCCGGCGGGAACGCGAAGCCCTCGACGAGGCGCAACTTCCCGTCGACGCGCACCGGCATGCCCCCCTTGTCGCCCGCGCGCTTGGCCGCCACCTCGACGGTCATCTCCGCCCCCTGCGCGAGATGCCAGCCGACAATGGCAGGGTCGAGCACCGCCCCGAGGTTGTCGAGGTTGGAGAACTGCAGCACCTGCACCCCGTCGGCGAGCAGGCGCGGCAGCTCGCTGCGCTGCAGCGCCGGGAGAAAGTCGCCGTGCCCGGGCCCGTAGCAGCAGAGGTCGTCGCGGTCGCAGGTGAACGGTTCCCCGTCGGGCCGCAGGCGGGGGAACGCGGACTGCAGAAAGATGCGCACGTCCACTTCGGGCGGTGCCGGGTGGGCAGCGAGATGCGCGCGGGTTGCCGCATCGGTGGCAAAGGAATTCATCAGCAGCAGCGTCAGCCGCGTGCCGTGCGCGCGCGCCACCTGCGCCAGAATATGGGCGGCGGCACCAAAGCCGTAAAGCCCGATAACCGGCGCGTCGCCCGCCAGCCGATCAGCCCGGCGCAAAGCAATGGCGCAACCTCGATGTCGGAAAAACGGTCTGGCAGGGCCAAGCAATAGCGAGCATCCGCGATCACATGGGTCGCATAGCCGCCATCGTGCGTCGCCCCCGTAAATAGCGGCGCATCGCAAAGATTTTCCCGGCCTGCCCGGCAACAGGGGCATTGCCCGCAGACATGCCCCAACCAGGCAACGCCCACCCGCTGCGTGATGGCCAAAGCATCGGCACCTGGCCCGACAGCGAACACCCTGCCGACGATCTGATGGCCGGGTATGATCGGATAATGTGCGGGAATTTCACTATCCAGAACATGCAGGTCGGTTCGGCAAACGCCGCAGGCCGACACTTGGATAAGCACCTCTCCGGGCCCCGGGTCCGCTATGGCGCGTTCGATCTTTTCCACCGGCTTGCCGGGCGCGGGGAGTTGCATGGCGACCATCCGGTCTTTCCGTCCTGCTCCCTCTTGCAACAGACCAAAGCAGC
>CAZWUZ010000290.1:0-4706 GCA_964637655.1 uncultured bacterium | reverse complement strand
TGGCTGAACAGCTGCTAATCAGGAAATCTTTTTGCCGGGATCGAGGCCCGGTTTGTCCGCGGCCTGCTGTTCTTCCAGTTTTTTCTTGTGGCGGATGTAGAGCAGCAGGATGATGTCGAGGATGCCGTAGCCGAGATCATCGAGCAGGCCGATGGGACCGGCGAACATCTCGGGGAACGGGTCGACGGGACTGATGATCAGCACCGTGAGCAGGCAGACGGCGAGAAACGGCCAGTTGAGTGTGCGCTTGCGCACGACCGGGGCAGCCATCAGCGCCGCCAGTTGCTGGTGCCGCTGATCACCTTGCGTTCGAGGGTGGCAACGGTGGTCTCCAGCGTGGTGGCCTTGCTCTCGAGCGAGCCGAGGCGGGTGCCGAGCGCGGTCAGTTCCGTCTGGACCGCGCTATTCGTCCGGCTGCCGCTGCTGCCGGTGCCGGCAGAGGCGGTGCCGAGCGCGGCGAGCTGCTCGCGCAGCGCGGCGACCTCGGCGCTGTTCGTGCCGCTGCCGGCGGCAGCCAGCTGGTTGAGACGCGACTCCAGCGCGCTGAGCCGGTCGGTCAGCGCGTTCAGCCGGTTCAATTGCTCCTCCACCAGCTGCAGGCGCAAAATGGGATCGCTCGGGCGCGGCGGCGGCTCCGGTTCCTGGTAGGCGGGCACCGGCTCGGCCGGGGTCTGCACCGGGGTCGGGGTGGGGGGGGGCAGGTGCGGGGCCTGCGCCGGCCGCGACGGGACGCTGACTGCCCCCGGGGGTGCCGGCAGGGGCCGGCTGGCCTCTTCCTCCTGCGCGCGGTAGACCGGGTAGATGACGAACACCAGCGCCGACACGACGACGACAATGGCCGCGACGATGGCGATGATCCACTTTTCCATGCCGTGACGATACCCTCCGCGCCCCCCTCCTGTCAAGGGGGCGCGCCCGGGCTGGCTTGACACGGTCCCGCCCGGTATAGTAAAGTACTATTACTTGACAGAGGAGCGGAACGTGGGCAAGCAGGTGCGGGACACGCTGTTGTTCGACTTCTACGGCGCGCTGCTGACAGCGCGTCAGCAGCGGCTCTACCGCCTCTATTACTTCGACGATTACTCGCTGGCGGAGATCGCCGCGGCGCTGCGCATCACGCGGCAGGCGGTCTCCGACCTGCTGCGCCGCACGCGGCGCCACCTGCAGGCCTACGATGCGGCGCTCGGCCTGGTGGCCGCCGACCGCCGCCGCCGCGCCGCGCTGCGCGCGCTGGAGGCGACACTCCCCGCGTCCGCCGGCCCGGCCCTCGCGCGCCTGCACGCGGCGCTGTAGGGAGACCGGGACGATGCTGCAGCAACTCTCCGACAAACTGCAGGGCATTTTCCGCACCCTGACCGGGCGCGGTAAACTCTCCGAGGCGAACATCCAGGAGGCGGTGCGCGCGGTGCGCATGGCGCTGCTTGAGGCGGACGTCCACCTCGGGGTGGTCAAGGAGTTCATCGCCGGGGTCAAGGCCCGTGCGGTCGGGGTTGAGGTGCTCGAATCGCTCAATCCCGGGCAGCAGTTCGTCGGGATCGTGCGCGACGAATTCCTGCGCGTCATGGGCACGGAGACGGCGCGTCTCGAACTGTCGGGGCACCCGTCGGTCATCATGGTCTGCGGGCTGCAGGGCTCGGGCAAGACCACCACCTGCGCCAAGCTCGCCCACCACCTGCGCACGAAAGGGATGAACCCGCTGCTCCTCGCCGCGGACGTCTACCGTCCCGCCGCCATCGAGCAGCTGAAGATCCTCGGGCGGCAGCATGATCTCGCGGTCTACGCCCCCGGCGCCGACGTTCCGCCGCCGCGTATTGTTGCCGACGGGCTCAGCCTGGCGGTGGAGAAGGGGCATAACCCGGTCATCATCGACACCGCGGGGCGCCTGCACGTCGACGAGGCGATGATGGCGGAACTGCGTACCATCCGCAGCGCGCAGCGCATCGACGAGGTGCTCTTCGTCGCCGACTCGATGACCGGGCAGGACGCGGTCAACTCGGCCCGGGCGTTCAATGAGCAGTTGTCCGTCACCGGGGTCGTCCTGACCAAGCTCGACGGGGACACGCGCGGCGGGGCCGCGCTCTCCATCCGCCACGTCACGGGCAAGCCGGTGAAGTTCGTCGGGCTGGGCGAAAAGATCGACGCGCTCGAGCCCTTCCATGCCGACCGCCTGGTCGGGCGCCTGCTCGGCATGGGCGACATGCTCTCGCTCATCGAGAAGGTCGAGCAGAAGGTCGACGAGAAAAAAGCGAAGGAGATGGAGAAGCGCCTGCTCAAGGGGAAACTCAACTTCGACGATTTTCTCGAGCAGATGCAGCAGCTGCAGGCGATGGGGCCGCTCGACCAGATCCTCGGCATGCTCCCCGGGGTCAAGGTCAACCCGGCGGCGCGCGGCATGGCCGAGGGGGAAATGTCGCGCATGACCGCCATCGTCCGCTCGATGACCCGCCCCGAGCGGCAGAAACCGGAAATCCTCAGCGGCAGCCGCCGGCAGCGCATCGCGGCGGGGAGCGGCACCACGGTGCAGGATGTCAACCGGCTGCTCAAGCAGTTCGGCGAAATGCAGAAGATGATGGGCAAGATGGGGAAGATGAGCAAGCAGCTGGCGAAACTCGGGATCAACCCGGCGGGGTTTTCCCTGCCGGGCATGCCGGGTGGCGGCACACAGCACTGACGCGGCGGCGCCGCGGGCGGTATAACGACAGCGACGGCCACGGGCCGTCAGGGGGGTGAGAACAACATGTCAGTAAAGATCAGGCTGAAGCGGTTCGGGGCGAAGAAGAAGCCGTACTACCGCGTGGTGGTGACGGAATCGCGCGCGGCGTGCAGCAGCGCGTACCTCGAGGCAATCGGCACCTACAACCCGCTGGACAAGGAGAAGGCGCTGAATCTGGACGGGGCGAAGGCGGCCGCGTGGATCAAGAAGGGGGCAACCCCGACGCCGACGGTGGCGGCGCTGCTCAAGCGCGCGGGGATGCAGGCGTAGGGACGATGCGCATCGATCTCGTCAGTATTTTTCCCGCGCTGTGCGAGGCGGTGCTCGGACACTCGCTGCTGGCCAGAGCGCTGGCTGAAGCGAAGATCACCGCGGCGGCGCACGACCTGCGGCAGTGGACGACGGATGTGCACCGCACGGTGGATGATACGCCGTTCGGCGGCGGGGCGGGGATGGTGCTCAAGCCCGAACCGCTGGTGGCGGCGCTCGAAGCGCTGCCGCGGCTCGACGGGCGGCAGGTCATCCTGCTGTCGCCGCGGGGCGAGACCCTGACGCAGGCGCTGGTTGACGAATTCGCGGCCTGCCCGCAGCTGGTGCTTATCTGCGGGCGCTACGAGGGGGTGGACGAACGCGTGCGCAGCGGGGGGTGGATTGACCGGGAAGTGTCGGTCGGCGACTACGTGCTGATGGGCGGGGAACTTCCCGCCCTGATGCTGGTCGAGGCCGTCACCCGCAAGGTGCACGGGGTTATCGGCAACCCGGAATCACTGCAGGAGGAATCATTCGGGACGGGCTGGCTCACCGCCGACGAGGCGGCTGACCTGCTCGGGCTGGACCGCGCGGCGGCCGCGCAGCTGGTGGCCGGCGGCGTGCTGGAGTACCCGCAGTATACCCGGCCGCGGGAGTTCCGCGGCCTGACGGTGCCCGAGGTGCTGCTCTCGGGCAACCATGCGCAGATCAGCCGCTGGCGCAAACTGCAGGCGCTGAAACTGACGGTCGAGCGGCAGCAGCGGCAGATGCGGCAGTGGCGGACAGCAGCAGACAACGGACCCGCGGAGGCGGGCCAAGGAGGAACAACGTGAATCTTTCAGCGGTCATGCGGAGTGTGGAGGAATCCTACCGCAAGAAGGACGTTCCCGCCGTCAAGGTGGGGGACAAGGTCAAGGTGCAGGTGCGCATCAAGGAAGGTGACAACGAGCGGCTGCAGGCGTTCGGCGGCACGGTCATTGCCATTGCCGGCAAGAATCTGTCGCGCAGCATCACCGTGCGCCACATCTCGCACGGTATCGGGGTCGAGCGCATCTTTCCGCTGCACGCCCCGGCGGTGGCGAGCATCGAGGTACAGGCGCATCACAAGGTGCGGCGCAGCAAGCTGTATTACCTGCGCGGCCGGTCGAAGCGCAGTGCGCGTCTGACCGAACAGCGGGACGACGCGAAGTAAGTGGGGCGCCCGACGCGGTATCTGCGCCTCGCGGCGCATGATGCCGCGCTCGGGGTGTCGCTCCTTGCGGGGATTGACGAGGCGGGACGCGGGCCGCTGGCCGGGCCGGTCGTCGCCGCCGCCGTCATTCTCCCCCCCGGCGGCGAGCCCTTTGTCGTCGGGGACAGCAAGACGCTCACCGCGGCGCAGCGCGATGCGGCCGCGGCGGTTATCCGCGCGCGCGCCGTGGCGTGGCAGGTCGCCGTGGTCAGCGCCGCGGAGATCGACCGGATCAACATTCTGCAGGCGACGCTGCTGGCCATGCACCGCGCGTGGGCGGGCCTGGCGGTGCGTCCCGCGCTGACGCTCGTCGACGGCAACCAGGCGCCGCCGGGCGTGACGGACTGCCGCACGCTGTGCAAGGGTGACGCCCTCTCGCTGGCGGTGGCGGCCGCCTCGGTGCTCGCCAAGACCACCCGCGACGCCATCCTCGTTGAACTCGACGCGCGCTACCCGCCGTACGGGTTCGCGCAGCACAAGGGGTACGGTACGCCGGTGCATCTGCAGGCGCTG
>CAZWUZ010000289.1:0-4727 GCA_964637655.1 uncultured bacterium | reverse complement strand
ACGCTCTCCATCAGATCGTGGGTCATGCCGGTCAGCCGCCGGCACTGCGTGGCCAGCACGGCAAGGCAGCGGTCGCGTTCCTCCGGGCCGGCCAGCGCGAGCAGTTCCACCGTGCCGCTGAGCACGGTGAGCGGGCTGCGCAGGTCATGCGCGATGGCGGCCAGCGCGCGCTGGCGTTCCGTGTCGCGGGCGACCAGTGCCTCGCTGAGCGTATTGAAGGCGCTGGTCAGGTCGCCGAGTTCATCGCGGGCGCCGACCGGGAGCTGCACCGTGACGTTGCCACCGGCCAGGCGGCGGGCGGCATCAGTCAGGCGCAGCAGCGGGCCGACCACCTGCCGCCAGAGGCGGTAGGCGCCGGCGAGCAGCAGCAGGGCAACCAGCGGCATGCTGATGTACACCGTGAGGTCGACCGCGCGATTCAGCGATTCGCTGCGCGCGCGCAGCTCGTGCATCTGCTGCAGGTTGATGTCGCGGAGGTCGCCCAGCGAGCGGATAAGACGGTCGATAAGCTGTTGCAGTTCAGCGGACGTGGGCGCGGCTTCTTCCGGCACCTGCGCGTGGTAGCGCGCGTAGCGGTTCTGCACCTGGGCGACGAGCACCGCCTCCTCGGGGGAGGAAATCAGGCGCGGCAGGGCGGCGATGAGTGCCGCGGCCTCCTGCCGCAGCGTACGGTTGTCGGCGAGCCGGGCCGGGTCGCGGGTATCGAGATAGAGCAGCAGGTTGCGCCGTTCAGCCAGCACGATGGTTTCCAGACGCTGGGCCAGCGTGGCGGCCAGCGCGCATTCGTGCACGGCCTCCGTCATACGTTCGAGCAGGGTGGTGCTGACGACCAGCACGGTGGCGAACAGGGTGAAGAGCAGCAGCAAAACCAGTGCCCGCACCAGCAGTCCGCGAGAAAACGTGCCGGGGCGCAGCATGACGGCAGGTTCCATATCAGCAGTGTAGCACGGTTGCGGCGTGGCGTCCATGCCGCGCCGGGCAGCCGGTCAGGCGGGCATCACCGGCATGATGACGATGCCGCCGAGATGCGCTTCTGTCGCGGTGCAGCGGGTGCCGCGTACCCAGCATGTAGCTTCGGTGTACGGGGTATCGGTGTCGGTGTAGCGACCGGTGATGCCGCCGGTCAACTCCTCGTTGGCAAAGCGCACGGGGCGCCCGGTGGCATCTGTTGCCTGTGCGGCGCATAACGGACAGAGGCGACGGGGATAGCGCGGTTCAGGGGGGAGCGCCGCGTGGCAGAGTGGGCAGGACATCAGCTGAAGAGCGCTTCCTGGCAGGCGCGGGCATTAGCGCAAATGACGGGGATGAGCAGCTCGTCGAGTGACGCCCCGCCATGCTGACCGTTGTAGAGCCGCTGCAGCTGCTGCAGCGGGTCGTTCTGCCGCCGGGTTTCTTTCTCCTGCGCGAGATGCAGACCGTGACCCGGCTTGAACGAGAGCAGGTACCGGCCGTTGCGCTGCCAGAAAAGGTCGTCGCCTGCCTGCCCGCCGGTGTAGTGGCGGCATACCGCGTCACGGTCGAGTACCGCAAACGTGTCGCCCGCCATCTCGCGCAGCGTGCCGATGACCTGCTGCGCCTCGTCCTCCGTGCCGTAGACATGGGCCACGCGCCCCGAGTAGCCGAGCCAGTCGCGCGTGACCCCGCGGAAGAGCGTCTGCTGCTGCTCCGGGGTGACGGTGACGGCGTCGGTCTGCACCTGCCCGTGGTCAGCGACGAAAAGGAAGAGTGTGCGCGCCGCCACTGCCGGACTGACCTTGTGCAGGAAATGCGCGAACTGCTCGTCCAGCTGGCGGACATAGAGCGCGGTCTCGTCGTCACCGGGGCCGAATTTGTGCGACATGCCGTCGGGGCCCGGCTGGTAGTAGTTGATGACCGTACGCTGCCCGTGTTCGAGCACCAGCCGCGCCCGCTCGAATCCCTCGATGGCATAGTCATAGCCGTGGAAGAAGGTCTCGCTGCCGAAGGCGAGCGACGACAGCCCGGAGCCGATAATCGGCCACGGGGCGAAGGAATAGAGGTCGCGGTTGCCGAAGGCGGCGCGGGTGTAGCGCGTCGGGCGGCGGAACCACTGCCGGCAGTCGAACCCCGCGGCGGGGAGTGACGCGGTCGCGCCCGGCACCTTGAGCTGCAGGTGGTCGACCCGGGTGCCGACATCAGGCATCTCGATGACAAAACCGGGAATGCCGTGCTCGACCGGGAGCGTGCCGGTGTAGAACGAGGTGATGGCGACATTGGTAATCGAGGGGAAGACCGTCGAAAAGGGCTGGCCGAAGCGGACAAAGAGTTTTTCCAGCGCCGTGCCGCTCCCCTGCAGCAGGGAGAGCCCGAGCGAATCGGCGAAAAAGATGAAGAGGTTGTCATACGTGCCCGCAAGCGACGCGAAGGCGGGATGTGCGCTCTTCCCGGTGGCGAGCAACTCCTGCACCGCGGGGAGCACCTGCGCCAGGTTGCGCTCCGGGGCGATGCCGTAGAGGCCGGGGGTGTCAGTGGCAGGGCAGCCGACGGCAGCCGCAATTTCAGTGAGCGTTTTCATACCACCATGCTACTCCTTTTGCCGGGTCGGGTCAACAATCGGAGCCGGCGGGCTTCAGCGGACAGCGGGAACAGCCGCCTCCATAACCGCTTCGCGCGCGTCGTCGAGCGCGGGGAAGAAATCGAGGCCGCTGCGCGTTTCGATCTCATCCACGGAGCACCGGTAGTCGACGAACGCGGCGTTGCGCGGGGTGGATTGCGGGAAGCAGAAGGCCAGGCAGCCGGGCGCGCCGCTGCTGTCGGTGGTAGTGATGATTTTCCAGTAGCCCGAGGGGACGACATGCGGTTCGTCCGCAGTCGGCAGCGGCGGCATCGCCTCCTCATAGAGCGGGCCGGTAATCACGTAGATGGTGGTTGCACGCGCCAGGGCGCGTTCCTGTTCTTCGAGCGCCGCCCAGGCCCCCTGATTGAGCGGTGCGCGCTGCGGGGTGATATTCGACAGGTAATTGGTCGTGCGCCACTGGGTGGTGCCCTTGAACGAGCCGAGCGGGGCCTGATGCCCGCGGTCGGTGCCGAGTTTGGCGTTGGCATCGCGGTAATCGTCAGGTTCGAGCGTCGCGGTGTCGGGGAGCCACGGGTCGGCGGCCCAGACGCGCGAGGTGCGCGCCTCGCCGTTCACCGTCGCGCTGTCGAGCCGGTAGGCGACCCAGTCGGCAAACTTGGTCGTCGGGTTGGCCGAGAGTGCGTAGATTTCGCGCACGATGAGAATGTTGGTGTCAGCGGTGCCTGCAGGGACGCCGTAGGGGAGATGAAAGCAGTAGACCTCCAGCGCGGCGGCCGGGACGGCAAGCAGCAGCAGGCAGCAGCAGAGCAGCAGGCGCACAGGCGTTCTCCGACGGGATGTCCGTCCTCTGCACACGATACTCCTTCCGCAGCCGCCTGTCAATCCCGCCGCAGAAGCGGCGCGCTGACGGCAGGTTGCGCCACAATTTGGCGTAGCCCCTTGACAGAGATAATAGCATTTGCTATTATTGGTGCAGGGCCGGGCAGTGTCGTACAATTTGCCGGCCGCACGGGAGCGGGACGATGGCAATGCAAGCAGTGGTGGATGAACGGAAGTGCAGCGGCTGCACGGCCTGCGTGGAAATCTGTCCGGTACAGGCCATCAGCATGGTCAAACACAAGGCAGTCATTGACGACAAGTGCGTGGCGTGCGGCGCCTGTGTCGGCGTGTGCAACAGCCACGCCATCGCGCTGGAATAGGAGGCCCATCATGCCGGGTGGCG
The DNA here is from genome assembly GCA_964637655.1 of uncultured bacterium. GTDB lineage: Bacteria > DAOPZR01 > DAOPZR01 > DAOPZR01 > DAOPZR01 > CAZWUZ01. Next base: position 969 of record CAZWUZ010000289.1, on the reverse strand, counting down.
ACGGGACGGGACCGCGCGGACAGGGCGCGGGGACGGGACGGGGAGCAGGACGCGGGCAGGGTGGCGGGCGTGGCCGCATGGGCGGTACGCAGCCGGGGAGCGGGCCGGGCGGGAGTTGTGTCTGCCCCAAGTGCGGGACGCGCGTGACGCATGGGGTCAGCACGCCCTGCACCGGGCTGCAGTGTCCGCAGTGCGGCAGCGCCATGACCCGCGGATGAGCGACCGGCGTACGGTGGCCCCGCGCCTCAGCGCGGCGGCGATACGCGCCAACCATGCGCGATTGCAGCAGCGGCGCGAACTTTTCCGGCGGCACGGGCTCGACCACGCGCTGGTGCGGCGTTTCGTGCTCGCGCAGTCGGGAAAACTGCGCCAGCCGCTGCTGGAGATCGGCACGGGGCGCGGGCTGACCGCGCTGGCGCTCGCCCGCGCGGGCCATACCTTCACCTCGGTCGACCGAGACCGCACCACGCTGCACATCGCGGCGCTCAATCTCGCCCATGCGCGGCTGCGCTCGCGGGTGACGCTGCGGCAGATGGATGCCTACGCGCTGGACTTTCCCGACGCCAGTGTGGGGACCATCATCATGATTGACGCGCTGCACCATCTGCATGACGGGACGGCGCTCTGCCGTACCTTCGACCGCGTGCTCAAGCCGGGCGGGAAACTGGTGCTGGCTGATCTCAACGCGCACGGGCAGCGGGTGGTGGCGGGCATTCACCGCGGCGAGGGGCGGCGGCATCGTCTGTCACCGCTGACGCTGGCATCCATGCGGCGGCGGCTGGCGCGGCGCGGCTACCGGCTGACGGTGCGGGAAAATGACACGCACTGGCTGCTGCTCGCGGTGAAGCGTCGTGACTGAGCGCGCACCCGGCTGGCAGGTGTTTGCCGTGCGCGCGGCGGAATATGACGCGTGGTACGACGAGCATCGCGCGCTCTACGAGGGGGAAGTGGCGGCGCTGCGGGCGCTGC
>CAZWUZ010000288.1:0-4738 GCA_964637655.1 uncultured bacterium | reverse complement strand
GACGATGCGGTCGGCCATGTTGTGCGCGGAAAACTCCGCGCTGACCGCCTGACGGGCGGCAGCGCCGAGGCGGGCGCGCAGCGCCGGGTCGGCGGCAAGGCGCAGCAGCGCGGCAGCCAGTTCCTCCGGCCGGCCGGGGGTAATGAATAACCCGGTCTCGCCGTCACGGATGAGTTCGACGATGCCCCCCACGCGCGAAGCACTGACCGGTTTGCCGGCAGCCATCCCCTCGAGTACGACGCGCCCCATCCCCTCGAAATACGATGGCAGGATGCAGATATCGCAGGCAGCGGTGAGTGCGGGAATATCAGTACGGAACCCGGCGAAACAGACACTGTCGCCAAGTGCCAGCGACGCGGCCTGCGCGCGCAGTGCCGGTTCGAGCGGGCCTTCGCCGATGAGCAGCAGCTTGAGGCGCGGCTCCGTGCGGCGTGCCTGTGCCAGCGCAGTCAGCGCATCGGCATGCCCCTTCCCATCCCATAATTTGGCGACAAAACCGATGACGAGGTCGGTAGCGGTCCAACCCGCTTCGCGGCGGATGGCCGGATGCGGCGCAGCGGCGGCAAAGGCATCGACTTCGATGCCGCTGTAAATCTTCTCGATGGTGCGGCCCGGGGCGATATGCTCCTGTGCGGCCCAGTCGATCATCGGCTGCGAGATGGCAATCAGGGCGTGGCACCAGCGTGCGGCGAGCCGTTCACAGCCGACGAAGAGGCGGCGACGCCATGCTGATTCGCAGTCGTGGAAGGCAAAACCGTGGATGGTGTGGACGATGCAGGGGATGCCGGCAAGGTGCGCGGCGAGCCGCCCGAGAAACCCCGCCTTGGAATTGTGCGTGTGCACGACGGAAAACTTTTCGCGGCGCAGCAGGCGCAGCAGCTGCAGCAGGGCGAGGACATCCCTGACCGGTGATAACGGGCCGGTAAAGGCGGGAACGGAAAAGAAGGCCATGCCGGCGGCGCGCACTTCGTCCTCGAGACGCCCGCCCGGCGCACAGGCAAGGGCCGCGGTATAGCGCGGCGGGAGCAGTTTCATCGACAGGAAGGTATTGATGCCCGACCCGCTCCAGACGGGGAGGGTGTGGATATGGAGGACACGAACGGGCGCGGTCATGCTGCCGGCTTTCGCGCAACGAGGTAGAGCTGGTCGCCCTGCCAGAGGGGACGCAGCAGCAGGTTGGGTATGACATTGAGCGTGTCGACCGCGGCCCAGTAGAACGGTGACTGCAGCAGGCGGTTGCGCAGCCCGCGCCCCGGCGGACCGTTTGCACGCTGCACGCGCGCGCGCAGGCGGCCTTGCAGGCCGCTCCGCCAGAGCGCGTCAAGCGAGAACAGGTCGGGCGGGGAGGTCAACTGATGCTGCAGTTGCCAACCAGACCGGGGCAGCAGCCCGTTGAGGCAGGCGGGAGTGAAGAAGAAGGAGTGGAATGGCGAGTAGCCGACCCACTCGCTGCCCGCGAGACGCGCCCAGCTGCTTGCGCGGTTCGGGGTTTCGATGACGAGGAGGCCGCCGGGCGCGGCGAGCGACGCGGCGCGCTGCAGCATGGCCAGCGGTTCGGTGAAGTGTTCGATGACGTCGGCCATGACGATGCAGTCGATACCCGGCGTGATGGCGGCGGTTTCGAAGGGAGTGGCGTGGATGATGCTGCCGGTGTAGTGCGGGTGCAGCGCGGCGACGGGTTCGACCACTTCGGTCTGCCAGCCGGCAGCGCGTGCCTGCGCGGTGAGCAGCCCGAGCCCGGGGCCGATCTCCAGCCAGCGTCCCGGGCGTGGGGCGGCGGCAGCGATAAGACGCCAGAGACGTGCGGCCTTGCGCGCATCTTCGCGGCGACGCACCGCGTGATATTCCGCACCGGCATAATAGGTCGTATCGTAAGCGGGGGGGGTGTAGTGCGCCTGAAACTCGCAGTCGCAATGCGGGCAGCGGGCGAGGCCGCCCGGCAGGCAGGCGGGGACCCGTCCGGGGGCGACCGGGTCAGCGACATGATGCAGCGGGCAGACCAGTTTCATGCCAGCATCTCCTGCACGGCACTGACAACCTGCGCGACGGTGATATCCTGCAGGCAGGCGAAACCGTGGCGGCAATCGATGGGGCGGTTGCGGTAGCAGGGGCGGCAGGCAACGGACGCGGTCAGCACGCGGTGACTGTCACCCCACGGGGCATTCTTGGTTTCGCGCGTGGGTCCGAAGAGGGCGAGGCAGCGCGTGCCGGTCGCGGCGGCAAGATGCATGAGGCCGCTGTCGTTACCGAGATAGAGCGCGGCCTCGCGCAGCACGCCAGCGGTTTTCGCCAGCGTCAGTTTGCCGGTCAGGTCAAGCGCACCGGCGGCGTCGAGCGTTGCGCCCAGCCCGCATTCGTCAGGACCGCCGACCGCGACGACGGAAATGCCGGCAGCGGTCAGCTCGCGGGTGACCGCGGCGAAACGCTCGAGCGGCCAGCGCTTGCCGCGCAGGCGGTCGCCGCACCCCGCATGCAGGGCAACGTAACGCGCGGGGAGCGGCGGGACGACGTCGCGGGTGGCGGCCCACACCAGCGGCTGCGGCAGCGCGGCAAAACCGGCCGCGGCGGCAAGATTCAGATTGCGCTGCAGTTCGTGCTCTTCGGGCCGGCGGACGGCGACGGGGACGGTGAACCCGAAGTATCCTTCGCCGATACGGTGTGCAGCGCCGCTGCACAAGGCAAGGGCAGCGCCGCGCAGCGGTGACATGGCAGCAGCCACAACCGCGTGCGACCAGCGCCCGCGCTGCTGCCAGAGACCCTTCCAGCCGGTATCCGCCCAGGCGAGCAGTTCACCGCCGCCGGGCGCGGCAGCGAAATACTCGCGCACCACGGGTGCCGAGTAGAGTATGTCGACCGGCATGCGGGGAGCGAGCGCGGCATAGAGCGGCGAGAGGAGCACGGCATTGCCGAGACCGCCGAAGGTGATGAGCAGCGCGCGGTCACGCACCGCGAATGACCTCCCACAACTGCCGGCCGACCACGTCATGGCGGTAGCGGGTCAGCAGCGGCGTGGCGGCAGCCAGCAGCCGCGCGCGCAGCGCAGCATCGGCAATGACCTGCTGCCAGCCGGCGGCAAGTGCGGCAGGTGACGGCTCCACCCAGTACGCGGCATCCTGCAGGGTGCCGGGGAGCGCGGCGCTGCGGGTGGCGACGACGGGACAGCCGCAGGCGAGCGCTTCGACCGGAGGGATGCCGAACCCCTCGTAGTCGGAAGGAAAAACGAAGCAGGCGGCGCCGCGGTAGAGCGCGGCCAGATCGGTATCGGGGAGCGCGCCGGGCCAGAGCACTTCGGGTTCGGGAAACCGCGCGCGCAGCGCGTCACGATGCGGGCCGGGGGCGCTGACAATCACCGCGCGCATGGCGGGGTCCAGGCGGCGCGCCTGCAGCAGCAGGTCGACACGTTTGTGCGGGGTACAGTTGCCGACATAAAGCAGGTACGGTGGCGTGAGGCCGAGGCGCGTGAGCACGGCCGGGTCGGCGGGGCCGGGCGTATAGGCCCCCGCATCGTAGCCGGAAGGGATGACGCGGATGTGTTCCGGCGGGGCGGCGGTATGGTGGAGCAGCTCGTCGCGGCTGAACGGCGACACGGTGACAATGGCGTCGGCGCGGCGCAGGGCGTAGTCCAGGCGCCGGCGCGCGACGAGGCGGTAGAGCGGACCGCGGGTGTAGCGTGCCTGCGGGTAAACGAGAAACCCGAGGTCATGGACGGTGCAGACCGCGCGCCCGGCAAAACCGCGCGGCAGCTTGTAGTAGGGGGAGTAGAAGGCGTCGATGCGCTCGCGGCGCAGGACGGCGCCGAGACGCCACCAGTCCGTGCGGGTGAGTGGCAGGGCACGCAGCGGGGCGGGGACAGTCGTGCGGGGTGACGCGGTGAACAGTACCACGTCATCCGCGGGCGGATGTTCGTGCAGGTGGCGCAGCAGATGGTGCAGGACGCGCCCGATGCCGTGCGGGGCGTCGCTTTCGCGGCCGTCAAGCGCGATGCGCATCGGCGGTGCGGTCAGGAACTGACGCCGCGGCTTTTGACCAGCATGTCGGCAACGAGGCCGATGAGGCCGACCTGGATGCCGGTGACGAAGAGCAGGATGGTCGCCTCGCCCGTGCTGGAACCTTCGGCCAGGCGCACGACCAGGCGGGCAAAGCCGAGGGTGACGAGAAGCGCGGCAAAGGGAAAGAAAATCTTGAGCGGCTTGAAATAGGTGATGAGGCGGATGACGAGCAGCGAGAAATCGAGGGTGTGATAGAACCTGATTTTCGATGACCCGTGCCGCTTGTAGTAGTCGATGGGCAGGTAGTGCACCATGTGGCCCGAGGTGAGCGCGGCCAGCGTGATGGTCGTAGTGAAGGAAAAGCCGTCGGGGAGAATGTTGATGAAGGCCAGGGCGAGCGAACGGCGGAAAATCCGCAGCCCCGAGTTGAGGTCGGGGATGTGGCAGCCGGCGAGGTAGTTGGCGAGCTGCCCGATGAACCACTTGGCGGGCTTGCGCAGGGTCGGGATGGAAACGCGCTCCCCGGTGCGCGCCCCGACGACCATGTCATACTGCGCATGGTGCTGCCACAGGTCGGGGAGGCGGTCGATGGGATAGGTGCCGTCGGCATCGATGATGCCGATCCAGTCCGTGGTGGCGGCGCGCAGCCCGCGCTTGAGCGAAAACCCGTAGCCCGAGCAGGCGGGATTGGTGATGACGCGCGCGGGGACGGACTGTGCCGCCAGCAGCCGGCCGGTGTCATCGGTGCT
>CAZWUZ010000287.1:0-4807 GCA_964637655.1 uncultured bacterium | reverse complement strand
CCGCGCCTTCTCCACCATCGCCGGCGTCATGTCCACGCCGATGACTTTCCCCGCCGGGCCAACCGCGCGCGCCGCGATAAAGCAGTCGAACCCGGCGCCGCTGCCGAGATCGAGCACCGTCTCGCCGGGGCGCAGCGACGCGATGGCCTGCGGGTTGCCGCAGCCGAGCCCGAGGTCAGCGCCCGCCGGCGCCGCCGCCGCTTCCGCCGCCGAATAGCCGAGCGTTGCCGCCGGCGTCGGGGTTCCCCCCGTGCTGCAGCAGCCGGGCGCGCAGCCGCACCCTGTCTGCCCCTCCGTCGCTATCTTCCCGTACGTATCTCGCACCGCCGCGCGCACCTTGTCATCCTGTTCCGTGCTCATGCCTGCACCAGTCCCTGCAGCCGTAGTCGTATGTCGTCGCGCACCGCGCGAAATGCCGCCATGATCCCGTCGTCGGTTCCTGTTGCTGCTGCCGGATCGGGCAGCCCCCAGTGCAGCCGTTGCGCCTCCCCGGGAAAGAACGGGCAGACCTGCTGCGCGTTGCCGCAGAGTGTGATGATATAATCGAATTGCTGGCCGGCAAACTCACTCACATTCTTTGACCGCGCCTGCGACCAGTCAATGCCCAGTTCCGCCAGCACCGCCACCGCGCGCGGATGCACGCCGGCAGGTTGCGTCCCCGCACTCACCGCCTGCAGCCGGTCACCATGGAAATGAGTGGCGAGCGCTTCCGCCAGTTGCGACCGGCAGGCATTGCCCGTGCACAAAAACAGTATTCGCTGCATCTCATTCCTCCCTGGTAAACAGATAGAAGTAGGGCGGCTGTGACCGCGCCGACAGCGGCAGTGCGATTTCCGGTTGCCGCTGCGTGCGCATGATCAGCACCCGCGTACCGTGCGGCACCGCCGCCAGCCGCGCGTACAGTTCCGGTTGCCGGTCGACACAACCGCCGGCATAATAGAACAGCGCGTCGGCAGCAAGTTCCGCCTGCAGCAGGTCTCCCTGCCGCAGGGTCAGACGCACCGCGGGAAATTGTTCCCGCACGCGCGCTGCCAGCGCCTCTGCCCGTTCGTGCAGCGCGGCATCGTGCTCAATGCCATGCGCGTCAGCCCCGAGCAGCGCCGCCAGCGCCACGACGCGCCCGTCCCCCGACCCGAGATCGAGGAAGCGCGTGCCGCTGCCCACACCCGCCGCCTGCAGCGCGGCGTGCGCGGTTGCCCATGGCGACGGGACGAACAGCCCGCTGCCGTCCTTCGTATACTGCACCCCCGGTTCGTCCGGGTAGATGGCGCGCAGCGCGGCGACCGGGTCGTTCATCTGCCGTCGCTGCAGGTGATTACCTGCGGCTGACGCCCGTAATATTTCCGGCCGAACCAGAAGGCAAGATGCACGAGCCCGAGCATCACCGGCACCTCGACTAATGGTCCGATCACCGCCGCCAGCGCCGCCCCGTGGTTGATGCTGAATATACCCACCGCCACCGCGATGGCCAGTTCGAAGTTGTTGCTCGCCGCGGTGAACGACAGTGTCGTCGCCTGCCCGTAATCCGCTTTCAATTTGTAACTCATGAAGAAACTGACGACAAACATGATGACGAAGTAGAGCAGCAGCGGGATGGCGATCAGCCCGACATCCAGCGGCCGCTCGACGATATTCTTCCCCTGCAGCGCGAACATCACCACGATGGTGAAGAGCAGCGCGATCAGCGTCAGCGGACTCACTGCCGGGATAAACTTCGTGTCATACCATTCCCGCGTCTTTACCTTGAGCAGCAGGTAGCGGGTGAGCAGGCCGGCGATGAACGGGATGCCGAGATAAATGAACACGCTTTGCGCGATGGAACCGATGGTGATGCCCGACAGGTCGACATTGCCGAAGTCGAAACCGAACCAGCCCGGCGCCACCTTGATGAAGAACCACGCATAGACCGAGTAGAGAAACACCTGGAAGATGGAATTGAAGGCGACCAGTCCCGCCGCGTATTCGCGGTCGCCGTCCGCCAGGTCGTTCCAGACGATGACCATGGCGATGCAGCGCGCCAGCCCGATAAGGATCAGCCCGATGAAATACTCGGGAGCGCCGCGCAGAAAGAGCAGCGCCAGCGCGAACATCAGGATCGGGCCGACCACCCAGTTCTGCACCAGCGAGAGCATGAGCACGCGCGTGTTGCGGAACACCCGCGGCAGTTCCTCGTAGCGCACCTTGGTAAACGGCGGGTACATCATCACGATCAGCCCGATGGCGATGGGGATCGAGGTCGTCCCGATGGAGAACCGCTCGATGAACGCGTTGACGCCGGGGAACAGGTAGCCGCCGCCAACCCCGAGCGCCATGGCGAGGAAGATCCACAGCGTCAGGTACCGGTCGAGAAACGACAGTTTTCCGCTGACTTTTTCCATGCATGCCTCCTTAGGTTTTCCTGACGGTCGGGCCCGGGAGGCCGGCTCAGTTGCAGCCGCCCGAACCGCAGCCGCCCGTGCGCAGCGTGCTGAGGAATGCCTGCATCAGCCGCTCCGCGTTGATTGCACCGTCAACCGTTGCCAGGCCGCGCCCCTTCGTCGCCACCACCACTGCCGGCACGCTCACCTGCGCCGCGACTTCCGCATACCCGGCCGCATCGGCCGGCAGCACCAGCATGCCGGTGACAACCCCGTAGCCCTGCAGCAGCTCGCGCACCGTCTGTAGCGCCGCGACCGCCGCCGTGCTATCCGCGGTATCACTGCCCGGCACATGGACGAATACCGCATCATACTGCAGCGCGCAGACATTCAGGTCGGTCAGTGAATTGATGGTGGTCGCGGCCGGCAGCACTGCTGCCGCGGTGGCGGTCGTCATCGCCGCCGTATCGGCGACCACCGGTACGGTATCCGCCGCCGCCGGCAGGGCACCCAGCAGCAGCAGGCCAAACACCCGATAGCAAATGCCAGTCATGTGCATGTCGTTCTCCTTTTTTGCGACAGCGCACTGCAGTCAACGGCACGCATGGCTTACGCTTTGACCGCCACCATCACCGCAACCAGCAGAAAGAGTACACCCGCCCCGCGGCGGAAGACCAGTGAGGTGACGCCCATCGCTTTCGCCGCCAGCAGCCGCTTGACTAATGCCACGCTCGTACCGCCGATGATGATGGGGAGGCAATGCGCCAGCGCGAAGATCAGCGTCAGCATGAGCCCGCGCCAGAACGACGCCTGCACTGCGATCAGCGCGAGAATGGGCATCATGAAACCGAAGAGGCACGGCCCCGATACCGCGCCGTAGCCGAGCCCGAGCAGGAACGCGCCGGGCAGGCCCTTGCGTCCCGGTTTCGGCTGCAGGCGCGAGAGGAAGCCGAGCGGGAGCAGGTCGAACAGCGCCAGCGCCACCGCCACGAGCAGCGCCACCAGCAGCCATTTCCAGCCGCCGCCGATGTCACCCATCACCCGACCCAGCATCGCGGTGATCACCCCGACCGCGGTGATGGCGAGGAAAATGCCCGTGCTGAATACCGTGGCAAACCAGAACGCGCGCCGGGTCTTGCCCTCTTCTTCGTAGCCGCCGACATACCCGATAATCAGCGGAATGCTCGCCAGCGAACAGGGGCTGAAGAGGATGCTCACGAGACCCCAGAGGAAAGCCGCCCAGTAGGCGGCAGAGCCGTCCGCCGTCAGTCCGGTGGCGACCCGCACCATGATCTCGTCAAACATGACTACCTGACCCCCATCTGCTGGAAGATTTTGACGATTTCCTCCTTCGGGAGAAAGCCCTCGTGCCGGCTGACTTCGTTGCCATTCGCATCGTAGAAAATCTGGGTGGGAATCGCCCTGATCGCGTAGCGCTGCCCGGCGGCCCGATCCTCATTGAGATCGATCACGATTATCTCCGCCCGGCCCGCGTATTCCGCTTTCAACTGCTCAAGGATGGGCGCCATCATCCTGCACGGAATGCAGGAATTGCTCCCCACATCAACCAGTCGCGGCAGGCGCGCCGGTGTCGCAGTTGCCGTTGCCGCAGTCCCGGCATTTGCCGGGGTCGTTGCTGTTGCCGGTGCAGCCGGAGCCGCTGCGGCCGTGGCCGATGCAGCTGGAACTGGTGCGGCCGGCGCGGGGGCTGCCACCATCGCTGTCTCCGCTGCCGCTGCACCTGCCGCTTCGCTCGCCATTTCCTGGGTAAGCGGTGTCCGTGCATCGTCCATCGTTGACGTCTCCTGCGGCGCACTGGGACAGCCGGCAAACAGCGCTGCCACCATTGCCAGCACGGCCAGCAAAACTATTTTTTTTATCCGCAGCATGACGCACCTCCCATTTGCGGGAGCGCCCAGGCCAATGCCTGTTTGGTCTCCGCCTCGATATTTGCATAATCAGGTGTCTTCTTTACGCCCGAATCCGTAACCACCAGATACACCGTCGGCGTCAGGTTGTGCCGCGCGAAGGCCTTTTTGCCGCACGCCACCGGGCAGCCGTCAATAACCACCGTGCGCGCCGCCCGCGCGCTCTCGACAAAACCGCTCAGGTCGGCACCGATGCCCGCGAGGCAGAAAGCATCACCCTTGCCCATATCGTCGAGTTCCACCATCAGCCGGTTCGCCACCTGCCCGGTATTCGCCGCGCCCGAGCACGCCGCAATCAGCGTCTTTTCCCCGCCGCAGCAGCAGCCGCCATTTCCCGCCATGGTCATTCTCCTTGCGCCGCTACAGCAGCGCCTTTATTTCATCCGTGGTCAGCACCTTGCCGACGCTTTTCACCGTGCCGTCGATGGCCAGTGCCGGGGTCATCATCACCCCGAAGTTCATGATTTCGTTCAGGTCCGTCACCTTGACCACTTCAGCCGTTACTCCCTTATCTTTCACCGC
>CAZWUZ010000286.1:0-4821 GCA_964637655.1 uncultured bacterium | reverse complement strand
CGGTGTGTGAGGTTGTGATGAACGCTTTCTCATTTGACATTTCTCTACATAGCAGCACACGGGGCACACGGAGAAAGCGAAGCATTGCCCGCGTGTCCGGGCAACGTTCCTGCCGGCCGTTGGGATGACGGTCATGACCAGTGCCATGGCCGGACACTCCGTGTGCTCCGCGTGCTCCGTGGTGAACGCAGTTCCGCGGCGTATTGAGGGACCCGCCGGAAGTGCGGGGGAAACAGTCAGAGGAAGAACACATGAACGGGCTTGATATCGCCGCCGTGCGGCAGGCGGCACTGGGCAACGTGAAAAAGGTCGTGGTCAAGGTCGGCACCTCGCTGCTGGCCGACCGCCAGCATGGCATCAGCCGCGAACGCGCCAAACGCCTCGTTGCCGATATTGCGAAACTGACCGGGGCGCACCGCTTCACGCTCGTCACCTCGGGCGCGGTCGGGCTGGGGATGCATGCCTTCGGGATGGCGCGCAAGCCGGCGGCGCTCCCCGTCAAGCAGGCGATTGCCGCCCTCGGGCAGATCCACCTCATGGGGCTCTACTACCGCCTCTTCCACCGCCACGGCATCCAGGCCGCGCAGGTGCTGCTCACCTACGATACCATCCGCACCCGGACCCAGTACCTGCACGCGCAGCAGGCGCTCGCGGCGATGCATGACCTTGGCATCGTGCCCGTGGTCAATGAAAATGATACCGTTGCCGTCGATGAACTGAAAATCGGCGACAATGACCGACTTGCCGCCTACGTGGCGCTGCTCGATGATGCCGACCTGCTCGTCCTGCTCACTGACGTCGAGGGTCTCTACAATTGCGCACCCGCACCGGGGAAGCGGGGCGAGGTCATCAGCGTCGTGCCGAAAATAGATGAGCGCATCCTCTCGGTGGCCGGCTGCACGAAAGGCAATGTCACGACGGGGGGGATGGTCACCAAGCTGCAGGCGGCGCAGATTGCCGCCGGGTCGGGTGTGCCGCTGGTCATTGCCGACGGGTCGCGGCCCGGCGTGCTTTCCGCCATCCTGGCCGGCGAGGATGTCGGCACGCTCTTTCTGCCGCAGCGCCTGCTCAAGGCGCGCCAGCGCTTCATTGCCTACGGCTCACGCCGGGCGGGTGAACTGACTGTCGACGCGGGCGCGGCGGCGGCGCTGCGCCGCGGAGGACGCTCACTGCTCCTTGCCGGGGTGAAAACTGTCGGGGGCTCATTCCGCCGCGGCGAAGTGGTCAGTGTCCGCACCGCCGACGGCGAGGAAGTGGCGCGCGGCGTCTGCGCCTATGGTGCAGGCGAACTGCGCACCGCCCTGGCCAAACCCCGCACCCGCACCGAACGCGAAGTCATCCACTGCAATCACCTCGTCCTCATCTGATGGGGACGGAGCTCAAGTTATTAAGTTATGCATAACCGTCTGATAAGCAACAAGAAACAATGAGCCAGGAGGCGGGTGATTATTGCCCGGTTTTTGCAGGTGGGAGAAAATTACCCTGTTGAAGTGTTGCATATCTCATAGGAATATCAGAATGATGGCAATAACTTAATAACTTGAGCTCCGTCCCCGAATTTCGTCCCCGAATTTGACGTTCCCGAGTTTGACATCGGGCGGGGAGGGTAGTAGGATGCAGCAACATCATTGACGGAGGCAGGAACATGGCACAGGAAGCGGTACTGATACTGATCAAGCCGGACGGACTGGTCAAGTCGCTGACGGGGAACATTCTTACCCGGCTGTCGGAGACCAAACTCGAGATCATGGCGGCGCGCATGGTGCGTGTATCGCGCGAACTGGCAGAGGACCATTACCAGCATCTCAAGGGAAAACCTTTTTTCGAGGAACTGATCCGCTACATTCGCGGCGAACTGCATGACCGCAAGAAGGTGATGGCGCTCGTCTACTACGGTGAGGACGCCATCAAAAAGTGCCGGACGCTGGCGGGAGCGACCAACCCCGAGGAAGCTGACCCTGTTTCGCTGCGCGGCGCGTACGGGCGCATCACCACCAAGGGGATCTACGAGAACGTAGTACACGTTTCCTCGTGCACCGAGGATGCCGAACGCGAAATCAAGCTCTGGTTTACCCCGGACGAACTCATCGTTGATTTCTTCCCGACGAAGGTGGTCGACCAGCAGCAGCAGGCGCGCGTCTGGGCGTAATGCCGCAGGCACCGCAACCGGCGGAACTGCTCATCGTCGGCGGCGGGGCGGCGGGCCTGCTGGCGGCCATCGGCTCCGGCGGCCGCCGCACCGTTATCCTCGAAAAAAACGACAGCATCGGGCGCAAACTGCTGGCCACCGGCAACGGACGCTGCAATCTCTCCCACCGCCCCATAGCGACTGCGGCCTATTTCGGACAGGCGGATTTCATCGAACGCTTCGTCGCGCGGTGGCCGACCGACGCGCTGCTCGACATCCTGGACCAGTGCGGCATCAGCTGTGTCGAAGAGGAAGGGCGTCTCTACCCGCGTGGCGGACGTGCGGACGGGGTGTCGCGCCTGCTCGAAGCAAAGGCGCGCTCGCTCGGCACGGAGTTCGTCACCCGGGCGGCGGTCACGACCCTGACCGCAGGCAACGATGGCATAACTGCGACCTGTGCTGACGGGCGCGCATGGCTGACCTCGCGTTGTATTGTGGCGGCGGGCGGCGCGGCGGCCCCGGTGTATGGCACGACGGGCGACGCCTATGCCTGGTTGCGGACGCTGGGGCATACGGTGGCCCCGCCGCGGCCGGCGCTGACGCCCCTGCTGGCGGGGCAACCGCAGCGCTGGGGAAGAGCGCACGGGCAGAAAGCGCACGTGCGCGCGTCGCTCCGGTGTGACGGGGAAAACCTGCTGGAACTCACCGACGAAATGCTGTTCCTGAAAACGGGATTTTCCGGCCCGCTGGCGATGAACCTGTCAGCCGCGTATCGCCTGCAGGGGACGCATGCACTGCATATCGATTTCCTGCCCGAATGGGATGCCGCAGAAGTACGGCAGCGGCTGACAGCATCGACGATGCCGCTCGGGGTGGCCCTGCTCGGCTGGCTTCCCGGCCCGCTGGCGGAGGCGCTGCTGACCGCAGCCGGTGATGCCGCGCGCAGGACATGGCAGGAACTGACGGACGGACAGCAGCAGGCGGTGCTCGCGGTGCTCAAGGATACCGTCGAACCGGTGGCGGGGACCGATACGTTTGCCGCGGCCAAGGTGACGGCGGGCGGCGTGCTGACAGCGGAAATCGACGACGACTATCAGTCGCGGCTGGTGCCCGGCCTGTACCTTGCAGGCGAAGTGCTCGACGTGCACGGTCTCAGCGGCGGTCACAACCTGCATTTTGCCTTTGCGTCGGGGTATCAGGCGGGAGCCGCCGCCGCTCGCTGATCCGCACAATGCTCTAAACAACGGTTTTCACCACAGAGCACACAGAGCACACGGAGCGGTTGCGGTTTGCCGGTATCCTGTAGTAATTCGTGTTGATGCCCGTTGCCCGCAGGGCATTCCCTCACAGGAAACAGTGTTTTCTCTGCGTACGGCCCGGTGAGAAAACGTTGCCGTTATGCCGACGGGCTGGAGGCGTCGAGCCACGCCTGGAACATCAGGACATCCCAGAGAAAATACTGCCAGTTGAAACGCCCGGAGAGATGCTGCGCCCATTTTTCGCGGATGGGGGCAGGGTGGAAATACCCCTCGCGGCGCAGGCGCTCCCCGCTGAGGAGCGATTCGCACCAGTCGCGCAGCGGCCCGCGCAGCCAGTGGTCGATGGGCACCCCGAAGCCCATCTTCGGGCGCTCGACCAGTGCGCGCGGCACATACTTATAGAGGGTCTGGCGCAGCGGCCACTTGGTGACCTCACCGCGCAGTTTGTATGCGGGGGGGAGCGACCAGGCGAATTCCACCACGCTGTGGTCGAGCAGCGGGATGCGCGTCTCCAGCGAGCAGGACATCGCCGCGCGGTCGACCTTGACGAGAATGTCGTCGGGGAGATAACTGACCAGGTCCCAGTACTGCGCCTGCGTGACAAAGTCGACGCTGAGGCGCTCCTGCGGGTCGGTGAGCCGGGTAAGCGGCTCGCGCCCGTCGCTGACGACGCGCTCAGGTTCGTGCCAGTGCGACATGAGCAGGCGGTAGAAGGCGGCACTGTCGGCGCAGTCGAGCGCATGCGCCAGCTTGTTGAGTTTGTCGCCGCCCAGCTGCAGGGCGAGACGCGACGGCAGCAGGTGGCGCAGCGTGCTGGCCACGGGCGCCGCACCGCGGGCGAGCGGCGCGAGCAGCGGGCGCAGCGGGCGCGGCACCGCGCTGACGCCTCCCCAGATGCGCCGCCCGAGCCGGTAGCGGTTGTACCCGGCGAAGAGTTCGTCACCCGCATCGCCCGACAGTGATACCGTGACATGACGGCGGGTGAGTTGTGAAACGAGCGTCGTCGGCACCTGCGAGGAGTCGGCAAACGGTTCGTCATAGATGTGCGGCAGGCGCGGGATCAGGTCGAGCGCGTCCTGCGGCCTGACGTACAACTCGGTATGGTCGGTGCCGAGGTGCTGCGCGATGGCCCGGGCATGCTCCGCCTCGTTGTATTCCTTCTCGGCGAACCCGATGGTGAAGGTGCGCACCGGGCGCTCGCTCTGCGCCTGCATCAGCGCGACGACCAGCGACGAGTCGAGCCCGCCGGAGAGGAAGGCGCCGAGCGGCACGTCGGCGACCATCTGTCGTCTGACCGACTGCCGGAGCAGCCGCTCGAACTCGGCGGTCGCTTCCGTTTCGCTCCCCGTGAAGGGCTGTGCGAGTCCCCGTTGTGCGACCGCGCGCGCGGACCAGTAGGCCACCGGCTCCGGCAGCATGCCGGGCGCAGCGTCT
>CAZWUZ010000285.1:0-4878 GCA_964637655.1 uncultured bacterium | reverse complement strand
GACAGGTAGCCGTCGACGCTCCCCGTGCGCAGCGGCAGCGCCGCGATATCACCCTGCCGCACCGCCAGGCCGCGGCATGCGCGCCGCGCCTGCCGCACCAGCCCGGCGGCCTGCTCGTAGCCGGTGATCCGGTAGCCCAGCGCGGTGAAATACTGCACCCAGCGCCCCGGGCCGCAGCCGCCGTCGACCAGCCGCGCCCCGCGCGGCAGCCGGCGCAGCACCGCCTCGCGCGGGAAGGGGAGATGCGCCGCCAGCCCGTTCAGGTAGCGCAGGTCCTGCCCGCTGAAATAATTCCCCCCCGCGCCGGTGCTGTCGCCGGGCGCGCGCGCCAGCCGCTGCACGTCAGTGCCCCGCCGCCAGCTCCGCGTCGTACACCGCCAGCGGTTCCCGGGCGCAGGCGTCCCAGTCGAACAGGGCCGCCCGTTCGCGCCCCGCCGCGCGCAGCCGCGCGCATTCCGCCGCGTCGCCGCGCAGGCGCACCACGGCCGCCGCCAGCGCCGCCGCGTCATCCACCGGCACCTTGACCGCCGCGTCGCCGACGATCTCGGGGAGCGCGCTGTCGTCGCTGACGATCAGCGGCACTCCCGCCGCCAGCGCCTCCGCCGCGGGGAGGCCGAAACTCTCGAAGCGGCTCGGGAAGAGCATCAGCTGCGCGCCGTGATAGAGGTGGACGAGCTCGGCATGCGGCAGCTGCGGCACGCGGATCACCCCCTCCGGCCAGATCTCCGGGATGCCGTGCCCGGGCCGCCCGACAATGACCAGCGGCGGCAGGTCGGGCTGCTGCAGCCGCGCGCGCTTCAGCGCGCCGAGCAGCACGGTGATGTTCTTCTTCACCGACACCGTGCCGACATTGAGCAGGTAGGTGGCGGGTATGCCGCAGCGCGCGCGCACCGCCGCCTGCGCCGCCGCGTCGGGCGCCGCGCGGAAGGCCGCATCGACCCCCAGCCGCGTCACCGTGATGCGTTCGCGCCCGACACCGAGCACCCGCGCGATGCGCGCCTGCTCCGTCCCCGACACGGTAATCAGCTGCGCCGCGCGCGCCGGCAGGTGCCGCATCTGCCACGACCAGTACTTCCCTTCGAGCGGGGAGGAGAGTTCCGGCAGCACCAGGGGGCAGACATCGTGCAGCGTCGTGACCGTCGGGCCGCCCCAGGCCGGCGGGGCCGCGTTCTTGGTCATATGCAGCAGGTCGAATTTCCCGCGCCGCGCCTCCCGCGCCGCCACCACCTCGTCCCACAGCGGCTGCCAGCCGCGCCAGCGCCACCCCGTCTCGATGATCTCCCAGCCCGGGAGCGCGGGGAGCGCGCAGTCCGCCGCGCGCGGCACCAGCACGCTGAACTGATGCGCGGTCTCCTGCCGCGCCAGCGCGCGCAGCAGCTCGCGCGCATAGACCGCCGGCCCGCCGCCCAGCTGCAGCGTCCGCGCCTCGATCAGTATGCGCGCCATCTGCTCACGCCCGTGCGTGCCGTCATCCCCGAATTGTGTATCGTGCAGTTTTTGCCGTTGCCGTGGTAGCCGCAGGCTTCAGCCTGCGGTAGTATCGTGGCACAGGCGCCCTCGCCTGCGCCGATGACGAAACGCGTACATCTTTCACCACGGAGCACACGGAGCACGCGGAGCGTCTGCGATATACCGGTAATCGTGCAGTTTTCGCCGTTGCCGTGGTAGCCGCAGGCTTCAGCCTGCGGTAGTATCGTGGCACAGGCGCCCTCGCCTGCGCCGATGACGAAACGCGTACATCTTTCACCACGGAGCACACGGAGCACGCGGAGCGTCTGCGCTCTTCCGGACGTTCCCCAGTGAATTTTTCTGGAGTTGCCGGTAATGCTTTTTTGAAGATACTCCACCCTCATCCAGCCTTCCCCCGCTGAGCGGGGGAAGGTAATCACCCTCTCCCGCCGCGGCGGGAGAGGGCAGGGTGAGGGCTCCGTGCCGCCTTTCTCCGTGTGCTCCGTGTGCTCCGTGGTAAAACTGTTGCCGGTGTTTATGCCGTTGCCGTTCTCTGTGTGCTCTGTGGTGAACAGGTGTGTCATCGGCGGATCTCCGGTTGCGGCGCCGGCACCGCGCGCGTCTCCGCCTCGCGGTCACGCGTGAAGATGCGCAGCACGTTGAACGGCAGCGCGATGATACGCCCGCCGATGCGCAGCGTCCCCTCGACCAGCAGTCCGAGCGAGCGAAAACGGTTGTCGATGGTATTGCGCAGCGCCTCGCTGACCGCCTTGTTCATCTCGAGCGCGAACTGCGGTTTGGCGAACGTCCCCTGCACCTGCCACTCGAGGTCGATACGCCGGTCGCGGTCCTGCAGCGAATCGATCAGTGTCGTCGCCGGGTAGCCGACCACGCGGCGCTGGTCGAGGTTGAGCAGGTAGGTATTGACCTCGGGCGTGTAGATGTCCGCCATGAGCGTCAGGTCGACCCGGTAGTCACCGCTGGGAATAACCGAGCCGCTGGCACGCAGCGTGCTCTGTGCGATGTGCAGTTCGCTGCGCCGCAGCAGTACCCGCCCGGGCATCACCGAGATGTCGGTCTGCAAACTCGCGGGCTGGCCGCGCGCCTTGCGGAACACATCCTCGTATTCCCATGCCGTCTGCTGCAGGTTGAGACTGATCACGTAGTCGGAGGTCTCGCCCGAGCGGGTCAGGCGCAACACCCCGGACGTCATGCCGTCCCACGCGCCGAGCCGGTCGCCCCGCTCACGCCAGAAGACGAACAGCTGGCGCAGGTCGGCCGGGCTGCAGCGCTCGCTGCTGACGGTGAAATCGGCCAGTTCGCGCCCCTCGTTGCTCTCGCCGATGACGGAAAAAACGCTGTTGTTCGCCTGCACCGTCGTTTTCGCGACTATGGTGATATCCCCCTGCCGGCGCAGCGAGAAATCGATGACAAACGGCATCCCCGCCGGCTTGTGCAGCCAGTCGCCGATGCTCACCGCGGCTCCCGCGGCCGCCAGTCGCCCCGCGTAAACACTGCTGCGGCTGTCGCTCGTGCAGGCGATATTGCCGCTCGCTGCATCCGTCCAGTGCACGTCACCGAACGGCCCGGCGCTGAGATGCGGCAGCACGGCGCGCAGATCGCTCTCGTGCAGCGCGTTCGCGGTCACCAGCACCTGCAGCAGTCCGTCACCGGCGCGGGAGAGTTCGAGCCGGCCGCTGCTCTGCCCGAGCTGCCAGCTGCGGCCCGTCAGTTTCCACGCCGGGGCGCCCTGGAAGGTTCCCGCGAGTTTCGCCGTCATCCCCGCCGGCTTGACGAAGCGGTCGCACTGCAGCGTCGTCGCGGTCAGTTCCAGGTCGAAGGAACCGCCCGCGCCGCTCTGCGCCCGCCCGTCGAGCGTACCGCGTGCGCTCAGCTCCCCTTCCGCCAGCGCCCGGCGCAGTGCCGGCGACAGCTGCTGCAGCGTGGCCAGCGGTGCCCGCGTGAAGGTGATGCCCCATGCCCCGTCTGCCGCCGGCAGCAGCACGACACTCCCCGTCCCGAGCGTCGCCGTCACCCGGTCGGGACGCAGCCGCCCGTCCGCCCCGCCGCTCGCCGCCAGGGTCAGGGCCAGCGGTGTGCCGGGCCGCTTATTGAGCAGTTCCTCCCAGGCGAGCGCCGCCGCGGCCAGGTCGGCCTCGACGGTCAGCGCGCTGCTGCGCGCGGTGCGTTGCGTATGCACCGTGCCGGCGAACGTCCCGGCGGCGCGCAGTTCCGGCATGGCGGTCCCCGCCACGCGCGGCAGCCAGGCGAGCGGGAAGGCGCCGCTGCGCAGGTGCAGGTCATGCCCGTCGGATGTCGCCGTGCCGTTCGCCTCGAGCGTCACGTCGCTCCGTTCCAGCCGCAGCCGCCGCAGGGCCAGCGCCCCGCCGGTGCTCAGGTACTCCACGCTGAGCTGCGCGTCACCGGGCGGCAGGTCAATCGCCTGCCAGCCGCCCCCGGTCCCCGCCGCCTGCACCTCGGCGCGGCAGAGGTAGCCGTCAGCCCGGAAAAAAAGTTCCGCCTCGCCCGCCAGCGTGCCGCCGCCAAGCCGCAGCCCGCTCTGCGCCAGGTAGGGCAGCGCCCGCGCCGCCGGCAGGTTGCGCACGCGCGCGGTGATATTGACCATGTCGCGCTGCGGGTAGATGTCGCCGCGGAACGTCAGCGGCGCCCCGCCGGCCTGCGCCTCGCCGCGGAACTGCAGGGTGAACTCGTCATGCGCGCTGACCTGCAGCGTCGCATCGACCTCCGTGCAGTCCCAGGGCACCGGTGTGTCGGCATGGTAATCAGTGAGCAGGTAATGCCCGTCGACAATCTCCACATCGCAGCGGTAATGCTCCGTATCGTGATGGCCCGTCGTAAACAGCCCCTGCGTGTTCCAGGTGCCGTCAAGATAGTAGGCCATGCGCACCTCGGGCTGGTACGCCGTCACCTTGTCAACCACTAACTTGCGCCGGTTGAGCGGGCGATAGGTAAGCGACACGACCAGGCGCGGGCTGCGCGCGAGGTAGGGTTGGTTATCGCCGTCGCGCGCGGCAATGGTGACATCGCGCAGCACGAGATCGCCGAGCAGATTCATCCGCGTGCTGCCGATGGTGACTTCGTGCGTGATGGTGCGCTCGATGGCGGCATCGACCTCGTCGCTGAGGAATTCTGCCTCGAAGGTGATATGCGGGAAGAGGCCGTAGACCAGCAGCAGCACTGCCGCCAGTCCCCACACCCCCCAGCGGAGGTAGCGGAAGGTGCGGCGGGTCATA
Source organism: uncultured bacterium (assembly GCA_964637655.1). GTDB lineage: Bacteria > DAOPZR01 > DAOPZR01 > DAOPZR01 > DAOPZR01 > CAZWUZ01. Next base: position 175 of record CAZWUZ010000285.1, on the reverse strand, counting down.
TGCAGCGTACGGCGGATGCGTTCGAGCAGCGCGCGATACCGCCGCCGCCAGCGCGCGAGACGCCGCGCCCGCCTGAGGCTCATGCGGTGTTCCTGTCGCCGCGCAGCGGCATGTTTCCCCGCTCACTGACAGGCTGAGGCTGGATTCCCGATTGAACAATTCGGGAATGACCGAA
>CAZWUZ010000284.1:0-4880 GCA_964637655.1 uncultured bacterium | reverse complement strand
TGTGCCAGCACCGCGCGCAGGAAGGCGTCCTGTTCCTCCATCGTGTAGTAGGCACGGTTGAAATTGGCGGGAAGGAACGGATCGCTGAGCAGCGGGCCGTGCAGCAGCGCGATGCGTCCCGCCAGATCCGTGGCCTCCGCCTGCGCGGCAGTCGTGAGCGCTACCAGCGGCGCGGTGACTGTGCCGGCCGGGGAAAAGGTATTGGCTGCTGCCGGCAGTTCTGTGCCGTCGACGGTCAGGGTGCAGGCCACCGCCTGCCAGTCGGGGCAGGGATAGGACTGCGTCTCAACGGTCAGTCCGCACGCCGTCAGTTCCTGCATGATGAACTGCGCCGCGGCGCGGTTGGCCGCCGTTCCCGCCGGGCGCGCCCCGATCTCTGTCGCCAGCGTCGTGATGCAGTGCCGCACATAGTCCCGTGCCTGCTGTTCGTCCACGCTCCACCTCCGCCTTGTGCCGGGAAGTATAGCGCAATCCCGGAGTGTGGTGTAATACGGTAGGGTTTAGGCGGCCGGGCGGCACTCCCGCGCCGGCGTCGTTGACGCCGCCGGATACCGGTGCTACGATGCGCCCGGCACGACGCGGAAAACCGTAGGTTGTTCCCCCCGGCCCGAAACCTGATACCCGGATGTGTGCATGGCGCTGCTCGGTCTGCAGGATGTCTCCCTTGCCTTTGGCGGTCCGTTGCTGCTCGACGGGCTCAACCTGCAGCTCGAAGCGGACGAGCGCCTCGCGCTGCTCGGGCGCAACGGCGCGGGGAAGACGACGCTGCTCAAGGTCATGGCCGGGCTGGTCACGCCCGACCGCGGCAGCGTCACGCCCGCTCCGGACATCTCCATTGGCTTCCTGCCGCAGGAGGTGCCTGACGGGCTCGCCGGCAGCGTCTATGACATTGTCCTCTCGGGGCTGGGCGCGCAGGCGCAGCTGCTGCACGACTACCAGCAGCTGAGCCACCGCCTGCACGGGCAGGATGATCCGAAACTGCTCACACAGCTGGCGGCGCTGCAGGCACAGCTCGATCGCACGGGGGGCTGGGACACCGGGCGCCACGTCGATACCGCCATCACGCGGCTGCACCTCGACCCCGAAGCCGACTTTGCCGCGCTCTCGGGCGGGCAGCGGCGGCGGACGCTGCTGGCGCGCGCGCTCGTCTGCCGCCCCGCGGTACTGCTGCTGGACGAACCGACCAACCACCTCGATCTCGACTCCATCGCCTGGCTCGAGGAGTTCCTGCGCGGCTACCCGGGCACCGTCCTCTTCGTCACTCACGACCGCGCCTTCCTGCAGGGGCTGGCGACGCGCATCCTCGAACTCGATCGCGGCGCACTGCGCAGCTGGGCATGCGATTACCGCACCTACCTCGTGCGGCGCGAGGAGGCGGAAGCCGCCGAGGCGACGCAGCGGGCGAAATTCGACAAGCTGCTGGCGCAGGAGGAGGCGTGGATCAGGCAGGGGATCAAGGCGCGCCGCACGCGCAACGAGGGGCGCGTGGTTGCGCTTGAAAAACTGCGCGCGGAGAAACAGGCGCAGCGGCAGCAGGTCGGGCAGGTGCGGCTGCAGGCGCAGGAGGCGGAACGTTCGGGGCGGCTGGTGCTCGCCGCTGACGGCGTCAGTTTCGGCTACGGCGACACCTGCCTCGTGCGCGACTTTTCCACGCGCATCATGCGCGGCGACAAGATCGGGGTGATCGGGCCGAACGGGTCGGGCAAGACAACGCTGCTGCGCCTGCTGCTCGGTGACCTTGCCCCGCAGCAGGGGACGGTGCGCCACGGGACCAATCTCGAAGTCGTCTATTACGATCAGCTGCGCGAAACGCTCGACCCGGAACAGACCGTCGCGCAGAATGTCTGCGGCGACAACGACACGGTGATCATCAACGGGGCGCCGCGCAACATCTACGGCTACCTGCAGGATTTCCTCTTTCCGCGCGACCGCGCGCGCTCGCCCGTGTCGATGCTCTCGGGAGGCGAACGCAATCGCCTGCTGCTGGCGCGGCTCTTCACCCGCCCGTCCAACCTGCTGGTCATGGACGAGCCGACCAACGACCTCGATATCGAGACGCTGGAACTGCTGGAGCAGCTGCTGCTCGAGTACGGCGGCACGCTGCTGCTGGTCAGCCATGACCGCGCCTTCCTTGACAACGTGGTGACCTCGACGCTGGTGCTCGAGGGGGAGGGGCGGGTCGGGGAGTACCCGGGCGGCTATGCCGACTGGCTGCAGCAGCGGCGTGCAGCAGAATCGCCGGCGGCAAAAGCGGCACCGGCACCGCCGAAACGGGAAAAGCCGGCCGGCCCGCGCAAACTGACCTATAACGAGGCGCGCGAACTGCAGGCGCTCCCCGCGCGCATCGAGGCGCTGGAAACGGAGCAGCAGGACCTCTACACGCGGATGGCGGACGCGAACTTCCATCGGCTCGACCCGGCGGAAATCGCGCAGCTGAAGGAGCGCGACGCGGCGCTCCCCGCGGAACTAACGGTGCTTTACGCGCGCTGGGCGGAACTGGAACAGCTGGCGCCCCGCTGAATATGGTATACTGACGCTATGGAGAAAACCATGGAAATCTGGTCACACAGCCGCCTGGGCGCATTCGAAAAATGCCCGCTGCAGTACAAGTACGCCTACCTCGACAAGCTGCCGCGCGAAGTGGAGTTCATCGAGGCGTTCATGGGCTCGCGCTTCCACGAGGCGATGGAATTCATCTACCGCGAGGCGCCGCAGCGGCTGCCGCTGCTCGACGAGGTCATCGACGTCTACGAGCATGCATGGGCGGAGCACTACAGCGACCGCGTGCGCATCGTGCGCCGCGGGAAGCGCGCGGACGACTTCCGCAGCATCGGGCGCACGGCCATCCGCGCCTTCTACGCGCGCTACCAGCCATTCACGCAGGAGGAGACGCTCGGCATCGAGGAGAAGATCGCCGTCGCCCTCGCCGGCGGCGATTACGCGTTGCAGGGGTATATCGACCGCGTGGCGCGGCGGCCCGACGGGATCATCGTCATCCACGACTACAAGACGGCCAACAATGTGCCGCAGCAGGAACAGGCGGACCGCGACCGCCAGCTGGGACTCTATCAGCTGGCGATGCAGGAAAAGTATCCGGAGGCCCCGGGTTTCGCGCTCGTCTGGCACTACGTGGTGCATGACCGCGAGCTCTGCTCGACGCGCAGCGCCGCGCAGCTGGCGCAGCTGCGCACGGACATGGCCGCGCTCATCGACACCATCCGCGCGGCGACGGAATTCCCGGCGAAGACCTCGGCCCTCTGCGGGTGGTGCGCGTACCAGGACGCCTGCCCGGCACGGCGCGGCTGACGATGCCGCAGGACGGGCCGCTCGAGGGCGGCACCGGGCGCAAGTACCTGCGCGAGCATCTTGTCCTGCGGGTGACCGTGACACCGGAGAAACAGTTGCCGCTCAGCGGGGTCATGGTCGATGTGTCGATTGCCGGCATCAAGGTGAGCTGCGAGCGGGATATTCCCGCCGGCACGGCCGTGACGGTGCGCGTTCCCGAACTGAAACTCACGGCCGCCGCGCATGTCGTGCGCAATTATCGCCGCACGGCGGAGTGCCTCGTGGCGCTGCAGTTCGACGAGGTGCAGCCGCTGCTCACCGGCAAGCTGGTCGAATACAAGGTCAGGAACCGCTGACCGTGGCCGTCACGGACGCGCCGCGCCGGCGCGGGCGGGCGCAGGAACTGCGGCGCTTCCTCGTCGCGGTCTTCGCGCTCTATGCCGCCTGCGCGATGATGGACGCGACGGTCAACAACTTCCTCGACGCGCGCTTCTCGCTCAGCGGCTTTGCCCGTTCCTTCCTCGAACTGCCGCGCGAACTGCCCGGCATGCTGGTCATCTTCATCGCCGCGCTGCTCGGGTTCCTCTGCAGCCGCCGGCTGGCCGCGGCGGCGATGATGTTCTGCGCGCTCGGGGCGCTGCTCATCGGGCTCGCCCCCGTCAATTTCAGTGTCACCGTGGTCTGGCTTTTCATCTACAGCATCGGCTTTCATCTGTTTGCGCCGCTGCTGCAGGGCATCGGCATGGAACTTGCCGCGACGGGGAAAGAGGGGGCGCGACTCGGGCAGCTCAACTCGGTGCGCAATGCCGCCGCCATCGCCGGCAGTTTCCTCGTCTGGCTCGGCTTCAGCCATCTGCAGTTTGACTTCATGCTGTCGTTCCTGCTTACCGCGGCGCTTTTCACTGCTGCCGCGCTGCTGCTGCGCCGCCTGCCGCGCGATGCTGCGCCGGCGCCGCGCCGCGCGTTCTTCACCTTCCACCGCGAGTACACACTCTTTTACGTGCTCGCCATCCTCTTCGGGGCGCGCAAGCAGCTGTTTATCACCTTCGCCCCGTGGGTGATTGTCACCATCTTCCATCAGCCGACGCAGACGATGGGGACGCTGCTGACGCTGGGCGGCATCATCGGCATCTTTTTCCAGCCGCTGCTCGGGCGCGCGGTCGACCGCTTTGGCGAGCGCACGGTGCTGGCGGCGGAGGCGGTGCTGCTTATCGGGGTCTGCGCGCTCTACGGGCTGGCGGGGATGCTCTTCAGCGAAACCACGGCCTTCTACGTCACCTGCGCCATGTTCCTCGCCGACCAGATGCTCCTCTCGGTGAGCATGGCGCGTTCCACCTACATGAAGAAAATCGCGCGGCAGCATGCCGATATCCAGGCGGCGCTCACCATGGGGGTGAGTCTGGACCATGTCTTTTCCATTATCGTCGCGCTTATTGGCGGCGTGCTGTGGAATTTCTTCGGCTACCAGTACGTCTTCCTCATGGGCGCGCTCATCGCTGCGGTCAATTTCTTCGTGGCGCTGCGCGTTCGCGTGCCGGCCGCAGTGATTCCGCATCCGGGCAAGCCTAACAGCTAAACAGGGACGGCAGCAGTCT
>CAZWUZ010000283.1:0-4893 GCA_964637655.1 uncultured bacterium | reverse complement strand
AGACTGGGAAGGCCAAGGCAATCCGGTTCTCAACCCTTGATGCAATCTGCCGGGGCGAAGGCGAGGCTGCCTTTCTGGAGTTGCTGCAACGCCTGGAACAGGGGCGGTCGCTGGCGGGACTGGCCAATTTCTGGTGGCGCAACGGGGCAACCATTGAGCGCAACCCGCTCCGCCCGCTGTTGACCGCGCTCGACGAACTTCCTTATCCTGAACGGGAACTGTTCGACTATGACCGTCTTTGTGCCCGGCGCAACCTGACCCCGGATGGAACCAGCGGTGAACGCACGGCGGAGTTTCTGTTCATGCGCGGCTGCCCGTATGACTGCAGTTATTGCTGCAACCGCCCGCTGCGTGACCTCTATCCCGGCCAGTGCTATGTCCGCTGGCCATCGCCCGAATGGGCTATCGGTCAGGTCCGCGAAACGGTGAACCGGTACCGGATTGAACTGGTTCTCTTTCACGACGATTGTTTTACGCTGAACCGGAAGTGGTGCGAAGCATTTCTGGATCTTTACCAGGCCGGTGTGGCACTTCCCTTCTGGGTCAATGCACGGGTCGGCACCTTTGACGAGGCATTGGCCCGCCGCCTCAAGGCCGCCGGCTGTTCGCGCATCATCATCGGGATAGAATCAGGTTCGCCGCGGATCAGGCAGCACGTCCTCAACCGCACGATGACCAACGGGGAAATTGTTGCCGCCTTTAGGACTGCGGCTTCGGCCGGTCTGGTGGTCAGTTCCCAGAACATGATCGGCCTGCCGTTTGAAACCCCCGCGGACATTGCCGCAACCATCAGGCTCAACGCCGAACTCTATCCGATCAAAGCCGGCGTGTACATCTTCCACCCGTATCCCGGCACCGCGCTGCATGCACTGTGTCACGCCCGGGGCTGGGTGCGTCCCGGTTTTGCCCGGGCGCCGGAGCGGTCGGATACGGTTTTGGCTATGCCGCAGGTGCGGCGCCGCCACATTCTGTTCTACTACCGCCATTTTCGTCAGTTGATTGAACGGATGCACCGCGCCCGTAGTGAGCAAAGCGCGTTCTGGGAACGGGTGCTGCCCATTACCCCGCCCTGGCTCGGGCTGGTCTGGCTGCACGAGCAGTGGCGGCGTGGAAAAGGGTTTCTGCTGAGGTGTATCGGGAACGGACCGGCCACGTTCATCAGACGCCGCTGAAGCGGCCGGGGAGGAAATGGCCCCGGTTTCGCGAATCGGGCGCGCTGCTGCGGGGAGAAGGGGGCATCCCGCCTGCCCGGAACGGGCGTTTTTCGGTTCGATTGACGTTTTCTGCCGCCGGTTGTATCATGCCGAGTGCACGTTTCTGCGGGGAATGTTCCTCATCCGTGCAGGAAAACTTGTCCTGGCCTGGTGATAATGAATGTTCTGGCTGCTGGCTGCACCGGTATCATGGGCGCGAATCAACCTTGGGGGCGATGCAATACCGGGCGAGCGGGCCGGCCATTCTGCCGATGACGTTCCTGTACCGGCGCGATTCCGGGCGCTGCGTGGATATGGCGCGCGGGCGCTCGGTCATGGCGTGCCCGCGCGGTCCGGTGTGTTCCCCCGGAACGGCCGGCGCCTGCTACGCCGCGGTACTCGTCCGGGACCGGCGGGAGTAAGACGGTGAAAAGCGTCCGCGCCCGGGTCAGCGTTATTGTGCCGACGAGAAACCGCGGTGCGGACGTTGTGCTGCTGCTCGAGTCGTTGCTCAGGCAAACCCTGCTGCCTGACGAAGTCCTGGTGATTGATGAGTCCACCGATCCTGCGCATCCGGCGATGATTCGCGCCTGGGCCGGCCAGCACCCGGGACTGGCGGTCAGGGTTGTCGCGGCCACAGTCGGGTCACTCGCGCGCTCACGCAATATCGGCATACGGGAAAGCACCGGGGCCTACGTCATGTTTCTGGATGACGATATTATCACCGCGCCCGGGTATCTGGCTGAGATGGTCGCGGCGTTGGAAGCGCCGGGCGAACACTATGCTGGCGGCAGCGGTTTGCCCACGGCTGACCCCGGGTTCTCCCCCCGGTATCCGAAAGCCCAGCGGTTCAAGCGGTTTTTCCGTCTCGGCCACTTTGCTGACGGCAGGTTCCTGGTCAACGGGATGGGCACCCTGCCGTGCGAGCGTGAGCGCGTGGTGGCCACCGAGTTCGTGCCCGGCGGTGTCAACATCTTTCGCCGCGAACTGTTTCGGGAATACCAGTTTGATGAACGGCTCTCCGGCTACAGCAACTTTGATGACATCGATTTTTCGTACCGGGCCAGCAGGCACCAGCGGTTCTTTTTCAACCCCCGGGCGCTTGTCTACCACAAGGACCATCAGGATAAACGCTGCAGTCGCGCGGCACGGTTTCAGCATTGCCGGATGTGGACCCGCAACTACCTGTACTTTTTTGCCAAGAACATCCCGCCTACGGCCGCTTCCTGCTGTGCGGCCGGCTGGGCCATCGTCGGGATTGTACTGTTAAGCTGCCGGCACCGCTTGTTGTCGGAGGTGAAGGGCTACCTCTACGGCATCTTCGAAACACTGCGTGACGGGCCCCGCCCGGTTTGACGGGAGCGCCCGGGGCCGCCCGCTCCCCCCGCGGCAGCCAGGGCAGAGCCTGATTGCCTGTCGCAACGGGAAAACGCGTGCCGCATCCGGTCATCATGCCGGCAGGAGGCCGCTGACGGCAACAGCCGGCGCAATCTCATGGCGCAGAGCCCGGGGCAATGGCAGCACATGCCAGGCCAACACGGAACCTCTGCAGCTGACTGCCGGGCTGCAGTCGGCAGGGGAAACTTTGACGCTCCCGACGGGGTGTGGTATCATGACGCCATGCAGAGCGATGCAGCAGAGCAGACCTGCGCGGTCCGCTGCGGGCACGACTATTTTGTCTACCGGGTGCTGGGCGGCGTCGTCACGGCGGCCGGCTGGGCGGCGGCGCGGCCGGCGGGGAGCGACGGCGGCCCGTGGGCCGACGCGCTCACGGCCTATTTTTCCGGCGGCGGCGACGAGCTGCTGCGCGCGGTTCCGGTCGACCTGACCGCCCTCTCTGCCTTCGCCCAGGAAGTGCTCATCCGCACGCGCCGCATCCCGTACGGCACGGTGCAGACCTATCAGCAGCTTGCCGCTGCCGCCGGGAAACCGCGCGGTGCGCGCGCCGCGGGGCAGGCGCTCGGCCGCAACCCGGTGCCCGTCTTCATCCCCTGCCATCGCGTGGTCGCGGAACAGGGACTCGGCGGTTTTTCGTCGGGAGTCGCGCGCAAGGCGGACCTGCTGCGCCGCGAGGGCTATGCCCCGCTCAACCCCTGCCAACGGTGCCGCCGATGACGACGCTGTTCTGGGCCGGAGGGTTCGTGCTGCTCTGCGCGTTGCTCGGAGGGCTTCCCTACTGGTATTTCAGCGTGCGCCCGCGCCAGCTGTATATGCAGGCGCTGCGACAGCAGGCGCAGGGGAATATCGGCGCCGCGCTCGGCCTGCTCGCCCTGCTCTGTCGTGACTACCCGGAACAGACCGCCGGGGTCTGGCGCTACGCCGGGCTGCTGTTCGAGCGCGAGCGCTACCGCGAGGCGCGCAGCTGGCTGCTGCTCCTGCTGCAGCGGCCGCTGGACGAGGAGCCGTCGGTCATCGAGGCGCGCCGCCTGCTGGCGCGTACCGCGGAAAAACTCGGCGAGTATCGCGCGGCCATCGCGGAGTACGACACGCTCATCACCCTGGCGGCCACCAAAACCGATTTTATCTTCGAGCGCGGCCTGCTGCGCCTGCAGCTGCGGGAATGGGAGCCGGCGCTGGCCGATTTTACCGCGGTGGTGCGCGAGCGCCCGAACTTCGACGAGGGACTCTGGCGGCAGGCGGAGACGCTGCTGGCGCTGCATAAGCCGGCGGAGGCCAAACCGGTGTTGCGCCGCCTGCTGGAATTGCGCCGTACGCACCGTCGTGCGCTGACCGCGCTCGGCGGCCTGCTGCTCGACGAGGGGGACACGCAGGCGGCGGCGGAACTGCTGCAGACGGCGGTGCAGGAGGCGAAGGACGGGGCGAACGAGGCGCACGCGCTGCTGGCGCGCGCCTGGCGCCTGCTGGGTGAACCGCTGCGCGGGGTGCGCCTGCTCGAGGAAACCGCGCTGCAGGAGGCGGCCGCGCCGGCGCGCGGACTGCTGCAGTACGAACTGGCGCTCGGCTACGGCGCGCTCGGGGAGCGGCAGAAGGCGCGCGCCTGCGCGCGGGAGGCGTACCGCGCGGCCCCGGCACTCCCCGGGGTGCGTGAACTGCTGCACGACGATTTTGCCACGCTGCATGACGACGACGTGCTCGCCTGGTTTCTCGACCTGCACGCGGAGGAATTCGCGCAGATTGCCGGCACGCTGGCGGAGCAGCTGGGCTTCCGCGTGACGCGCACGGTGGTCAATGCGTTCGAGGCCGTCGACCTGTTTGTCGAGCAGGTGAAGGAGACACACACCGAGCGGGCGGTATGCAATGTCCGCCGCTGGACGCATACCATCGCGGAACTGCCCATCCGCGAGCTGCACCGCCAGGTGCTGGAGGAAAAGGCGCACCGCGGAGTGTTTATTGCCCCCGCGCACTACACGGCAGGTGCCATCCGCGAAGCGGTGGCGCTGCGCCTGGAACTGGTCGACCGCGCGCTGCTGGTGCGCCTGCTGCGTGAGCAGCAGATGCGCGCGCCGTCGACCGCGTGAGACGACCATGGGACTGATGCAGTGGCTGGTGAAACTCTTCGGCAGCAAGATGGACCGCGACGTGAAGCGCCTGCAGCCGTACGTCGAACTGACGGGTGCGCTCGAACCGCTGCTGGCGGAGGCGGACGACGGGGAGCTGCTGGCGCGTTCGCTGGCGCTACGCGTGGCGGTACAGCAGGCGCTCAACGAGGCGGCGGCCGACCGCGACGGGTATCGCGACA
>CAZWUZ010000282.1:0-4936 GCA_964637655.1 uncultured bacterium | reverse complement strand
GTGCGCGCGGCGGAAGATGACGCGTGGGACGACGAGCATCGCGCGCTCTCCGAGGGGGAAGTGGCGGCGCTGCGGGCGCTGCTCCCGGCGCATCGCCGCGGGGTGGAACTCGGGGCGGGGAGCGGCCGGTTTGCCCTGCCGCTCGGTCTGCTGGCAGTCGAGCCGGCGCTGCCCGCCGCGCGGCTGGCCCGGCGGGCCGGTGTTGTGACGGTTGCCGCGCGCGGCGAACAGGTCCCCGTGCGCACCGCCGCGTGCGACCTCGTGCTGCTCGCCCATGTGCTGGAATTCGTTGCCGACCCGCGTGTGGTACTGCACGAGGCGGTGCGTCTGCTGCAGCCGGACGGCTGGCTGGCGCTGGCACTCTGCGCCTGCCGTCCGCCGACCGACCCGCCCGGGCGTTTTCGCGCTTCGGCCTGCACGCTCGATGATGCCGCGCTTGACGCGCTGCTGAACGGGGCGGGCTTCATCACGCAGCAGCAGCGGGCCTATCGCATCGCCCCTGATGGGGTCACGCCTGCGCCCGACGGCGACTGGCGCCTGCGTCTCGCCCGCCGTCACCCGGTCCCCGGCTGACGATCGTCTAACCCACCCTCACCCTGCCCTCTCCCGCCGCAGCGGGAGAGGGTGAGTGCCTTCCCCCTCTCGGAGGGGGAAGGTTGGATGAGGGTGTATGGCTGTGCGAACAGGAGCAATAACGGCTGAATTCCCCGGTGGCAGAATACGCGAGTGCTGGCGCCGCTACAACTCTTTGCCGAGGGTGAAGGTCCACGGCACCAGTTCCGACAGCGCCGGGTGGATATGGATGGTTTCGGTGAGGACGCTTACCGGCAGTTTCTTCGTCATCACCGGCAACACCTCGTGGATGAGAATCGAGGCGTGCGGTCCGATGACATGGAAGCCGAGCAGTCGCTCCGTCTTGCGGTCGATGACCGCGGTGCAGAAGCCCGGGACACCCATCGCCCGCCCGCGCGCATTCCCTGAATAGTTGAGCGAGCGCACGACCACGTCATGCCCCTGCGCCACCGCCTGTGCGCGGGAGAGGCCGACCGACGCCAGTTCGGGATGGGTGAAGACCGCGTAGGGGACAAGCGTATAGTCGGCGGCAACGCGCCGCCCGTGCAACAGATTCCCCTCGAGCAGTTCCTCCTGGTAATCGGCGATATGGCGGAACGCCGGCGTCCCCGCGCAGTCGCCCAGCGCCCAGACCTGCTCCCGCTTCGATTCGAGAAATTCATTGGTGACAATGTAGCCGCGCGCATCGAGGGTGAGGCCGCCCGCGGCGCAGTCGAGCGTGTCGGTGCTGGGGACGCGTCCGGCCGCGAGGAAGACCGCGTCGGCGCTGACTGTCAACTCCGTGCCATTGGCATGCCGGCAGGTGAGCAGCTTCTGCGCGCCGTCGGCAGTGAGACGTTCGACCGTGGTGCCGGTCAGCACGCGCATTTGTTGCGCCACCTGTTTGTTGAACTCCTCGCGCAGCGACGGCTCGACGGCGTTGAGCAGATAGGGTTGCGGCTCGATGACGGTTACCGCGCTTCCCAAAGCCGCGAAGAAGCAGGCGAACTCCATGCCGATATAGCCGCCCCCGATCATGGCCAGCGTGGCGGGGACCGCGGGGAGCGTGAGAATGTTCTCGTTGGTGTAATACGGGACCGTGTCAAGCCCGGGGATGGGCGGCAGCAGCAGGCGCGTCCCGACCGCGACAACCACACGATTGCCGCGCAGTCGCTGCCCGGCCACGTCCACCGTCTTGTCACCGGTGAAACGTGCGGGCGCACGGTAGAAATCGAGGTTCTTTGTCGTGGCCAGACGCTTTTCCAGGCGGTCGCGCCAGAAGGAGACGATGCCGTTGACGTGGTTGCGGATGACCCCGTAATCGATGCTGTCGACCCGGCTGTTGATGCCGAAGCGCGCGCCGTCACGCGCCGCCCGCGCCACCTCGCCGCTGTGCAGCATCACCTTGGTCGGGATGCAGCCGCGGTTGAGGCAGGTCCCGCCCGCGGGCCCGGGATCGACCAGCGCGGTGCGCAGCCCCTGCGCCGCGGCGGCCAGGGCAAGCGGGTTGGCGGCACCCGCCCCGAGGATGAGCAGGTCGTACTGTTTCATGGGAGTCCTCCTGAGCATGCACTTGACATGATAATAGCAAATGCTATAATAGCGGTCAAGGAGCGCTTTCCGGGTAATTATACCACCATGCCTGCTCACCGGATGCGGCAGGTGGTGTACAACACGCGGGTGAAGTATACTGCGACACGGGAGGGGAAGATGCCAGCGATACTGATGATGGTACTGCTTGTTGCTGTCGCGCCGGCCGCGGCTGAGGTGCTCCCCGGTGTGTCCACCGGTCTGACGGCCTACTACGATTTCAATGCGCTTGCCACCGACACCGCCAGCGTGCGCGACCGTTCGGGCAACGGCTTTGACCTGACCCCGGTCGGGTCGGTGATTGCCACGGACGGGGTGTACGGCACGGCCGCACGCTTTGCCGGCACGTATTTGCAGGGTGAAGGCAACCCGCTGGCCGGGGCGGAACAGTACTCCATCTCGCTCTGGTTCAAGACCGCGCAGCCGGCGAACAATTACAAACTGGCCGCGGCCGCCTGGTGGCGCGGCGGGACGAACGCTTCCGGCTGGAATATCGGCACGCACTATGCCGAGGCCTGGGCTGACGGGCGGCAGGGAAGTTTGCGCGATGATTCCGGCTGGAATCGCCGCGAGCAGTTCCGGGCTGACGAATGGAATCATCTCGTGGTGGTGTATGACGGGGTGACCTTCAGCGAGTATGTCAACGGCGAACTGTCGCTGCGCGTGCCGGGCACCGGGCTGGCTGTAGGCAGCGGCGCCGACCTGCAGGTCGGACACTGGCTCGGTTTCCGCTATGACGGTGCCATCGACGAACTGCGCTTTTACCGGCGGGTGCTGCGCGCGGAGGAAATCCGCCTGCTGCACCGCGCTGCTTCGGGTCTCCCCTGAGATGGAACGGAGCGACAGCGCATGACGTTGAGTACCATCGCCACGCTCGGCGCCCTCGTCACGGGGACGCTGCTCGAGGCCTTCCCGTACATCGTGCTCGGGGCGCTGGTCTCGGCGCTGCTCGAGGTTTTCGTCCCCGCGACGCTGCTGCAGCGCCTGTCGGGGCGCGGCACGGCGCTCAATATCGCCGCCGCCGCGCTCGCCGGCTTCGTCTTCCCCGTCTGCGAGTGCGGGATCATCCCGGTCGTCGCGCGGCTGCGCGCCAAGGGGATGGCGACCGGCCCGCTGCTCGCCTATCTCTACGCCGCCCCCGCAGTGCAGCCCATCGTCCTCTATTCGACCTATGTCGCGTTCAACGACAGTACGAGCATGATGCTGCTGCGCGGCGGCGGCTCGTTCATCGTCGCGCTGGCGGCGGCCTTCCTGCTGCGCCGCGCCCTCCCCGAGCCGCGCGCGCTCTGTGCCCACGGGCACGGCTGCCACTGCGTGACGGAAGAGGAACACCAGTCGCGGCTGGTGCGCTTCGGCGCCACCTTCGTCACTGACGCGTCGCGCATCTTTGCCTACCTGACGCTTGGCGCCGCCGTGGCCGCGACCGTCACGCTGACACTCCCGGTGGGTAAACTTGCCGACCTGTCGGTTGACTGGCCGCTGCTCGGGGTGCCGGCGGCGATGCTGCTCGCCTTTATCCTCTCGGTCTGCTCGGAGGCGGATGCGTTTGTCGCCTATGCGCTCGTCGGCGTGCCGCCGCTGGCACAACTCGCCTTCCTCTGGTTCGGCCCGGTGGCGGACATCAAGCTGGCAGTAATGTACCAGCGCGTCTTCGGCTGGCGGTTTACCGCAATTGCTTTTGTAACGCTGGCCATGCTCGTGCTGCTGGTGGCGGCGCTGGTCTCCGCGACGGGAGTGTTGGCATGAACCGCGTCGCGTTTCTCGCGCTCGCGCTGCTCGCGGCCGGGGTACTGCGCGTGGCGGCTGCTGACGAACTGACGGTCTACATCGCCCCGCGCTTTATCACCCCGGTCACGTGGGGGGCCTGGGGGTGCGTGCTGCTGCTGCTGCTGGCCGTGCCCGCGCTGCGCCGCGGCGTCTGGCGGGTCGACGGTTCGCTGCTGCTGCTCGTGCCGGCCGCGCTGCTCGTCATCACCCCGCAGGTGGACCATTCGCTGCTCACGGCCGTGCGCTTCCGCTCGCTCGCCCCGCCACGCATCGCGGGGGGGATGGTCGACGCGCCGCTTGATGCCGACGGCTACCGCTGTCTTACCGTGCAGCAGGTCTATGCCGAACTCGACGCGCTCGATGATACCGGCATCGCCGCGCACACCTACCGCATCAGCACCGAGGCGACGCTGACGCTTGCCCCGGATGGCGGTGGTGACGACGCCATCGACCTGCAGTCGACGGACCTGGTCATGGTGCGCATGCTCATGGTCTGCTGCATCGCCGACCTGCAGCCGATCGGCATCGTCGTCGCCAACCGCAGCGGCGCGGATGACAGCGCGTACGACGAATGGTTCCACATCCGCGGCACGCTGACCTTCCGCCGCCTGCCGCAGAACGCGGGCTGGTATGCCTACATCACCGATGATGAGGTCACGCCCATCGGGATTCCCGACCGCCCCTATCTCTACCCTGACTACGCGGCACTGGCGGCGCAGGTGCAGGCCGGTGGAGGAAACCGGTGACCACGCCGCACTGGATCGCCCTGTTCGCGCTGGCCGCCGCGCTGGTCAACGGCGCGGGGATACTGTTTATCCATCGCCATCGCGAGTGGGCGGAGCGGATGAAGGACCCCTGTCTCTGCTTTGCCGGCGGCATCCTCATCACCGCACCGCTGCTGGTCGCGCTGCCGCAGGCCGCGCGGCTGCATGCCCATGCCGGGGCGAGTGCGCTCGCGGGCTTTCTCTTCATGTACTTCTCCAACGAACTGCTGCGCCGCGCCACGCGCAAACGGGATGTCGCTTTC
>CAZWUZ010000281.1:2343-4952 GCA_964637655.1 uncultured bacterium | reverse complement strand
AGCCGGACCACCGGCACCGGCTCCTGCGCTTCCAGCGTCAGCAGCACCTGGGCGAGCGGCCCCGTGGTGAACGTAAGTTTGCGCGCGTCACCCGCCAGCGTGGCCCCGGGCAGGTCGGCCATGAGCACGCGCGGTTCGGCGAGCCGCACATCACGGCACACCAGCGGGGCATTGCCGATCAGGCGCACCTGCACCGCGTCGGCGCCGCCACCGGTGACGACCACGTCATCGATAACCCGCATCGCGTTGTCCGCGGGACCGGCCGGGCGCACGGTGATTTCCACCGCCTCAGCGCGCGTGTAGAGCGCCTGCAGTTCCGCCACCCCGTCGGTAAATGCCGCAGGATGCACCGTCGCGGGGAGCAGTTTGCCGCTCCCTGACGCGTTCAGGTGCAGCAGTTCCTGCCGG
Organism: uncultured bacterium; assembly: GCA_964637655.1. Classification (GTDB taxonomy): domain Bacteria; phylum DAOPZR01; class DAOPZR01; order DAOPZR01; family DAOPZR01; genus CAZWUZ01. The sequence goes on along the minus strand of CAZWUZ010000281.1, from coordinate 4,544 downwards.
CTGGTGAAACCGGTAACCCGGTTGCCGTAGGCGTCTTCCGGAGCGAGGCGCAGCGTAAACGGCTCGCCGGCACGGATGGTGCCAATGACCTCGACGCGGAAGCGCGCCACCGCGGCCGGGGCGCAACTCAGCGCGCCACTCAGCCCCTGCGCCGCGCCCGCGCGCGCGAGGATGCGGAAATCGCCGGCGCGGGTAATGGTCAGGTTGGTTGTCGCCACCCCGGCGGCAAACGCGTCCGCCCCGAGCGTCGCCGGGGTCAGTTCGCCGCCACGGTCGGTGCCGAGCACCACCTCGGCCCCGCTGCGGGCATACTCGCGCAACGTGTTATAGTAGCGGTCCTGCGCCTCGAGGCGCAGGGTAAAGGGCTGCCCGGCAATCACCGCCGCCGGGGAGGTCAGGACAAAGTGGTCGAGCGCGCCCGGTTGCACGCGCACCGGGGCGGAAGTCCCCGCCGCCAGCCCGCGCTCTTCACCTGCGCTGATGCTGATAATCTCGCTGGTATGGTAGCGGCAGGCAATGACCGCCACGCCGTCGCGGAAGAGGGCGGGGGCGACACTGACCGGAACCAGCGTCCCGACCCCGTTGCCGGCAAGTTTCACGCCGCTCCCCTGCCGGTCGTAATCGGTGATGACATTGTCGAACCCGTCGACGGCGACGAGACGCACGGGGAAGGTTTCACCTGCCGTCGCCTCGACCGGCGCGGTGACGCGGAAGGCGGCGAGCGCCCCGCCACTCACCGTCAGCGGGCCGCTGAGCCCGAGGGTGTTCCCCTCGCGGTCCTCGGCGCGAATAACAATACGTTCCGCTTTCTGGTAGCTGAGTACCGCCTGCGCCTGCCCCTGGCTGAAACGTCCGGCCGGCACGACTTCGGGGTCGCGGGCGACCGTGCCGGCCACCGCAATGCGCACGTCCATCCCACGCGCCGCGAAATCAGCAACCCGGTTGTTGTAGCGGTCCTCGGCAAGCAGGGTGACGGTGAAGGGCGTGCCGGCGACCGCGGTGGCCGGCGCCGTCACCCGGATATGGTCGGGTGCGCCCGGCTGGATGGTGACCGTGCGGCTGCTGCCGCTGATGCTCCCCTGCTGCTGCCGCGCGACGATGGTGAGCGGCTCCGCCAGACGGTACGTGACACTGACACTGGCGATGCCGTCGATGAACTGCCCCGCCGCGATGTTCGTCTCCGCCTCGGGGAGCGACCCGCTGTGACGCAGGATGACCGTCTGGCCGCCGCGCGCGAAATCGCGGATGATGTTGCCATAGACGTCAGCTGCCTGCACGCGCACGGTGAAGGGGATGCCCGCTTCGGCCGTTTCCGGCGCCTCGACGGTGAACGACCCGAGCGCGCCGGCGGTGAAGGCGATGGCCTCGCTGGCCCCGCTGACCGCGCGCTGCCCGCGCTCGTGCGCGGTGATGATAACGTTGTCCGCCCCGGTGTAGGCAAGGGTGGCAAAAGCGACGCCGTTGCGGAACTGGTCGGGGGAGACAAAGAGCGGTTCGAGCCGCCCGCTGCCGCTGCCGGAAAGTTCCGCTCCGCGCCCGCGCGTGGCATAGTCGGTAAGCGTATTGCCGAAGGCGTCCTTCGCCTCGAGGGCGACGCGGAAAGCGGCACCGGCCACCCCGGCGCGCGGCGCGATGACCGCGAAACGGGCGAGCGGGCCGGCGGTCACGCGCACCGGGGTGCTGCGCCCGGCCGCCGGGCGTTCCTGGTCACGCACGCTGATGCTCAGTTCCTCCGCCGCGTCATAGCTGACCTGCACGCGCGCGGTCCCGTCGACAAACTGCGATGCCGCCACCAGCGGCGGAGTCAGTTTCCCCGCCCCGTCAGCGGTCAGCGCCACGCCGCGGAAGCGGTCGGCATAATCGGTGATGAGGTTGTTGAAGCGGTCGCGTGCGGTAAGCGCCAGGGCGAAGGGTTCGCCCGCGCGGGCCAGCGCCGGCACGGCGACGTCGAAATGGTCGATGCTGCCGGCGCGCACGGTGATGGCAGTGCTCTCGCCGCGGGCGCGACCGTCGCGTTCCATGACGCGCACCGTGACGGCTTCCGCCACCGGGTGGGTCACCGACAGACGCGCGACCCCGCCGCTGAACTGCCCGGCGTCAACCGTCACCGGGGTGACCGTGCCGCGCCCGACGACGCTGACGCGCACGCCGTTGCCCGTCGCCGCGTAATCGGTGATCAGGTTATCGAAGGCGTCAACCGC